>JABGRG010000093.1 GCA_018648445.1 Rhodospirillales bacterium | reverse complement strand
CGCGAAGGCGGCCGCACCGTGGGTGCCGGCGTCGTTGCATCGGTTATCGAGTAAACGTAAACAGATTTTCGGTTTTCGCGTCGCCGCAGCATTTGTTGTGCATTTTGCGGCGGCGCGATTATCGCAACTGCGGAATTAGGAAAGGGAGTTGGATCCCGTCGGGTTTTCAAAGGTGATCTTTTAGGAGTGTAGCTCAATTGGCAGAGCACCGGTCTCCAAAACCGGGGGTTGTGGGTTCGAGTCCCTCCACTCCTGCCATTGCAAGCAGGCTTCCAAACCAGCTATTGCATTCGATCTCCGGCGAACCTAAATCCTGATCCGATTTTATTGAAGGCGAACATGGCAAAACCCAGCCCAGCGCAATTCGTACAGGAAGTGCGCCAGGAGGTCGCGAAAGTTACGTGGCCGTCCCGCAAAGAGACGATGATTTCGACGGCCATGGTTTTTGTCATGGTCATTTTGGCTGCGATGTTCTTTTTCTTCGTAGATCAAATTCTTGCGCTCGGCGTGCGGACGATTTTCGGGCTCGGAGGTTAATTCGATGGCACTGCGCTGGTATGCGGTCCACGTCTATTCCGGATTTGAGAAGAAGGTCGCGCAATCGATCGAGGAACAGGCGCGCCAGAACGGGATGGACGAAGATATTCCGCAGGTTCTGGTCCCCATGGAAGAAGTGATCGAGGTTCGCCGCGGAACGAAGGTGAACGCCGAACGCAAATTCTTCCCCGGTTACGTGCTGGTCCAGATGGATTTGAGCGACGAGAGCTGGCATCTCGTCAAGAACACCCCGAAAGTGACGGGTTTCTTGGGCGGACGTGGACGTCCGACGCCGATTTCGGAAAAGGAAGCCCAGCGCATTCTGCATCAGGTGCAGGAAGGGGTTGAGCGGCCGAAGATGTCGATTACCTTCGAAATCGGCGACTCCGTGCGGGTTGCCGACGGGCCGTTTACGTCGTTTAACGGCCAGGTCGAAGATGTTGATGAAGAGCGCGCGCGCCTTAAAGTGTCCGTTTCTATTTTTGGCCGGGCGACGCCGGTCGAGTTGGAGTACTCGCAGGTCGAGAAGCTCTGAATTGAAGAATTTCGCGCCACCTGACGTGGCGTGAATTGATGCGGGAGGCCCGCCATGGCCGTACCGCGTACCCTTTGAACACGAGAAACCGAGGGAATAATGGCAAAGAAAATTGAAGGTTATATCCGGCTGCAGGTGCCGGCGGGACAAGCAAACCCGTCGCCGCCGATCGGACCCGCACTGGGTCAGGCCGGTCTCAACATTATGGAATTCTGCAAGTCGTTTAATGCCCAGACGCAAAACCTGGAACCGGGAATGCCGATTCCTTGCGTCATTACGGCTTACAAGGATCGCAGCTTTTCGTTCATCACCAAAACCCCGCCGGCGAGCTTCTTCCTGAAGAAGGCGGCAAACCTGAGCAAAGCAGCCAACGACCCCGGCAAGGAAGTTGTCGGTCAAGTGACGATGGCGCAGGTTCGCGAAATCGCTGAAAAGAAAGCGCCCGATCTTAACACCACGGACATCGACGCAGCTGCGCAGATGATCATCGGTTCGGCGCGTTCCATGGGTATTGAGGTCGTGGAGGAGTAGGAAGATGGCGAAAAAAGGAAAAAGGCTCCGCTCGGCTTACGAAGGTATCGACCGGGAAGCCGTATATGAATTGCCCGAGGCTGTGAAAGTTCTGAAAAGTGCGGCCAACGCGAAGTTCGACGAAACCATCGAGATCGCGATCAATCTGGGGGTCGATCCCCGGCATGCCGATCAGATGGTGCGTGGCGTTGTCTCGCTGCCGAACGGAACCGGCAAATCCCTGCGTGTGGCGGTGTTCGCCAAGGACGAAAAAGCCGAGGAAGCCAAGGCGGCGGGCGCCGATCTGGTGGGTGCCGACGATTTGGCCAAACAGATCAGCGACGGCGACATGAATTTTGACCGCTGCATCGCGACGCCGGACATGATGGCGGTCGTTGGGCGGCTGGGCAGAGTGCTTGGCCCGCGCGGTCTGATGCCGAACCCCAAATTGGGGACCGTCACCAACGACGTGACCGAAGCGGTCAAGGCGGCCAAGGGCGGCCAGATCGAGTTCCGCGTCGAAAAAGCCGGCATTATTCATGCCGGTGTTGGCAAGTCGAGCTTCACCGAGGAAGCGCTGACCGAAAACGTCAGGGCCTTCATCGATGCCATCAATAAGGCGAAGCCGACGGGCGCCAAGGGGACTTACCTTATGCGTGCGAGCCTGAGCTCGACCATGGGCCCCGGGCTAAAACTGGATGTTTCAAATCTGGCCCCGCAGCAGGCGGCCTGATTAAGAGTTACCCTCCCGCTTCCCATTGGAGACGGAGGGTTGGCGCCGGGGTGTGAATTCACACGTGAATTCACACATAAATTCACCCGGGCCTGTCCAAGACTGTAGGTGCCGGCGTCCGGTTCGTCCGGGTAAAGGCTTAAGGGGATTTTCCGCCTGCATAGACAGTGTCGAGACCCGTTTTGCGGCGTAAGCCGATGAACGGCTTGAACTGACGGACTGGACAGGAAAATCGACTTCCATTCTCGCGAACGGAAGTCATGTGTCCAACGGTTTGAGTTGTAGGTCCTCTAGGGGATTCCTGCTCAAGCCATAACATTGGAGACGATCTGTGGACCGATCACAGAAAGAAGCGCTGGTTGCTTCGTTGAACGAAACTTTCGGGGAGGCCGCGGGCGTCGTCGTTACCCATTATTCGGGTTTGACGGTTGCCGAAATCACGGACCTTCGCGATCGTATGCGTGCAGCGGGTGCCAGCTTCAAGGTCACCAAGAATCGGCTCACGCGTCTCGCCCTGGCGGGCACGAAGTACGAAGGATTGAGCGACTTGTTCACCGGACCGACGGCGATTGCTTTCGCCTCAGACCCGGTTGCACCCGCGAAAATCGCTGCGGACTTCGCCAAAGGTAATAAGAAACTCGTCATCCTGGGTGGTGGCGTCGGTGAAGACGTTCTTGACGCGACAGGCGTCAAGGTGTTGGCCGACACCCCGTCGCTGGATGAATCGCGGGCCAAGATTGCCGGCATCCTGACAAGGCCGGCGGCCAATATCGCCAGCCTGCTTCAGGCTCCCGGCGGACAGGTTGCGAGAGTTCTTAATGCCTATGCCCAAAAGGAAGCGGCGTAAGCGAGTTACGGTTTTAAATCTTACAGTTCAAGCCAAGGAGAGTTTTAGATATGGCGAATTTGGATCAACTGGTTGAGGATCTTTCCGCTCTGACGGTTATGGAAGCCGCAGACCTTAGCAAGATGCTCGAAGAAAAATGGGGCGTGAGCGCTGCTGCTCCCGTCGCCGTCGCTGCCGTTGCCGGTGGCGCTGCCGAAGCGGCTGAAGAGAAAGACGAGTTTGACGTCATTCTCGCGTCGTTCGGCGACAAGAAAATCAACGTGATCAAGGAAGTTCGTGCGATCACGGGCCTCGGTCTGAAAGAGGCCAAGGATCTCGTCGAAGGCGCGCCGAAGCCCGTCAGGGAAGGCGTGAAGAAGGACGAGGCTGAAGAGCTTAAGAAGAAACTGGAAGAAGCCGGCGCAACCGTGGAACTGAAGTAATAGTGCTACGGCTGGCGTTTGCAGCCAGTTTACGATCTACCGGCTTTGGGCCGGGCGGCGGTGATCCGATAAGGGTTACCGCCGCCCGGCCCGAGCGGTCTGTCGCATTTGCCCGAATTGGCCTTACCGCGGTCGGGAAAGCGAATGCGATGAAAACGAGACGGCGCATGGTCTAGCGGCCTGGTCGCTGGATATTCGCTGTTAAGCGACGTGGTCGCTTGCAAATCGTTGGTCCCAAATCACCGGTGGCGGTGGTCGAGTGATTTTGGGTCCGGAACAGATATCAAATTGCGAGGATTTGGAATGACTAAGTCCTTTACCGGTCGCAAACGTGTCCGTAAGGATTTCGGGCGGCTTTCCTCTGTCGTGCCGATGCCGAACCTCATTGAGGTTCAGAAAACATCTTATGACCAGTTTCTTCAGCGCTACACCGATCCTGACGAGCGCACGGATACGGGCCTGCAAGAGGTTTTCAAGTCCGGCTTTCCGATCACCGATTTCGCCGAACGCGGAACGCTGGAATTCGTAAAGTACAAATTCGAACAGCCGAAATACGACGTTGACGAATGCCAACAGCGCGGAACCACTTACGCGGCGCCGCTGAAGGTCACGTTGCGTCTGGTCGTCTGGGATATTGATGAGGATACGGGCGCGCGCTCGATCCGCGATATCAAAGAGCAAGACGTCTATATGGGCGACATGCCACTGATGACCGGTAATGGCACTTTCGTCATCAACGGCACCGAACGCGTTATCGTTTCGCAGATGCACCGCTCGCCTGGCGTCTTCTTCGATCACGACAAGGGCAAGACCCATTCTTCGGGCAAGTTCCTTTTCGCCGCGCGGGTCATTCCGTATCGCGGATCGTGGCTCGATTTCGAATTCGACGCCAAGGACCTCATCTACGTTCGTATCGACCGCCGCCGCAAATTACCGGTCACGACGATGCTGATGGCCCTGGACAGCGCCGAAACCCAGGAATTGCGGGCCAAGCGCGAAGCAGAGGGCAAGGAAGTCGATATCTCCGAAATCACCGGAATGTCGCCTGAGGAAATCCTCAACTTCTTTTACAATCAAGTTACCTTCACGCGTACCGACAAGGGTTGGAAAACCCCGTTCCTTCCGGATCATCTGAAGGGCAACAAGCTGGCCATCGATTTGGTTGACGCCAAGACCGGAAAGGTCGTGGCCGAGGCCGGACGGAAGATGACGGCGCGCCTGTTGAGCCAACTTTCGGAAAATGGCCTCAAGGACCAATTGATCCCCGAGGGGGATTTGGTTGGCCACTATGCCGCTGAGGATTTGATCAACGAAAAGACCGGTGAGGTCTTCATTCAGGCCGGGGACGAGATTACCGAAGAAATTCTCGAAACCCTTAATGAAGCGAAGATCAAGAAGGTCCAGGCGCTTGCCATCGACCACATCAACGTCGGTCCGTATATCCGCAATACCCTGGCGGTTGACAAGAATTCCTCACGCGAAGAGGCGTTGGTCGACATTTACCGTGTGATGCGTCCGGGCGAACCGCCGACTCCGGAGACCGCCGAAGGTCTCTTCAAGGGTCTTTTCTTCGATTCCGAACGCTACGACCTTTCTGCCGTTGGCCGCGTAAAAATGAACGCGCGCCTCGGTTTCGAAACCGACGATTCCCTGCGCACCCTGCGTAAGGAAGACATCCTTGATGTCGTCAAGGTGATGGTCGAGTTGAAGGACGGTCGGGGCGAGATCGACGACATCGATCATCTCGGCAATCGCCGGGTTCGTTCCGTCGGCGAGCTGATGGAAAACCAGTATCGTATTGGCCTGCTGCGTATGGAGCGCGCCATTCGCGAACGCATGAGTTCGGTCGATATCGACACCGTGATGCCGCACGATCTGATCAACGCCAAACCGGCGGCGGGCGCGGTCCGCGAATTCTTCGGTTCTTCGCAGCTCAGTCAGTTCATGGATCAGACCAACCCGCTTAGCGAGATCACCCACAAGCGTCGCCTCTCGGCGCTTGGACCGGGCGGCCTCACGCGCGAGCGGGCGGGCTTCGAGGTTCGCGACGTTCATCCGACCCATTATGGGCGGATTTGTCCGATCGAGACGCCGGAAGGTCCGAACATCGGCCTTATCAACAGTCTCGCCACCTACGCCCGCGTCAACAAGTATGGTTTCATCGAAACTCCTTACCGCAAGGTAACGGACGGCGCATTGGGCAAAGACGTCATCTACATGTCAGCCATGGACGAGGGCAAGTATACCATCGCCCAGGCCAACTCCGAAGTTGATGCCAAAGGGCGTCTGGTCGGGGATCTGGTCAGTTGCCGTCAGGGTGGAAACTACCTTCTGGTTCGACCCGGTGACATCGACTACATAGACGTCTCGCCCAAGCAGCTGGTTTCGGTTGCCGCGGCGCTCATTCCCTTCCTTGAAAACGATGACGCCAACCGCGCCCTGATGGGTTCGAATATGCAGCGTCAGGCGGTGCCGCTGGTGCGCGCCGAGGCGCCGGTCGTCGGCACCGGAATGGAAGGCGTTGTCGCCCGTGACTCGGGAGCATCCATCGTCGCCAAACGTTCCGGCGTGGTCAATCAGGTGGACGCCACCCGTATCGTCGTCCAGGCCACCGAGGAAACGTCACATTCAGCGGCGGGCGTCGATATCTTCAAACTGATGAAGTTCCAGCGTTCCAATCAGAACACCTGCATCAACCAGCGTCCGCTGGTGCGTGTGGGGGATCGGGTGGAAGCCGGTGATATCATCGCTGACGGACCGTCCACGGATCTTGGTGAACTTGC
The DNA here is from genome assembly GCA_018648445.1 of Rhodospirillales bacterium. The sequence goes on along the minus strand of JABGRG010000093.1, from coordinate 9,340 downwards.
GCTGGGGCGTAACGCCCTGGTCGCCTTCATGCCGTGGCAGGGCTACAACTTTGAAGATTCGATCCTCATTTCCGAACGCATCGTCAGTGACGACGTGTTCACCTCGATCCATATCGATGAATTCGAGGTGATGGCCCGCGATACCAAACTGGGCCAGGAAGAAATCACCCGGGACATCCCCAATGTCGGCGAGGAAGCGTTACGCAATCTCGACGAAGCGGGCATCGTCTATATCGGGGCCGAAGTGCAGGCGGGCGATATCCTCGTCGGCAAGGTCACGCCGAAGGGCGAATCACCGATGACTCCGGAAGAAAAACTTCTTCGGGCTATCTTCGGCGAGAAGGCGCACGATGTTCGTGATACTTCGCTTCGGCTTCCGCCGGGCGTTATCGGGACCATCGTCGAGGTTCGCGTGTTCTCGCGCCGGGGCGTTGACAAGGACGAACGTTCGATGGCCATTGAAAGGGCCGAGATCGAACACCTTGCCAAGGACCGGGACGACGAACGCGCCATTCTTGAACGCAACTTCAATCAGCGCCTTCGTTCGTTGCTGATCAACCGCAAGGCCGTCGGCGGACCGAAGGGGCTCGATGTGGGCGCCAAACTGACCGAGGAAGTGCTTGATCGCTTCACCGCAGGCCAGTGCGCCCAGATCGTCGTCGCCAACGACAAGATCATGGTTGACGTCGAAGCCCTGAAAAAGCAGTTCGAGGAGAGCATCGCTCTGCTTCAGGAGCGTTTCGAGAACAAGGTCGAGAAGCTGCAGCGCGGCGACGAATTGCCGCCGGGCGTCATGAAGATGGTCAAGGTCTTCGTGGCCGTGAAGCGTAAACTTCAGCCGGGCGACAAGATGGCTGGGCGTCACGGCAACAAGGGTGTGATTTCCAAGATCATTCCGGTCGAGGATATGCCCTATCTTGAAGACGGAACGCCGGTCGATGTCGTGCTCAATCCGTTGGGCGTGCCGTCGCGAATGAATGTCGGGCAAATTCTTGAAACCCATCTGGGCTTCGCCTGTAAGGGGCTGGGCCAGCAGATCGGCGATACGCTCGATGCCGTCAAGGCCGGTGCCGACGTCAAAAAACTTCGGTCGACCCTGAAAGAAGTGTACGGCGCGCAAACCTACAAAAGCGACGTGCAGGATCTGGATGACGACGAGGTTAAAGTGCTTGCCGATAACCTTCGCGTGGGCGTTCCCATTGCGACGCCGGTGTTCGACGGGGCTCGTGAAGCCGATATCGTCGCCATGCTGGAGCAGGCCGGATTGGAATCATCCGGTCAGGTCACGCTGGTCGACGGCCGTACCGGCGAAACCTTCGATCGGCAGGTTACCGTCGGTTACATCTATATGCTGAAGTTGCACCACTTGGTCGATGACAAGATCCACGCGCGATCCATCGGCCCCTACAGCTTGGTGACGCAGCAACCGCTGGGCGGCAAAGCCCAATTCGGCGGTCAGCGATTCGGCGAAATGGAGGTGTGGGCGCTTGAAGCATACGGTGCCGCATACACCCTTCAGGAAATGCTTACCGTCAAGTCGGACGACCAAGCCGGACGAACGAAGGTTTACGAATCCATCGTTCGCGGCGAGGACAACTTCGAAGCCGGTATTCCCGAATCCTTCAACGTACTGGTCAAAGAGCTGCATTCGCTCGGCCTTAACGTCGAACTGAACCAGCGTAAGTACTAGTCCGCTGACGCTTCGCTAGGAGGAAGACATATGAATGAGTTGATGAAGGTCTTCGGGCAGGTCGGCGGAACCCAGCGTTTCGACCAGATCCGCATTGCAATCGCCAGTCCCGAACGTATCCGTTCGTGGTCATTCGGCGAAATCAAGAAGCCGGAAACGATCAACTACAGGACGTTCAAACCGGAACGCGACGGCCTGTTCTGTGCCCGTATCTTTGGTCCTATCAAGGATTACGAGTGCTTGTGCGGCAAATACAAACGCATGAAGTACAAGGGCATAACCTGCGAAAAATGCGGGGTCGAGGTCACGCTTCAAAAGGTCCGTCGCGAGCGCATGGGCCATATTGAACTGGCTTCGCCGGTCGCGCACATCTGGTTTCTGAAATCGCTGCCAAGCCGTATCGGCCTGCTTGTCGATATGACGCTGAAAGATCTCGAGCGGGTTCTCTATTTTGAGAACTACGTGGTCGTGGAACCGGGGCTGACGCCCTTGAAGTACCACGAACTCATGAGCGAGGATCAGTACCAGGACGCGGTTGACGAATACGGAGAGGATGCCTTCACCGTCGGCATCGGCGCCGAGGCCATTCGCGAGATGCTTTCGGCCCTCGATCTGGAAGAAGAAGTCGAGACCCTTCGCGTGGATCTGGCCGAAACCAATTCGGAAGCCAAGCGCAAGAAGCTGGTCAAGCGCCTGAAACTGGTCGAGGCGTTCCTCGAATCCGGCGCCCGGCCCGAATGGATGATCCTTGAGGTTGTCCCGGTCATTCCGCCGGAGTTACGCCCACTGGTCCCGTTGGACGGTGGCCGGTTCGCCACTTCCGATTTGAACGACCTTTATCGTCGCGTCATCAACCGCAACAACCGACTGAAGCGTTTGATTGAGTTGCACGCGCCCGAAATCATCATCCGAAATGAAAAGCGGATGCTGCAGGAATCGGTCGACGCCTTGTTTGACAACGGCCGGCGCGGTCGCGCCATCACCGGCGCCAACAAGCGTCCGCTGAAGTCCATGTCGGACATGCTCAAGGGCAAACAGGGCCGGTTCCGCCAGAACCTGCTTGGCAAGCGTGTCGATTATTCGGGCCGTTCGGTGATTGTGGTCGGACCCGAATTGATGCTGCACCAGTGCGGCTTGCCAAAGAAAATGGCGGTCGAACTTTTCAAGCCGTTCATTTACTCCAAGCTGGAACTGTACGGCATGGCGACCACCATTAAGGCCGCCAAGCGCATGGTCGAAAAAGAGCGTCCGGAAGTCTGGGATATCCTCGAAGAGGTGATCCGCGAACATCCGGTGCTTTTGAACCGTGCGCCGACCCTGCACCGTCTCGGTATCCAGGCGTTCGAACCCAAGTTGATCGAAGGGAAGGCGATCCAGCTTCATCCGCTGGTCTGCGCGGCCTTCAACGCCGACTTCGACGGCGACCAGATGGCGGTCCACGTTCCGCTTTCCCTTGAGGCCCGCCTCGAGGCCCGCGTGCTGATGATGTCCACCAACAACATCCTCAGCCCAGCCAACGGCAAGCCGATCATTGTTCCTTCGCAGGATATCGTCCTTGGACTTTACTATCTGACGACCGAACGGGAAGGCGAAGTGGGCGAGGGAATGGCTTTCTCCAATGTCGGTGAAATCCAGCATGCGCTCGACGCCAAGGCGGTTTCGCTGCATGCCAAGATCAGCGCGCGCTACCATACGGTCGATTCTGAAGGAAATCCGACGATCTTGCGTATCGAATCGACGCCGGGCCGGATGCTTCTTTCTGAAATCCTGCCGCGTCATCCGAACGTGCCTTATTCCCTGGTCAATAAACTGCTGACCAAGAAGGAAATTTCCGAAGCGATCGACGATGTCTATCGTCATTGCGGCCAGAAAGAGACGGTCATCTTTGCCGACCGTATGATGGCCATGGGCTTTTCCAACGCGTGCAAGGCGGGCATCTCGTTCGGCAAGGACGATCTGGTTGTCCCGCGCAGCAAGACCACGTTGGTCCGCAAGACCGAAGATCAGATCAAGGAATTCGAAAACCAGTATCAGGACGGTCTGATTACGCGGGGCGAGAAGTACAACAAGGTGGTTGACGCCTGGTCCCATTGCACCGATCAGGTCGCCGACGCCATGATGAAGGAAATTTCGACCGCCAAGGCCGGAGAACCCATCAACTCTGTCTATATGATGGCCCATTCCGGTGCTCGTGGGTCGGCGGCGCAGATGAAACAGCTTGCCGGAATGCGTGGCCTGATGGCCAAGCCCTCGGGCGAGATCATCGAAACGCCGATTATTTCCAATTTCAAGGAAGGCCTTACCGTGCTCGAGTATTTCAACTCGACCCACGGCGCCCGTAAGGGGTTGGCCGATACCGCCTTGAAAACGGCGAACTCGGGATATCTGACGCGGCGTCTCGTCGATGTTGCGCAGGACAGTATTATCACAGAGGAAGATTGCGGAACCGAAGAGGGGATCACCACGCGCGCCGTTGTGCAGGGTGGCGAGATCATTGCTCCGCTTTCCGAACGGATCTTGGGACGAAGTGCTGCCCAGGATGTGCTTAATCCTGCGACCGGTGATGTTCTGGTGAAGGGCGGCCAACTGATCGACGAAGACGCGGTGGCGATCATTGAGGAAGCGGGTAATGTCGAGACCATTTTGATCCGCTCGCCGCTGACTTGTGAAACCCGCATTGGCATTTGCGGTACCTGTTACGGTCGCGATCTTGCCCGCGGTACGCGGGTCAATATCGGTGAAGCCGTGGGCGTTATCGCCGCCCAGTCGATCGGCGAGCCGGGAACGCAGCTTACCATGCGTACCTTCCACATCGGAGGTGCTGCCCAGCGTGGTGCCGAGCAGTCGAAGGTTGAGGCTATGTCCGACTCCAAGGTCAAGCTCAACAATGTTGCGACGGTGAAGAGCAGTGAAGGTGGCCGGGTCGTTATGAGCCGAAACGCCGAACTGATCTTGCTTGACGATGGAGGACGCGAACGCGCCCGACATCGCGTGCCTTTCGGCGCGAAGCTGTTGACCAAGGATAAAGCCAAGGCTTCGCGTGGCGACAAGCTGGCCGAATGGGATCCCTACACGCTTCCGATTATCACGGAGAAGCCGGGTATCGTTCACTATGTCGATATCGTTGAGGGCACGACCATGACCGAACGCCTCGACGAGGCGACCGGTATCGCGTCGAAGGTGATTTCCGACTGGAAGCAGCAGTCTAAGGGCGCCGAACTTCGCCCGCGGATCACCCTGCGTGACGAGAAAGGTGAAATCGTCACGCTGGCGACTGGGATCGAGGCTCGCTACTACCTGTCGGTGGACGCTATTCTTTCGATTGAGCCCGGACAGACGGTCAGTGCCGGCGACGTGTTGGCCCGCGTGCCGCGCGAGTCGGCCAAGACCCGCGACATTACCGGCGGTCTGCCGCGTGTGGCGGAACTGTTCGAAGCTCGTAAACCGAAGGATTTCGCGATCATCAGCGATATCGACGGCGTGGTCGAGTTCGGCAAAGACTACAAGTCCAAGCGGCGGATTATCGTGCAGCCCAATGACAAGGATATCGAGCCGCACGAATATCTGATTCCCAAAGGCAAGCATGTCAGTATTCAGGAGGGTGACTTCGTTCGCCGGGGCGATGCCCTGATGGATGGCAGTCCCGTGCCGCATGACATTCTTCGGGTTCTCGGCGTCGAGGCGCTGGCCGATTATCTGATTGCCGAAATCCAGGACGTGTATCGCCTGCAGGGTGTGAAGATCAACGACAAGCACATCGAAACGATTGTTCGCCAGATGCTGCAGAAGGTCGAGATCAGCGATCCTGGGGATACGACGTTCCTGGTTGGTGAGCAGATTGACCGAATTGAATTCGATGAGGTCAATGCCAAAGCCGAGGAACGCGGCGCCAAGCCGGCGCTGGCGGTGTCGGTCTTGCAGGGCATTACCAAGGCGAGCCTGCAGACGCAGTCCTTTATCTCGGCGGCTTCCTTCCAGGAGACGACCCGTGTTCTTACCGAAGCTGCCGTTTCGGGCAAGGTCGATAACCTCGAAGGGCTTAAAGAGAACGTCATCGTGGGCCGATTGGTCCCGGCGGGTACGGGCGCAGTGATGAACCAGTTGCGTTCCATCGCGGCAGATCGTGATCGCGAGATGGGTGGCGTCGAAGGCGAAGAGGCCGAAGGAATCGAGGAAGCGACGCCGGTTGAAGCGGCGCAGTTGACCGCCGATTCGGAAGCCAAGCCTGCCCCCGAGGCAGCTGCGACCGGTGCTGAAGGAGAATAATCGGCCCGTTTCAAGCCGATTTGTGTGGGAATCAGGAGTGGAGCCGGACTGAAAACCGGCTTTCTCCCTCCCGTTTAAAGGAACCGAAGGAAATCCCGAAATTTCGGGTTTCTTTTGCTTGACTGAGCAGGGCGGCGTAACTAGTATTCGCCGCTCTCCGAGGGGGGCTGGTGGTAGACCGCACGGTCTAGACGCAGCCCCTTTGAGACTAAATGAACCAGATCAACGCCTCCCGGGCGGTGCGTGATAGCCGTCGGGAGAGGTTTTTTGCCTCGTTTATGGGGTAATGCATCGTTATCTCGGCATTTTTGGATGCGGTGCGTGTGGAGTGGAATGACGCAATGCCGACAGTAAACCAATTGATCCGGAAGCCGCGGCAGGCGCCTATCGTTCGCAATAAGGTGCCTGCGCTCGAAAGCTGCCCGCAGAAACGTGGTGTTTGCACGCGCGTCTATACGACGACGCCGAAGAAACCGAACTCCGCCTTACGTAAGGTGGCACGCGTTCGGCTTACCAACGGCTTTGAAGTGACGAGCTACATTCCGGGTGAAGGTCATAACCTCCAGGAACACTCGGTGGTGATGCTGCGCGGCGGACGCGTCAAGGATTTGCCCGGTGTTCGTTACCACATCATTCGCGGCACGCTTGATACCCAAGGCGTTTCCGACCGTCGCCAGCGCCGGTCGAAATACGGCGCCAAACGGCCGAAGTAGGATTGGAAGAGTAGCATGTCCCGTCGTCACGCCGCCGAAAAGCGCGAAGTTCTGCCTGATCCCAAATACGGGGATCTGGTGGTCACCAAATTCACCAATGGCCTGATGCTCCATGGTAAGAAATCGGCTGCCGAGAAAATTATCTACGGCGCCTTCGATATCATCGAGTCGAAAACCGGTCAGGACCCCCTGAAGGTTTTCCACGAGGCCATCGAAAACGTTAAGCCCACGGTTGAGGTTCGTTCCCGTCGCGTCGGCGGCGCCACCTATCAGGTGCCGGTCGAAGTTCGCGCGGCGCGCCGTCAGACCCTGGCCATTCGCTGGCTGGTCGATCTTTCCCGTAATCGTTCCGAAAACACCATGACCGAGCGCCTGTCCGGCGAACTTCTCGACGCTGCCGCCAATCGCGGTACGGCCGTCAAGAAACGCGAGGACACGCATCGCATGGCCGAAGCAAATAAGGCGTTTTCTCACTACCGTTGGTAGTGGGAAAGGGAATACCAGAACATGGCCCGCACAGCACCCCTCAATCGGTACCGTAATATCGGCATCATGGCTCACATTGATGCTGGTAAGACGACGACGACCGAGCGAGTCCTCTATTACACGGGCCGGTCTTACAAAATCGGCGAGGTTCATGACGGAAACGCCGTGATGGACTGGATGGAGCAGGAGCAGGAACGCGGTATTACCATTACCTCGGCTGCCACGACCTGCTCGTGGCGGGATCATCGTATCAATATTATCGATACCCCCGGCCACGTTGATTTTACCATCGAAGTTGAACGGTCCCTGCGAGTTTTGGATGGGGCCGTTGCCGTATTTGACGCCGTTGGCGGTGTTGAGCCCCAATCGGAAACGGTTTGGCGTCAAGCTGACCGTTACGAGGTTCCGCGGGTTTGCTTCGTTAACAAGATGGATCGCGTCGGCGCCGATTTCTTCCGGTGCGTCGATATGTTCGTCGACCGTCTGGGCGCCAACCCGGTGGTGATGCAGTTGCCTATCGGGGCGGAAGCCGATTTCAAAGGGGTCGTTGACCTTCTCAATATGAAGGGAATCACCTGGAAAGAGGAAAACCTCGGCGCCGAGTATGTGGTGGGCGATATTCCGGCCGATCTCGTCGATCAGGCCAACGACTACCGTACGCGAATGATCGAGGCCGCTATCGACCAAGATGACGCCGCCATGGAGGCCTATCTCGAAGGCACCGAACCTGACGTAGAAACCCTCATAAAGTGTATTCGTAAGGGCACGGTCTCCGGTGATTTTGTGCCGGTGCTGTTGGGTTCCGCTTTCAAGAACAAAGGTGTGCAGGCGCTTCTCGACGCCGTTGTCGATTTCCTTCCCGCGCCGACCGACGTGCCTGCCGTTCAGGGCGTAAAGGCCGGAACGGACGAACCTGCCGAGCGCAAAAATTCGGACGAAGAACCCTTCTCCGCACTGGCTTTCAAGGTGATGACCGACCCGTTTGTCGGAACCCTGACTTTCGTGCGCATTTATTCGGGTGTTTTGACGTCCAGCCAGCAAATTCGCAATACGTCGAAAGACGCGCGCGAGCGCGTTGGCCGTATGCTGATGATGCATTCCAATTCGCGTGAAGACGTCACCGAGGCGCGCGCGGGCGATATTCTGGCCCTTGCCGGTCTCAAGAATACGACCACCGGCGATACTTTGTCGGATACCCAACACCAAGTTATCCTCGAAAAGATGGACTTCCCCGATCCCGTTATCGAGATCGCGGTCGAGCCCAAATCGAAGGCCGACCAGGAGCGCATGGGCCAAGCCCTGTCGCGTCTCGCGGCCGAAGACCCGTCGTTCCAGGTGGCGTCTGATTCCGAAAGCGGCCAGACCGTCATTAAGGGGATGGGCGAGCTTCATCTGGAAATTCTGGTCGACCGCATGAGGCGCGAGTTCAAAGTCGACGCCAATATCGGTCTGCCGCAGGTCGCCTACCGCGAAACCATCGGCAAGCAAGCCGAAGTGGATTACACCCACAAAAAGCAGACCGGCGGTTCCGGTCAGTTTGCCCGGGTGAAGTTCCGTTTCGAGCCGCTTCCGAAGGGTTCCGGGTTCGAGTTCGAAAACGGCGTGGTCGGTGGATCGGTTCCGCGCGAATACATTGTCGGCGTCGAGAAAGGTTTGAAATCGGCGCAGACGACGGGTGTGCTTTGCGGCTTCCCGATGACAGATTTTAAAGCGGTTCTGTTCGACGGCGCGTCCCATGACGTGGATTCAAGTCCGCTGGCGTTTGAAATCGCCACGCGCTCGGCTTTCCGCGAAGGGATGATGAAGGCGAAGCCGGTGCTTCTCGAGCCGATCATGCGGGTCGAGGTTGTGACGCCCGAAGAGTACATGGGCGATATTATCGGTGATTTGAGTTCGCGGCGCGGTAATGTGTCGGGCATGGACCAGCGCGCCAACGCGCGGGTTATTACGGCGAAGGTCCCGTTGGCGAGCATGTTCGGGTATGTCAGTACTCTGCGCTCAATGAGCCAGGGACGGGCACAGTTCACCATGCATTTTGAGCATTATGCGGAAGTCCCCCAACAGGTATCGGACGAAGTCCGGACCAAGATGGCGGGTTAGTCCAGGAATTTCGGCGAGAACGGAGAATAGGCCATGGCGAAGCAGAAATTTGAACGTACGAAGCCGCATTGCAATGTTGGGACGA
>JABGRG010000092.1 GCA_018648445.1 Rhodospirillales bacterium | reverse complement strand
CCTCCGTTACGCAATTAACTCAATCTGTTCCATAGGCGCTGACGTCACACAGTCGGCGCCATCAACCACGCCCTTTTCGATAGCCGTGAAGATTTCGGTCGTCGGCATGGCCACAGTGGCTGCACCGGCGCGACGGAACACTTCGGCGACTAGGCCTTCAGGGGCGCGCAGCTTTTTGCCCTTGAGGTCGGCGAAGGCGCGAATCGGAACCTTGGCGACGAAGGCTTCACGGTTGTACGGGCCTGCGCCAATGACATGGATCTTCTTGCCGAAGGTCTTGTCATAGCCTTCCTGGGCCAGTGCGACACCGGGACCGTTGAAGTAGAACATTTGTTCCTGATCAGCGCTTTCATAACCGGCAACCAGACCGCCCAGAAGGGCAAAGCCGGGCTCGAGACCGGTGTGGTATTCCATGGACGTGATGTGACCGCCGAGAATACCGGCGGTGATGGCCGGAACCGTTTCCTTGCGCGGGACGATCTGGCCGTCAGCGAAAAATTCAATGCTTACCGCGCCGCCGGTCATTTCGGCCAGCTTCGGCGTCCACTCGTCTTTTTGAATGCGGTAGGTTTCGTCACCGGCACGGTCACTGGTTTGAATTTTGATGACGACGCCTTCGGCAAGAGCCGAACCTGTCATGGCGACGGCGATGGCCGTCGTTGCGAACCACAATCCGAACTTCATATCGGTAGCCTCCCATTAAGGAACGGTTCCGTATCCCGCCGGCGGTGTCCCCGTTCCGTTTCGCTCCGACCACTCCGGCGCATCATGGGTCGGAAGCCTAAATCGAACAGTTTCTATTGCCTGGTTGATGCTACCAAGCAGCGGGCAGAATTATCAACAATTTTGTTGACGGGTTCGCGCCTAAATGCGCACTGAACCGTCGCCGCCTCCCCTGACAACCGCTGCCTCGGTCGATCCGGGGCTAAACTCGTGTGCACCCTTTAACCAGCCTTGCTGCTCGCCATTTAGTGCATCTATTTGTGTATACATTAACGGCGGGGTTGCCGCCTGTCAATCCAGCGGCGTCGTTCATTTTCTAATCGTGAAGGCGGAATGCGATGGGAATTTCGACCGGAGCCTCGACAGGAATTCCGGCCCGTCTGGCCGGTTCAAAACGCCACTTTTGCAAGGCTTTGAGGGCTGCTTCATCAAGCATGCGGTGGGCGCTGCTGCTGGCGATGCGCAGGCTCCGCGCCTTTCCGTCGACGCCGACCACGACGCGGACGATTACACGGCCCTCCAACCCGCGTCTCCGCGCGATCTTTGGGTAGCGCGGCAACGGGTTGCGTGCGGTTCCAAGACGAAAACCGGGACCGACGAACAGGCCCCCCGGATCGCTGGACCCCGGTTCGTCAACTCCGGCGCCCGAACTTCCCTCCGGCAATGAGGCCGTTTGTGCCGCATCGGTTTTTTTCGATTGCGACGGCGGTGATGGTGATGGCGGCATTGGTGATGGTGGCGACAGGACGGCGGTCGGCATCCTTTCGTGCAAGACCGGTCGGCGTGGGGGCGTTATTTTGGCCAACAGCGGCGGCGCTTGGCGCACGGGTCGCCGAGGTGACACTTCGAAGACGGGGTGCGGGTCAACGACGGTTTCGGGTTCCGGCGATATCTCTTCGGCAAAGTCCGCCACCACTTCTTCGACCGGCGTCACTACCGGTTCCACCATTTCTTCGGCAACGTCCGCCACCACTTCTTCGACCGGTTCAACCACAGATTCTTCCGCCTGTTCCTCTACCGGTTCTTCAGTCCGTTCCACCACCGGCTCTTCGGTCTGTTCAACGACCGGCTCTTCAGGCGGTTCGAAAACGGGGTCAATGGCAGGTTCGCTTGACGATTCGGTTTCGGCAGAAATTTCGACCTCGGGGCTGGCCCCCGAACCCGGCTCGGGCGCGATAGAAACCAGTTCTACCGAGATGGCTGCTTCGATCGGGAAGGGGACCGGATCAGATGGCCACCAGACAGCCGTAGCGGCCAGAGCCCCATGCAGCAGCACGGACATTGCCACGGCGATTTTTTCAGGACCCGGGATCATCTGGGCGGCCTTTCCGCGGCAGACCACGGTAGGATGTAGGGAAGGCCTTCATGATCGCCGCGCACCGCGCTAATTCCAAAAACTGAAGCGAGGCGTTCGGCTGAAAGGACATCGGCGGGCGTTCCCTCGGCTTTCACGTGGCCTTCGTCCAGAAGCACGATGCGATTGCAAAAGCGCGCCGCCAATGCCAGGTCGTGCAGGGTGACGACAACGCTGTCTCCCTTTCTCGCCAGGGCCGCCATCACTTCCATCACTTTTAGCTGATGCAGGGGGTCCAGGCCCGCAACCGGTTCGTCGGCCAGCAACAGGCGTGGCTGGCCCGCCAAGGCCCGGGCCAGCATGACCCGCGCCCGTTCGCCGTCGGAAAGTTCATCGACCGCCCGCCCGCGAAATTTGCCTGCGTCGGCCAGTTCCAGAGCGTCTTCAATGGCTGCCAAATCTGCCGGGCTGCGATTTTCCCAGGGTGATAGGTGTGGGTGCCGCCCCAAGGCCACCAGTCGGTACACCTCAAGCGGCCAATGGCACGGCGCGCCGCTGGGAAGAAAGGCGACGGCCCGCGCCCGCGTCCGCGCGTTCATGTCGGCAAGCGGCTGATCCTCGAACAAAACCTCGCCCGACCGCGGTTTCAGCAGGTTGGCGCACACCCGCAAAAGCGTTGTTTTTCCTGCGCCGTTGGGTCCAATCAGTCCAACCACGTCACCGGCCTGAACCGATAGGCCAGCGTTTTTCAATGCCGCGCGGGAGCCGAACTTAACGTCCACATGTTGCGCCTTTAAGCGGATCATCGCATCACCCTTCGCAACTTGACTAAAAGGGCGAAGAAGAAAGGTGCGCCGATCAGGGCCGTCAGGACGCCGATTTTCAATTCGATGCCGACCGAAAGCAGGCGCACTGCGATATCCGTGACAACCAGCAAAATTGCGCCGCCCAGCGCGCTCGCCGGAAGCAGGCGGCTGGGTTCGAACCCGACCAACGGGCGCAGAACATGAGGAACGACAAGCCCGACAAAAGCGATGGTTCCACACACCGACACCGAGGCGCCGACGGCCAGCGCCACGCCACCTACCGTGAGCCATCTGGTGGCGCGCAAATCGAACCCCAGGCTGGCCGCCGCATCGTCGCCAAGTGACAGGGCGTCCAGCGCGCGGCGGGCGCTAAAAATGAGTAGCCACCCCGGAACCATGAAAACGATGGCCAGCCGGACATGCTCGAAACTTCGATCCGCCAGCGATCCCATCAGCCAGAAAACCACTTCGGCGGCGGCGTAGGGGTTGGGCGACAGGTTCAGCGCCAAGGCGGTTAACGCCCCCCCCAGGCTGTTGACTGCGACGCCTGCCAGGATCAGGGTCAGCACCCCCGGGTTGCGCCCGGCCAATAAAATCAACAACGCGACCGCACCCAGAGCCCCGGTCATTCCACCCAGGGGCAGCGCGATGGGAAAGGCCCCGGCCAGACCCGAATAGAATACGACGACCGCGCCGAATGCCGCCGAGGTCGAAACGCCGATCACACCCGGTTCGGCCAACGGGTTGCGCAGCAATCCTTGCAACGCCGCCCCCGCCAAACCCAGACTGGCCCCGACCAGGATCGCCAGCAAGGTTCGCGGCATGCGCAAATCCCAGACGATGATATCGACGGCCTCGGCAATATCGCCCGGCGCGAAAACGGCTCGCGCGATTTCGCCGGGTGGAAAGGCGACACGTCCGGCAAACAGCGAAAGAACCGCGAGCGTCGCAAGCACGAGCGAAAGCAGGGCTGTGAGCTTCCATCCCCTAGTCATTGTTCGCCCGCCCATTGTTCGCGGACTTCGGCCAATTGCTCAATGGCGCGGGCGGTGCCGGGGTTGCCGCAAATCCACACCCGGTTGGGAACGGCGACGCGGCGGATACGGTTTGCCAGATGATCCAGCGCAGGGTGAGCAAGAAGTGAATGGGCCAGCGTCGGATTTTGCGCGTAACTTTGATCGACGATCAAAACGTCCGGCGGATCGTCGATCAAAACTTCCAGTGGAAGGTGCGCATAAGCCCCGGTCGAACCGCCAATTCGCGCCAGATCAAACCCGGCGTGACGCAAGACATCGGCGATCAGACTGCCAGGACCGGCGGCGAAACCATTGGGTTGGTAGTTGATTGCTGTTGGCCGGGGTGCGCTTGACGGCACTCGGGTTGCTTCAATGCGCCTGTCCATGCGCGCGATGATTCGGCGGGCCCGGTCCGGGCTGCCCAGAACCTCTCCCAGTCGGACAATCTGCCGACGAATATCGGCCACCGAGCGCGCCAATTCCAACTGCACGACCCGGTAACCGAGTTTGCGCAGCAGCGAAACGGCGGCGCGTGCCGAATAGCGTCCCGCCACCACCAAATCCGGTTTCAGGGGAACGATTTCCTCAGCCGATCCGTGGTTGAGGTGAATGCCCTCAACTTCATCGGCGATAAGCGATACTTCATCATCGGCGGCCAGATGGCTGAGCGAAACGATGTGCCGACGCTCGGCCAGCCGCCAAACCAGTTGGTCGGCGCAAAGGTTCATGGATGCGATACGGCGCGGCGTTTCAGCCGCCGCGACATTTGCCGCGACGGCCAAAACAAGCGCTATGTACACAAGCCTAAGCACTAGAAGGTCATCTCCGCCTCCACAAGGTAGGTCCGTCCTGGCAGCGGATAGGTGTTAACCGTGCCATATGTAGACGAGCTTGCCACCGCGTAATTGTAGTAGTCTTTGTCGAACACGTTGTTGACCGAGGCCGACCAGTTGAACGCCTTGTACGCGCCACCCAGCTTGAAATCGACCAGCGTATAACCGGGCATTTCGGGCTGGAAATTTTTCTCGTCATTTTCGGCGTTTTTCGAGGCAACGTAATTGACCGTCGTCGTCGCGTTTAAAAGATCCTTGAAAACGGCCCAGTGCACCGAGGCACCGCCGGTCCAGTCCGAAACCAGGGGAACGGTGGCACCCTTCAGCGTTCCGGCCGTGAATTCGGCCTTGGTGTAGCTCAGATTGCCTTTGAAACGCAGCTTCTCCAACGGCTGCCACGTCAGGGAATTTTCAACTCCCCATCGGCGTGTCGGGTCGAAGTTTTCGTTGGCGTTGGCGCTCGGGTCATAATGAAGTTCGTCGCGCAGTTTCATGTAAAACGCGCTGGATTGCGCGCTGAATTTTTCGAAGCCGAGTTTCACGCCGACTTCGGCGTCGCGCGACCACTGGGTTTTCAAGGCAAACGATGTGTAGCTGGGATCGGACCCGATGCGTTCGTCAACGCTGGGCGCGCGGAAACTGCGGGCGATACGGCCGAACACCGTATAATTCCGGTTTATGGCGTAATCGATCCCCAGATTGGCCGCGATATTGATGTCGGATTCATCGACCGATTGGCGATGGCCATCGAATGACGGGGAAGCGACAAGACTGGAATCATACATGTCGCCCGCGATGAATCGCGTGTACTGGGCGCGCGCGCCGACCGAAACTTCCGTCGCATCGTTCAGCGCAATCGTTCCCTGGCCATACAGGCCGAGGCTGTGTTGCTTGCCGTCGTACTGGTGGAAGGCCGCGCCGTCCGGGTTTAGCTGCCGGTCCGAATTGTAGTTCGAATAGTAATAATCAACCCCCGTGGTTACGGACGTATCGAAATCCGCGACGTCTGTATCAATGTTC
Source organism: Rhodospirillales bacterium (assembly GCA_018648445.1). Next base: position 10,073 of record JABGRG010000092.1, on the reverse strand, counting down.
AGGCGCGGCGTAACCGACAGCGTTGAAAGTTCGGTATCGATATAGGAATTGTATTGCGTCCCCCAGCTGCTGACCGTGCGTGCTTCGGTGTCCTTGATCCGATAGCCCGCGTCGAGAACGGCTTCGACGGAATCGCCCACCATATGCGCGCCGCCCAATGTCAGCGATATGCCGTTTTGCCGTGTATAGTCGATGGGCGTGGTGGCCCCGCGGCGGGTTTCCTCGGGCTCCAATTGGGTCGAGGTCAGGGTGATCTGGCGGTGTCCAGGCGTGCCCAGATCTTGATCGTCCACACCCAGGTTTACGTAAACGTCGCCGTCGTCGGTGCTGTAGCGGGCCTCGGTCACCAGGTTACCCTGAATGATCTCGTTGTTGCGCCGGTAGTTGCGGCTGTGGATGTAGGTGCCGTTCGCGCTGAGCGAATACGCCCCGGTTCGGTGGGTGGCCGTCATATTGGTTTCGCGGTGAGCGAAGGAACCGTATTTAACGCCAATCGCGCCGCTGGTTCCCTCGGGCAAATCGGTTTTGGTGACGATGTTGATAACGCCGCCCATGGCCCCTTCGCCGTACAAAACGGCCCCGGAGTTGCCGCGCAGGATTTCAATACGTTCGATGCTTTGCAGCGGGATGTTGCCCCAATCGACGGCTGCCAGATCGAAATCGTTGAGCCGCCGCCCGTTGACCAGAACCAGCGTGTTCGAAGACGCCGTCGCGCCGAAGCCGCGGATGTCGACCGACGAGTCCGCCGACGAAGCGCTGTAAAAATCGCGATGCTGAATGCCGGGTTCCTCGCCCAGCAGTTCGGGCAGGGTGTGCGCCGTGCTTTCCTTGATGTCTTGGGCGGTAATGACGCTGGCCGAAGTGCCGGGCATGCCGATGCCCAGCCGTGACGCCGTGACGACGACTTCGTCAAGGGACTTCGAATTATCCTGCGCGTAACCGCCGGCGGGAATAAGAACCGCCGCAACCGCCAGTGAAATGTGCGCGCGCAAGCGCGTTAACTTTCTCATGAACCTCGTCTCCTTTTTGCAATACGAAAAGAAGCGCGCACGAGAAATCACCCGGACCGACACACCCCAATTTTCGGGGCCGTCCTCCGGCGATGGTCTTGTTTCTTCGGGATGTCCAAAAACCCATTGACCCGATTTCCCACGCGGCAACACCAAAATTGGCGTCACCACACACGGAAAAACCGGACCATCGGAAACCCCCGTCCGATGGGTGGGCGACGCGGTGCGGGCAGGTCTCCTGGCTTGCGGGTCATAGCCATAAAACCTCGCCTTCCCAGTTTCCCAGTGGCTTTATTGAGGCTCCGGCTCGCCGCTCACAGTTGCGAGGGCAGCCACGGAATTAATCCAAATTGGGACCGTACCGTGTTCCCTTTTCATCGACCGGGAAAAACCCGGATCGAAACCAACACCATGAACAAGCGGAACGTAACGGTCCAAGTTGAGGGCGTCAAGCGGGCGCGATGAGCGGGGGGAGGTCATTTTCTCTTTTGACTCCGAAATTGGCGATGGTATACCTTTGATACCACTCGCTTGGGCTTGGGCGGGTTTGCGCTTGGCAATTCATTCGATAAAATCGTATCAAATCCAGGCGATAAAATCGTATCAAACCCGGGGCATGACACCGGGGAATTGAGGGGACGATCCTATGGCGAATTTCGAGGTTTTGAAGACGTTTCATACGGGCATCTGCGTAGCGGATCTGGATTTTTCGGTCGGTTTCTTTTGTGACGTGATGGGCTACGAGTTGCTCAACCGCGCACCGCGCGATCCGAACAATACGGCCTTTATCACCAACGTTCCGGGCGCCGATGTCGAAATCGCCTACGTTTCCGGCCCCGGCCACAATCTTGAACTTCTGTGCTACAGCGGGCCCGCCGAGCGCAAAACCTACAAGGCGCGCATGGTCGATGTCGGGCATTTCCATTTGTGTGTGGTGATTGACGATATCGAAGCCGCGATTGCCGACATTCTTGCCTATGATGACCGCATCACCACCCTTTCACCGACTTTCATGACGGTGGATCAGGGGCCGAACGCCGGTAACAAGATTATCTTTGTCGTGCTGCCCGACGGGATGATGATTGAACTGACGACCCAGCAACCGGGGCAATAAATTACAAAATTCGGGAAAAGAGGAACCATCCAGATGACGACCGACGTTGTAAATCTAGTGACCCAGTCCGACATGGCCAACGCCGTGCGCGCCCTGTCCATGGACGCCATCCACCGCATCCAGACCGGCCACCCCGGCCTGCCCATGGGCGCAGCCGATTTCGCTACCGTACTGTTTTCGCAGTTCATGAAATATGATCCCACCCATCCCGAATGGCCGGACCGCGACCGCTTCGTTCTGTCCGCCGGTCATGGCTCGGCGATGCTGTATGCGCTGGGTCATCTGGTCGGTTATCCCGGCATGACGATTGAGGACATCAAGCGTTTCCGCCGCGTCGGCAGCCGCACGCCGGGTCATCCGGAAGTCGATCTCGCCATCGGCGTCGAGGCCACCACCGGTCCGCTGGGCCAAGGCATCGGCATGGGCGTCGGCATGGCGCTGGCCGAGCGCATGATGGCCGAACGCTTCGGCGACGATCTGGTCGATCATCACACTTATGTGCTGGCCGGTGACGGCTGCCTGATGGAAGGGCTCAGCTACGAATCAGCCGCCCTTGCGGGGCACTTGAAACTGAACAAGCTGATTGTGCTGTTTGACGACAACCAGATCACCATCGACGGCCCGACCAGCCTCGCCACCTCGGAAGACCAGCAGGCGCGCTTTGAAGCCTGCGGTTGGCATTGGGTTGCCGCCGACGGGCACGACGCGGAAGCCACCGCTGCCGCTATCGAGGAAGCCAAGCGCGTGGAAAAACCCTGCATCGTCGCCCTGCGCACGACCATCGGCTATTCGTTCCCGACCAAGGCGGGCACGGCGGCGGCCCACGGCGTGCCGCCCGATGATGCCGAGGTCGCGGGTTCGCGCAAATCGCTGAACTGGCCACACGATCCGTTTGTCATTCCCGATGCCATTGAGGCTGCCTGGCGTGACGCGGGCAAGCGCAGCGAAGGCGATTACGCCGCCTGGGCCGAGCGTCTGGCTGCTGTCGATCCCGAAAAGCGCGCGACCTTCCAGGCCTGGATTGATGGCGACATCGGCGAGGACTGGCGCGGCGTGCTGATGCAGGCCAAAAAGGACGCTGCGGCATCACCCGCCGATCAACCCACGCGGCTGGCTACCAAAAAGATCATGGAGGCGCTGGTTCCGGTTATCCCCGGCATGATCGGCGGATCGGCGGATTTGACGCCCAGTAACCTCAGCCGTCCCGACGGCTTCCCCGAAATCGCGCCCGGCGATTTTGCGGGGCGTTACATTCACTATGGCGTTCGCGAGCATGCCATGGCGGCCATTTCAAACGGTCTGGCGTTGCACAAGGGCTTGTTGCCGTATTGCGCGACGTTCCTGTGCTTCTCCGATTACTGCAAACCGGCCATCCGCCTGACGGCCTTGATGGAACAGAAGGTCATTTATCTGTTCACCCACGACACCATCACCCAGGGACCGGACGGACCGACCCATCAGCCGGTGGAGCATTTCGTGGCCCTGCGGGCCATTCCGAATTTCATGTTCCTGCGCCCGGCCGATGCCATTGAAGCGGCTGAATGCTGGGAGCTGGCGCTGGAAGCCAAGGATCAGCCCGTTACCGTGGTTTCAACCCGCGAGGCGGTGCCGCAAGTGCGTGTGCTTCATACCGACGAGAACCTTTGCCGGAAGGGCGCGTACGTCTTCGCCGAAGCCGATGGCGAGGCCCGCGTGACCATTCTGGCCACCGGATCGGAAGTGTGTGTCGCCCGCGACGCCCGCGAAATTCTACAGGCCGAAGGCATCGCTACGCGCGTCGTGTCCATGCCGTGCCTTGAGATTTTCGACGCTCAGCCCGAAGACTACCGTCAGGAAATTCTGGGGCCGGGAACCCTGCGGGTTTCGGTCGAGGCTGCCAGCGCCCTGGGATGGGAACGTTATGTGGGCCAGGACGGCCTGATCATCGGCATGACCACCTTCGGGGCATCCGGCATGACCGATGAAATTAACGAACATTTCGGTTTTACCGGCAAACAGGTGGCCGCAAAGGTGAAAGCGCGTCTCGCCTGAGCCGGTAAGTTCCGCAATGCGGAAATTTATTCACGATGCGCAAAGGTTTTGTTGTCGTCTCGCGTGAAAAACGCTAGGAACAACGATGCAATTTGATCTGAGTGCGTTACCACAAGTAGAGGAAAGAGTCCGCCATGCCTAAATTCGCTGCTAATTTGTCGATGCAGTTTACGGAAGTCGATTTTCTGGACCGTTTTGCGGCGGCAGCCGGTTGCGGTTTCAAGGGGGTCGAATTCCTGTTCCCCTATGCCTTCGATAAAGACGAACTGGCCGGGAAACTGCAAGCCAACGGTCTGCAACAGGCTTTGTTCAACATGCCTCCGGGTAACTGGGATGCGGGCGAGCGTGGCCTCGCGTGTCTTCCCGATCGCGTCGGCGAGTTTCAGGACGGCGTCGGCAAGGCCATCGAGTACGCCAAGGTTCTGAAAAGCCCGTTGCTGCACGCCATGGCCGGGTTGAAGCCCGAAGGGGCCGATGAAGACAAGCTTCGCCAGACCTATGTCGAGAACCTGAAATTTGCCGCGGCCGAGGGTGGCAAGGCTGGGATCACGCTGATCATCGAGCCCATCAATTTCCGCGATATGCCCGGTTTCTTTTTGAACTATTCGGCGCAGGCACTGGAAATCATCGCCGAAATCGGGGCCGAAAACCTCAAGCTGCAATACGACATCTATCATATGCAGCGCATGGAAGGCGAACTGGCCAACACCATTGCCGCCAATATCGGCTCCATCGCCCACATGCAGCTTGCCGACACCCCGGGCCGTCACGAACCGGGTACCGGCGAGATCAACTATTCGTTTCTTTTCGATGCGATCGATGCCGCCGGCTACAAGGGTTGGATCGGTTGCGAGTACGTTCCGGCGGCCGGCACCGAGGCAGGCCTCGGCTGGTTCGCGCCTTACAAGTAGAAATTCAGTTAGAGGGAGTTTTTTGACATGAAAATTGGTTTCGTTGGAGTGGGTATCATGGGCGCGCCCATGGCGGGTCATCTGGCCGATGCCGGTCACGAAGTTTGCGCCTGCGATATCGGTGATATTCCGCAGGAACTGACGGGCAAGGGCGTCAAGCAGGTGGCGAACGGCAAGGAAGCCGCCGAAGCCTCCGAAGTGGTTATCGTCATGGTTCCCGATACGCCGGACGTCGCCAAGGTTCTGTTCGGCGCGGGCGGTGTGGCCGAAGGCCTCAGCGCGGGCAAGATCGTCGTTGATATGAGCTCGATCTCGCCGGTCGATACCAAGGAATTCGCCAAAAAGATCAACGATCTGGGTTGTCAGTATCTGGACGCCCCGGTTTCCGGCGGTGAAGTTGGCGCCAAGGCCGCCAGCCTGACCATCATGGTCGGCGGCGCGCAGGGCACCTTCGACACGGTGAAGCCGTTGTTCGACCTTATGGGCAAGAACATCACGCTGGTTGGCGGCAATGGCGACGGCCAAACCTGCAAGGTGGCCAACCAGATCATCGTCGCGCTCAATATCGAAGCCGTCGCCGAAGCCCTGTTGTTTGCGTCCAAGGCGGGAGCCGATCCGGCCAAGGTTCGTGAAGCCCTGATGGGTGGCTTTGCTTCGTCCAAGATCCTTGAGATCCATGGCGATCGCATGGTCAAGCGCACGTTTGATCCGGGCTTCCGTATCGCCCTGCATCAGAAGGATCTCAATCTGGCCCTTTCCAATGCGCGCATGATGGGCCTTAGCCTGCCCAACACGGCAACCGCGCAGGAATTGTTCAACGCCTGTGCCGCAAACGGCGGCGGTGCGTGGGATCATTCAGCTATGGTCAAGGCCCTCGAAATGCTGGCCAAGCACAACGTCGCCTGATTTCGGTAAATTTCCCGCAGGCCCCAGGGACGTCTCCCAGGGGCATCCCCCAGGGGCCTGCGGGACCCGAGAACCCGGCACGCACCAAATGAAACGACCGGTTATCCGACGCAGGAAGCTGTACGAGGAAATCGCCGCCGAATTCGAGCGGCGGATCGTTGAGGGCGACTACGCGCCGGGCGATCAGCTTCCTTCCGAACGTAAAATCATGGAAGAATTCGGAACCGGTCGTCCGGCCGTGCGCGAGGCGCTTTTCGCCCTTTCCAAGATGGGATTGGTCGCGCAAAACAGCGGTGAACCGGCCCGCGTCACCAAGCCAACAGCAGAGGTACTTATTGGTGAGCTGTCTGGGGCGGCCCGAGCCTTGCTGGCTGATCCCGAAGGCGTTCGGCAATTTCAGGACGCGCGTATGCTGTTCGAGACGGCGTTGGTTCGCGAAGCCGCCGCCAACGCGACAGATGACGATGTTAAAATGTTGTCCGAAGCCCTGGAAGCCAACAAGAGGGCGGTGGGAACGCCGCTGAATTTCGAGCGCACCGACGTCGAGTTTCACTATGTCTTGGCGGTAATTGCCCAGAACCAGATCCTGACTGCGCTGCACGAGGGCCTGCTGGAGTGGCTGTCAGAACAGCGCGCCATATCCAACGCCTATCCCGGTGCAACCGCCGCTGCAATCGCTGCTCATACCCGCATTTTCGAGGCCATCGCCGCGCGCGACGCGGACGCCGCCGAAGCGGCCATGCGCGATCATCTGAGCGAGGTTGCGCGCACCTACTGGGAAGTCAAAGCAGGTCGATAAGTTTCTTTGTGTAGGCTTTGGTTCCGTCCGGGCCGCCGAATTCGCAAGGACGCAGAGTTTGTGTCGCGAAACCTTTTTCGATGGCGTCTTCCAGAACCTGCGCCGCGTCCATTGCGCCCTGGCATCCAGCCCGCTCACCCAGCCAGTCCAGCATCATGGCGGCTGACAAGATGGTCGCGCTCGGGTTGGCTTTGTCCTGTCCGGCAATATCGGGCGCGCTGCCGTGCGAGGGCTGGAAAAGACCATGTTCGTCGCCGATCTCGGCGCATGACGCCATGCCCATGCCGCCGATGATGCCGCCGCCCAGATCCGAAAGGATGTCGGCAAACATATTTTCGGCCACCAGCACATCGAAATCCCACGGTCGCCGCACCATATCCAGCGCCATGGCGTCCACGTAATTGTAGCCGGTTTCGATATCCGGGAAGTTGCCGGCCCGTTCGTCGAAAATCTTGCGGAAAAAGGCGAACGCGACAAAGACGTTTGACTTGTCGACGCACGTGACGCGCCCTTTGCCGCCTTTCTCCTTGCGACGGCGTGCCAGCCTGAAGGCAAAGTCGAACAATCGTTCGCAGGTGTCTCGCGTAATCACCAGTGTTTCCGTGCCCTCGGTGTCGTCGGTGACTTTTCCCACGCCCCGTGACGCAAACAATCCTTCCGTCGACTCGCGCAACACAATCATGTCGATGTTTGCCGCGCGCGGGTCGGACAGCGGTCCCGGCACGTTCGGATAGGCTTTTACCGGGCGGACACCGGCGTAAAGCCCATATGCCGTGCGCATGTTCAGATGCGGTGAAATTTCGGTCCCATCCGGATAGCGCACCGAAGGCAGACCCATGGCGCCCAGCAGAATGGCGTCCGCTTCACCAACCTTGCGGAAAGCCTCATCGGTTATGTCGATGCCGGTTTTCAGGTAGTAATCCGCGCCCGCTTCCAGAAACTCGTAATTCAGTTTGAAGCCGCCGACCCGTTTTTCCAGAACGCGCAGGACTTCGGTGCAAGCAGCAATGATTTCGTGGCCGATTCCATCGCCGGGAAGCGTGGCAATGCGGAAGGTTTCGTTGGCGCTCATGTAGACGTTTCCTAGAGACTATAGAGATTGAACCGTCGGAGGATTCCCAAAAGTTCAGTCGCGGCGCGCTCGCGATGGGCTCGGTAAAGCTCTTGAACCCGCAAAACATCGCCATCGAGAATGGCTGCAACCTGTTCGCGGTGGTCGTCGGTCGAGCCGACCGGACGTTCGCGCAAACGAAGGGTGAATATCCGCGCCCTGTGGGCTTGGTTTTGATAAGTCGTGGCGATCGCCGCCAGCCGCTTGTTGCCGCAAAGCGAGAGCAGGGTGCTATGATATTCAGCATCGGCGTTTGCCCAGGCGTCCAGATCGTCCGCCTCAAGTGCCGCATCCATTTTCCGAATTGTTGTTTCCAGACCGGCGATATCGTTGGCGTTTGGCCGGCGCGCGGCAAGAAGCATGGCGGCCTCGGTCTCCACGCAGCACAGAACTTCGTAGATTTCACGCATGTCATCGGGGGAAACGGGCAGGACACGCATGCCGCGACGCGGAACAACCTCGACCAAACCGTCTTCCTGCAGGCGAATAAGCGCTTCGCGCACGGGTGTGCGGCTCATGCCCAATCTTTCCGCGACTTCGGGCTCGGTCGCCTGAAATCCGGGCGCCATTCGATTCTCGAGAATTTCGTCTTTTATGCCTTGGTAGGCCTCTTCGGTTAACGGTGAACGGCGGCGCACCGTTTTTCCTGGCAAACCGGCGTCATCTTTTCCGGCCATTTTCACCCAAACTTTCAGTCCAACCGACAGCCGATAAAGACCGTACAGAAGGATGTTGTTACGCATAAAAGAGTGTATACATTAAATGCAAGAGACTTGGGCGTCAATTGGTATTAGCTGGTGGCGTCGCTCGGTCATTCCCGCTATCTTCGCGGCCAAGCAATAAAATCCAGAGCTCGTCCAATAGTGGCGGGAGGAGAATTTCATGAGCCTTATCGATCTTCGCAGCGATACCGTAACCCTTCCCACCGACGCCATGCGCCAGGCCATTCTTGATGCCGAACTGGGCGACGACGGTCGCGAACGCGACCCCACGGCGCGGCGTCTTGAGCAACTGTCGGCCAAAATGCTGGGCAAGGACGAGGGGTTGTTCGTGGTCAGCGGCACCGTTTCCAATACGGTTGCGGTAATGGCCAACGTGCGGGAACAGGGTACCGTTCTGGCCCACGAAAAGGCTCACCTGCTGGTCGCCGAAATGGGTGCCATCAGCACCGTTGGCAGCCTGTTTTACAAGCCTGTTCCGGGCGCCAACGGGGCCATGGATTTGGGTGCCCTGCGTGCCGCCATTCAGCCCAAGCTGAAAGACGGGCAACTGCCCACGGTTCTGATTGAGGTTGAGAGCACCCACAACTACGCGGGTGGACGGGCCCTGGCGCTGGACCATCTGGCGGCGGTTCGCGAACTGGCCGACGAATTCGGCATTCCCGTTCACATGGACGGTGCGCGTATCTTCAACGCCGCCGCCGCCTTGGGCGTCGCCGCGCGCGAAATCGCGCAATACGTCGATACGGTCAGCTTCTGCCTTTCCAAGGGATTGAGCGCGCCCATCGGATCGGTGATCGTCGGGCCCGCCGAAACCATGGCCCGCGCGCACGCCATTCGCAAAATGATCGGCGGCACCCTGCGTCAGGCCGGTGTCATCGCCGCACCCGGCATCGTGGCCCTGGAGGAAATGGTGGATCGTCTGGGCGAGGATCACGCAGTTGCCAAACGGCTGGCCGAAAAACTCCAAGCCATCGACCCGGCCCTGGCCAACCCGGATGATATCGAAAGCAATATCATCATGGTCGATCTGTCCAAATCCGGGCGCGACGCCGCTTGGTTCTCGGAAGCCCTCAAACCGCGCGGTGTCTGGACACTGCCCAACCCGACCTCCACCATGCGCCTTGTTACCCACCGTCACATCTCGCAGGACGATGCGGACCAGGCGGCGCAAATATTCGGGACGTTGTGGAACGAACAGGGGTAGGGAAGAAAAGTACGGATCGTCTTTAGAATACGGTGCCCACAGACGGAAGCGGGTGGTCTTGAATTTGCGGTTTTGAAAAAGGGGTGTTTCGTGCTCGCGTGAAACACCCCAATGCCCAGACCATTGCCGAGAGCCACTTGGAAGAGATACTCTGGGTGCAGTGAACGACGCCAATGGGACGAAGTTTATTCCAATGCGAATAAAAGAGCCCACAGCCAAAAAAACCGCCGGATTGGCCCGTTTTCGGGATTCCCTGGCCCATCAA
>JABGRG010000220.1 GCA_018648445.1 Rhodospirillales bacterium | reverse complement strand
CAGTTCCGTATTGATGTCATCGACGGTAATGACTTCATGGGAATACAACGCCGCCAATCGCTTGATCAGATTTTCAAGTTCCCGCACGTTCCCGGGCCATGAATGGACTTTCAGCCGCTCCATCGCATCATTGTCGATAATTTTCCAGGGCAAGCCGTCTTCGGCGGCCCGGGCCAGGAAGGAGCGAACCAGTTCCGGAATGTCTTCGGTCCTCTCACGCAACGCGGGTAAGCGAATGGGCACGACATTGAGGCGGAAAAAAAGGTCTTCGCGAAAGATGCCCTGTCGGATCAGTTGTTTCAGGTCATGGTGGGTGGCGGCGACAATCCGGACATCGCATTTGATCGGCGTGTTGCCGCCAACGGTAGTGAATTCACCTTCCTGGAGCACGCGCAGTAATCGCGTTTGGGCATCGGCGGGCATGTCGCCGATTTCGTCCAGCAATAGGGTGCCGCCTTCGGCCTGCTCAAAACGGCCGACGTTGCGAGTCTGAGCGCCGGTGAAGGCCCCCTTCTCATGTCCGAAAAGTTCGCTTTCGATCAATTCCTTCGGTATCGCCGCCATATTGATGGCGACGAAGGGTTTGCTTTTGCGTTTGCCGAAATCATGCAGGGCGCGGGCAACCAATTCCTTGCCGGTGCCGGATTCACCAGTGACCATGACCGAAAGATCAGAACTCATCAGCCGCGCCAGGGTTCGGTAAATATCCTGCATGACCCCGGAACGTCCGATCAACGGCAGAGCCTCATCGACTTCATCGCCGGGGGCAGCGCCATCGGTTTGCGGGCTTTCCAGACCGCGACGGACAACATTGATCAGTTTGTCGATATCGAAGGGTTTGGGCAGGTATTCAAAAGCGCCCCGCTCGGTCGCCTTGACCGCCGTAAGCAATGTGTTCTGGGCGCTCATCACGATGATACGGAGTTCCGGGCGGATCGAGCGGATGCGCGGGACGAGGTCGAGCCCGTTTTCGTCAGGCATAACCACATCGGTGATGACCAAATCGCCATCACCGTCGCTGACCCAGCGCCACAAAGTAGCGGCGTTACCGGCGGCGCGGACTTCGTATCCGGCCCGACCCAAGGCCTGGCTGACAACCGTGCGAATGCCGGCGTCGTCGTCCGCCAACAGGATAGTAGCCTTGCTCATGCCTGAGCCCTCTCTTCCATATCTTCTATCTCCGCACCCTCCGTCATGGGCAGCATGACTCGGAACTCTGTCCGTTTGGGTTGGCTATCGCATTCAATGACGCCACCGTGGTCGCCGATGATCTTGGCGACCAGCGCCAAACCAAGACCCGTACCTTGGGGTTTCGATGTCACGAAGGGATCAAACAGGCAGTTTTTGATGTCATCGGCAATGCCGTCGCCGTTGTCCTTGATGCTGATCCGCAGCGGCAGATGGATGCGGGAACTGGACCCCGGCACGGCAAAGCGCAGGCCGTGCTGATACGCCGTTTCCAGGGTGATTTCGCCGGCTTTTTGGGGCGCGGCTTCGGCCGCGTTCTTGATTAAATTCAAAAACACCTGAATTAATTGATCCCGGTGTCCCAGAACCGCCGGCAGGGACGGATCAAAGTTGGTAACAAAATGCAGGTGGCTGCCAAATCCGTTTTTAGCCAACTGCATGCCCCGGTCGAGAACCTGATGAATATTGACCGGCCCCGGTTGCAACGGGGGTGCGTCAGAAAACACCTCCATGCGGTCAACCAGATCGCAAATGCGGTCAGATTCTTCACGGATCAGCGCTGTCAGGACGACATCGTCGGGTTTGGCGTTCTGTTCCAGAAGTTGCGCCGCCCCGCGGATGCCCGACAAGGGGTTTTTGACTTCGTGGGCCAGCATCGCCGCCATGGCGGTGACAGAACGCGCCGCACCCCGGTGGGTTAACTGGCGGTCGATGGTGTCGGCGATGGATCGTTGCTGCACGGTCAGCACGATGGTGTCCGGGGCATCTACCAGCGGCGCGGCCTGAAGGTTGACGAGATGTTTGCCAATGCGCGGCGATTCCAGGGAAACGCCGTATTCGGAAACGGCGAAACCTTGTTTGCGGACCTGTTCGATGAGGGAAAATACCGGGTTGTCGTTGGGCAGCAGGCTGCGAAAGGGACGACCTTTGAGATACTGGACGCCACCCTGCAAGAAATGCTCGCCCGCCGTGTTGACATGAACGATGATGCCGTCGACATCGAGGACGATTACCGCCGAGGACAGGGCATTGAGAACGCTATCGACGGAAAGTTCTTCGTTCCCGTTGGCGGTGTGGCTGAAGGCGACTACGGGTTTTGTCATTCAGGCGGCGGCCATCTCAATGATTGGTTTATAGAATTCCTGCAACAGGGTTTTTACCCGTTCCGGGTTATCCTCGCGCATGACGTGGGATCGGAATTCGGCGGAATTCGGCAAGCCCTTGGAATACCATCCAAGGTGCTTACGCGCGATCTTGATCCCTTGCAGGCC
>JABGRG010000091.1 GCA_018648445.1 Rhodospirillales bacterium | reverse complement strand
TGTCAGCACACCGGATACGGTGTCTCAGCGGTTCCGAATAAGGGAGACATGCTCTAATGGCTGGTTTCGGCGGAATTTTGTATACGGTGTCCATCTGGGCGCTGCCGGTGCTGATCGCCGTAACTTTTCACGAAGCGGCCCACGGCTGGATGGCTTGGCGGCTGGGCGACGATACGGCTTACCGGCTGGGCCGCGTGACATTCAATCCGATCAAGCATATCGATCCGTTCGGAACGTTTCTTCTTCCCGTCATGCTGCTTCTGGCGTCCGGCGGCAAGATGATGTTCGGCTTCGCGCGGCCGGTTCCGGTTAATTTCAGGGCCTTGCGAAGCCCCCGGCGGGACATGGTTTTGGTCGCCCTTGCGGGGCCGGTGACCAATCTGATTTTGGCTGTATTTGCCGCCGCCATGTTTCATACGACGCCTTTTGTGACCGGGACTTTCCAGAAATGGTTCGCGCTAAATCTGGAAGCTGCCGTGTGGATCAATGTTCTGCTCTGCATTTTCAATATGCTGCCCATTCCACCGCTGGACGGAGGGCGGGTCGCTGTGGGGTTGCTGCCGCGTGTTCTGGCGGCTCCGCTGGCGCGGCTGGAACGAGCCGGATTTGTGATTATACTGGGCGCAGTATTCGTGGTTCCGTGGATTGGGGACGCATTGGGGCAGGACTGGAATGTCTTCTGGTGGTTGATCGGAACCCCTGCCAGCGCCGTGGAGTTTGTAATTTATAATTTGGTCGGTGTTATCTGATATGACCGCTGAGGTGCAGGACGGCTTCGAAGGCCAGGACAGCTTCGAAGGCATTGAGGAAACCGCCGCCGCCAGGGTGGCGCGGGAGGCTTTCGTCGTCGATGTGGATGGCTATGAAGGCCCCATCGACGTGCTGTTGACCCTGGCTCGCGATCAAAAAGTCGATCTGACGCAGATATCCATCCTTCAACTGGCCGATCAGTATTTGGAATTCGTGGCCAAAGCGCGCAAGACGAACATCGAACTGGCTGCCGATTATCTGGTGATGGCGGCGTGGCTGGCCTATTTGAAATCGCGGCTTTTGATTCCCGAGATGGGGGACGAGGACGAACCCAGCGGCGAGGAAATGGCCGCCGCATTGGCGTTCCACCTGCAACGGCTGGAAGCCATGCAGGAAGCGGGCGCAAGGTTGGTCGCGCGGCCCCGGCTGGGACAGGAGTTTTTCGCTCGCGGAATGCCGGAGAAGCCCGAGGAAGAGGTCAAGACCATCTTCGAGGTGTCGCTTTACGACCTTCTAAAAGCCTATGCCGACCAGAAACGCAGGGCGTCCGAAACGACCTTGCAGATCGAAGCCTGGGGCCTGTATTCGGTCGAGGAGGCGCTTGAAAGATTGCGCCAGCACGTCGGTCGTACGCCCGAGTGGGAAAATCTGGTGAAATTTCTGCCCCCCGGTTTGAAGGACACGATGCTGACCCGTTCGGCAATGGCGTCCACATTTTCGGCCAGTCTGGAACTGGCCAAGGAAGGCCGCCTTCGTATTCGGCAGATGGGAACTTTCGGTCCGATCTTTCTGCGTGGCGCCGATGAAGGTCGTGGTGAGGAAAAATGAGCGAAATCGACGGACAGCATTTACGCCTTGTCGAGGCCATCCTGTTTTCGACGGTCGAGCCTTTGTCGGAAAAGGCGCTGGCCGAGCGTATGCCGGAGGGGGCGGAGATTCCGGCGCTGCTTGCCGAGCTGAAATCGCTTTACGCCAATCGCGGTGTTCGGCTGGTTAAAAGCGGAAATGTCTGGTCGTTTCAAACGGCTCCGGATCTGGGTCCGCAACTGGCTTTGCAGAAACAAAAAACGCGCAAACTGGGCCGCGCCATGATCGAAACCCTGGCCATTATCGCCTATCACCAACCGGTAACGCGGGCCGAGGTCGAGGAGGTGCGCGGTGTTGGCTTTAATCGCGGGACCCTGGACGCCTTGTTTGAGGCGGGATGGATCAGGCCCGTGGGGCGGCGGCGCACACCGGGACGACCGGCGACCTGGGGAACGACGGACACGTTCTTGCAGCACTTCGGACTGGAAGCGTTGAGCGATCTTCCGGGCGTCGACGAGCTGAAGGCCGCCGGTCTGCTGGACAAAAGGCCCGCCATTGAGGCTTACGGCGTACAAGGTGCTGTCGCTGCAGCCGGACAAACCGATGGCCTTGAGGACCTCTCCGAAGAAGCCGGTTTGTTTGAAGGTGTCGAGGAGCTTCCCGAGCCCCTGAGCCCGGACGACGAAACCGCCGAACCGGCTTGATATCTCCCAATCGTCGAAATGATCTGCTTCGCGTCGTTGCGATGGATAGGGCTTTCTGCCATTATCCCGCCGACTGAACTCTATATTCGAAAAGCGGGATGCAAAAATGATGGGTGGATGGACCGGAATCTGGCAATGGGTCGTGGTTCTTGCGATCGTGCTTCTTTTGTTTGGCGGCCGTGGCAAGATTTCCGCTCTGATGGGCGATTTCGGCAAAGGCCTCAAGTCGTTCAAAAAGGGCATGAAGGAAGGCGAAACGGGCGTGGAAGAGGCAGAGGCGCCGAAGGCCATCGATGCCGAGGCGGCACCCGTGGTCAAGGCTGAAACCGAAACCGACGAAGTGGCAAAGAGCTAAGCCTCTATTTTCGATAATATCGCTCCGGAAAGCGTCGCCCATGTTGGACATCGGCTGGCAGGAACTGTTTATCATCGCGGCCGTCGGCATCGTCGTCGTCGGGCCGAAGGACCTGCCGCGCGCCATCGCCAAGGTCTCCAAGGTGGTGCGCCGCGCGCGCGGCATGGCGCGGGACTTCCAAAGCAGCATTGACGATGTTGTGCGTGAAGCCGAACTGGACGACATCCGCAAGCAGGTCGACGGCGCAGCCGATTTCGACCTGGGCAAGGAAATCGAAAATTCCATCGACCCGGACGGCGATATGGCCGACGAGATCGGCCTGACCGATTTGAAGTCCAGCCTGGAAGATACGGCTGAAACCATGGCCGTCGATACCGAACCGGAAACCGATAACGACGACAACCCGAAAAAAGAAGGCGCTTGATTGGTCGTGGCCGAGGAAAACCAAACAGAGGAAGCCGAACAGGCCGCCGAGCAGCCGAGCAGCGAAGACAAAATGCCGCTGCTGGCCCATCTGGTTGAGCTTCGCACGCGGCTGATCCGGGCCTTCATCTCGATCATTCTGCTGTTTTTCGTCTGCTATTATTTCGCCGAGGATATTTACAGTTTTCTCGTTCAGCCGCTGGCCGACGTTCTGGTCGAAACCGGCGGCAACCGGCGTTTGATTTTCACCGCTCTGCACGAAGCATTCTTCACCTACATCAAGGTATCGTTCTTCGCCGCCATGTTCCTGGCGTTTCCGTTCGTTGCCGGGCAGATATGGATGTTCATCGCGCCCGGCCTTTACAAGCACGAGAAGCAGGCGTTCCTGCCGTTTCTGGCGGCGACGCCGGTGCTGTTTTTCATGGGCGGTGCGCTGGTCTATTACCTCATTTTCCCGCTGGCCTGGAAATTCTTCCTCAGTTTCGAATCCGCCGGTGCCGCGGGCGGCCTGCCGATCCAGTTGGAAGCCAAGGTCAACGAATACCTGTCCTTGGTCATGCGCCTGATTTTCGCCTTCGGGCTGTGCTTCCAGCTTCCGGTGCTGCTGACGCTTTTGGCCCGTGTTGGTCTGGCGACTTCCGAAGGACTGCGGGAAAAACGCAAATATGCGGTGGTCATCGCTTTCGTTGCCGCCGCGCTACTAACTCCGCCCGACGTCATCAGTCAAATCGGGCTGGCGGTGCCGACGTTGCTGCTTTACGAAATCTCCATCTTTGCGGTGAAGATTGTTGAAAAGAAACGCGACGAACGGGACGCGACGGACGCCGCCGACGACACCGTCTGAGACGAATAACCACGAAAAAACAGGTTTTCTATGTTCGATATTAAATGGATTCGTGAGAACGCGGACGCCTTCGATGCGGCGCTCAAAAACCGCAACGCCGAACCGGCCGCGCAAAGCCTGATCGAAATGGATAGCGCAAGGCGCGCCGCCCAGACCAGGGCTCAGGAAATTCAGGCCGACCGCAACAAGCTGGCCAAGCAAATCGGCGCGGCCAAGGCCAAGGGCGAGGACGCCTCGGCGATCATCGCCGAGGTTTCAAAGTCCAAGCAATTGCAGGCCGAGGCCGAAGAGGTAGCCAAGCAGGCGCTGGCCGAGCTTGAGACCGCTCTGGCCGCCCTTCCCAACGTTCCCGCCGCCGACGTGCCGGTCGGCCCGGACGAGGAAGCGAACATCGAAATCCGCAAGTGGGGCGAGCCCGCGACATTCGATTTCCAAGCCAGCGAGCATTTCGAAATCGGCGAAAACCTGGGGCTGATGGATTTCGAACGCGCGGCCAAAATTTCCGGTTCGCGGTTCGTCGTATTGACCGGCCCGCTGGCGCGGCTGGAGCGCGCCATCGCGTCTTTCATGCTCGATCTGCAAACCGGAGAACACGGCTATACCGAGGTCAATCCGCCGATCCTGGTTAAGGACGAGGCGCTTTTCGGCACCGGTCAGTTGCCCAAGTTCGGCGAGGATAGTTTTCGCACCACCGACGGCTTCTGGCTGATCGCCACCGCCGAAGTACCGCTGACCAATCTGGTCGCCGGGGAAATTCTTGACGAAGAGAGCCTGCCGCGGCGCGTTACCGCGCTGACGCCGTGTTTTCGGTCGGAAGCCGGAGCGGCGGGCAAGGACACCCGCGGCATGATCCGCCAGCACCAGTTCAACAAGGTCGAGATGGTCAGCGTAACGCGGCCTGAGGATTCGGACGCCGAACTGGAGCGCATGACCAACTGCGCCGAAGAAGTTTTGAAGCGCCTGAACCTTCCCTATCGGGTTGTTGTGTTGAGCACCGGCGACATGGGGTTCGGCGCGCGCAAAACCCACGATATCGAGGTCTGGCTGCCCGGGCAGGAACGTTACCGTGAAATTTCAAGCTGCTCGAACTGCGGTGAGTTTCAGGCGCGCCGCATGAAAACCCGCTATCGTCCGCAGGGCGAAAAGGGCACGAAGTTCGTGCACACCCTTAACGGTTCGGGCCTTGCCGTCGGGCGCACGCTGATCGCGGTCATGGAAAACTACCAGCAGGCCGATGGAACCATTGCCGTGCCTGAAGCGCTGAAACCCTACATGGGCGGCTTAGAGGTGATTGCGAAAAATGGCTAGCAACGTTGTCGATCTGTCGAAAGCACGGGTTCTCGTTTCCAACGATGACGGTATTAATGCGCCTGGACTTAAGGTGCTTGAGAAAATCGCCCGCGAAATCGCCGCCGAGGTTTGGGTGGTTGCGCCCGAGACCGAACAAAGTGCCGCCAGCCATTCGCTGACCCGCATGCGCCCGTTGCGCATTCGCAAGGTTTCGGAACGCCGTTTCGCGGTGGACGGATCGCCGACCGACTGCGCCTTGCTGGGCATTCGCAAGATAATGGCCGACAATCCGCCCGATATCGTGCTTTCGGGCATCAATCCGGGCGGCAACCTGTGCGACGACGTTACCTATTCGGGCACCATTGCGGTGGCCATGGAAGGCGCGCTGCTGGGCATTCCCGGCATCGCCATGAGTTTGGCTCACGAAGGAACCCGGCCCATGCGCTGGGCGACGGTGGAACACTGGGCACCCGGTGTGCTGAAACGCCTGTGCGACAACGGCTGGCCGAAAAACGTGGTTTTGAACCTGAACTTCCCGAACCTTCCGTCCGACAACGTAACGGGCGTTGAAATCACGGCGCAGGGGGCGGGTAAAACGGGGCAGGGCCTTACCGAGGCGGTTGATCCTCACGGCAACGATATCTTCTGGCTGGGTTCGGAAACCCACGAGGACCGGGTGCGCGACGGCGACGACGTGCAAGCCATCAAGCGTGGCGCGGTGTCAATTACGCCGTTGTGCCTGGACCTGACCCACCGGCCGTCCATCAAAACGTTGAGAACGGTGTTTACGTGAACCCGGATTCGCGAAAAATCCGCCTGATTCTGGCGCTCCGCCGAAACGGCATCACCGATACGCGCGTTTTGGGCATTATGGAGAAGATCGCCCGGGATGCCTTTGTTCCGGTGACTTTTCGCGACCGCGCCTATGACGACACGACCCTTCCCATTGGCCGCCATCAAACCATCAGCCAACCTTCCGTCGTCGCCAAAATGACGCAGGCGCTGGAAGTCGGGGATCGCATGAAGGTGTTGGAGATTGGAACCGGGTCGGGCTATCAGGCGGCCATTCTGGCGGGCCTGTGCCGGAGGCTCTACACGATCGAACGGCATCGTGAACTGCTGGAAATGGCCAAAAGCCAGTTCAGCGGATTGCGCATCACCAACATCACGACGAAACTGGGTGACGGAATGCAAGGCTGGCCCGAACAGGCCCCGTTTGACCGCATCGTGGTGACGGCGGCGGCTTCCCAATTGCCCGAGAAACTCGCCGATCAACTGGCCGTGGGCGGAATTATGGTTGCCCCCATCGGCGATCCCGACGGCGACCAGACCCTGGTGCGCGTGCGCCGGACGGATGACGGGTTCGACAAGGAACCCGTGGGAACCGTGCGCTTCGTTCCGCTGGTTCCCGGTGTCGCGGGTGAATAAACCCGGCGTTGAAGAAAGTGCCGTCCTTCGCGATAATCAGTCCATGTGGCGGGATACGAAAACAAGTTTGATTTTGCTGCTGCTGGCGTTCGCCGTCGGCGGTTGCAGTTGGGCCGAGTGGCCGCCGCCCTCGCAGGTGCGGGCGGTCAACGCGCCGTTGCGCGGGGTTCACACCGCCCCAGGTCCCAAACCAAACACGGTCCGTCCGGCGTCATCCGATGCCTTGTTCGTCGGCGCGCAGTCGGTGGTGGTCGGGAAGGGGGATACCCTTTACGCGCTTTCGCGCCGCCACCGTGTTTCGGCCCGCGCCATCATCGACGCCAACCGGCTGGCGCCGCCTTACAAGCTCGTGGTCGGCCAGCGTCTTGTCCTGCCGCGCGATTTTGTTCATACGGTGGTGCGTGGCGATACCCTTTCCGCGATTTCGCGAAAATATGGCGTTCGCATGTATCTGCTGGCCAAGGTCAATGGTTTGAAGCCACCTTACCTGATTAAGATCGGTCAGAAATTGCGTGTGCCGGGCCGGACCGAAGCCAGTCCACAGTCTGCACCCGCGAAGCCGGCCTCTACTTTGGTCAGGGCCGACCCAAAACCCATTTCCAAACCGTCCAAACCGTCCAGGGCGAGCTCTCCGGTTCCGAAGCCGCCGCGCGTCAGCGGCAAGGGGTTTTCGTGGCCCGCCCGCGGCAAGATCATTTCCGGATTTGGCCCCAAGACCAAAGGATTTCATAACGACGGCATCAATATTGCGACGGCGCGCGGCGCGCCGGTTTATGCGGCCGAAAACGGCGTTGTCGCCTATGCCGGAAACCAGATCCGGGGGTTTGGCAACCTGCTGTTGGTCAAGCATTCCGGCGGTTGGATCACGGCCTACGCCCATAACGACACGCTTCTGGTGAAACGCGGGCAAAAAATAAAGAAGGGGCAGGTCATCGCCAAGGTTGGCAGCAGCGGCAACGTGTCCACCCCGCAGCTTCACTTCGAACTGCGCAAGGGGCGGCGTGCGGTCGACCCGATGGCGCATTTGCGGCGGGGCAAGCTGTCGTGAAGGCTGGACCGCCCATCGCGGTAGTCCCCTATCGATGGATCGTGTTTGCGCTGTTGGCGTTGGGATACCTGCTGGTTTACTTCCACCGGTTAAGTCCGGCGGTGGTCGCCCTTGAGATGATGGACGACCTGCAGGCCAACGCCGGACTGATGGGTCTGCTGGCTTCGGCCTACTTCTATCCCTACGCCTTGATGCAAATCCCCAGCGGGTTGCTTTCGGACTCGTGGGGGCCGCGTAAGACCATTACTTCATTTTTCGTGCTGGCCGGTATAGCGTCCGTTGCCTTCGGGATGGCCCCGTCCGTGGGCTGGGCAATTGCCGCCCGCGTCCTGGTGGGGGTGGGGGTCGCCATGCTTTTCGTGCCGACCATGAAAGTCCTGACATGCTGGTTTACAACGGCTGAGTTTACATTGGCGGCAGGAATTCTGATGGCAGTCGGGGGACTGGGGGTTTTGTCGGCGGCTTCGCCTTTCGCCTACCTCAGCACGGCCCTGGGATGGCGGGATAGTTTTGCGATTATCGGCGTTTGCACGTTGGTTCTTGCCGCCGCGATCTGGTTTTTGGTGCGTGATACGCCGCAGGAGATGGGGTTGCCTGCTGTTAACAACGGCGGCACGGTGGAAGAAAGCGGCCCGGCCATCGGTCTGTGGCAAGGCGTGAAACTGGTTCTGGGGTCTTGGTCCTTCTGGCCCTTGTTTGCGTGGTTCTTCTTTACCATTGGCATCTTTTTCAGTTTCAGCGGTTTGTGGGGCGGTCCGTTCCTTATGCATGTGTATGGGCTGGACAAACTACAAGCGGGCGGCATTCTGACCATGCCGGCCATCGCTTTAATCTTTGGCAGTCCGGCGATGGCCTACATTTCCGATCGGGTTTTGCATTCACGAAAAAAGGTTATGGTGATCTCGGCGTTTGCCGTCCTGGCGCTTAGCGTGCCCCCGGCATTCTTCCCCGCCGGGTTTAGTATGGCCGGGCTTTACGTCTGGTGCCTTCTGTTGGGATTTTTCGGCAGCGCCGTCGTCATCGTCGGGTTTACAGCCGCGAAGGAAATGTTCCCGGTGAAAATCGCGGGTACGGCGGTGGGACTGATCAACATCGCCCCGTTCCTTGGCGGCGCTGTCATGCAGCCGGTGGTGGGAATGATCCTGGAGGCCCACGGCAAGGGAGCAGCCGGTTATTCCGCGCAAGCCTACGGCAACGCGTTTTCTGTCTTTTTTGTGTCCGCCCTGATTGCCCTCGGCGCAGCCTTCTTCATCAAGG
The DNA here is from genome assembly GCA_018648445.1 of Rhodospirillales bacterium. The sequence continues at coordinate 7,177 of JABGRG010000091.1, read as the reverse complement.
AAACCATGCCGATTGCCCCGGATAGGGCGTTGTCGTAAACTCTAAGGCGGGAAAACCGAAGATTGAGGGAGGCGAAGCCGTGGAAGAAAATGGCCTGGATGCCGACGGCCGCGAATTAGGGGTGTTGGATCATCTCAAGAACACGGATACATGGCTGCGGCTTGCCTACATGTTGCTTTTCGGGATCGTGTTTCAGATCGTCAAACTCGTTGTTTTCGTGGTCGCGACCGTTCAATTCCTGTTCAAGGCGTTGACGGGAGATGTCCACGCGCGAATTCAGGTGTTTGGGGCCGGACTGGCAGCATACCTGCGCGAGACAACGGAATTTCTGACCTTCGTGTCCGACCGGAAACCCTATCCGTGGGCCGAGTGGCCGTCGGAACGCGAAAAGGCGCCTGAATCCGAAAAAGCGCCTGAATCCGAAAAAGCGCCGCCGGCCAAAGCATCGGTTTCCAAGGGAACCCGCAGCCGCAAAAAAGCCTCAGGCCCGCGCAAATCGAAAAAGACGGTTGAGGAAAAATCCGCCTAATCGAGGGGATTTCCCAGCTCGCCGGCCATATCCTGAATGAACTGCCACGCCACACGGCCCGAACGCGCGCCGCGCGTAACCGACCATTCGTTGGCGCGGCGGCACAGCTCGTCGGTCTCAATATCCAGGCCGTAATTGGCGGCGTATCCTTTTACGATGTCAAAAAAGACGTCCTGACTGCAGGCGTGGAAGCCCAACCACAGACCGAATCGATCCGACATGGAGACCTTTTCCTCGACCGCCTCGGCGGGGTTGATGGCCGTGGAGCGTTCGTTTTCGATCATGTCGCGGGGCATCAGGTGACGACGGTTCGAGGTGGCGTAGAAGGCCACATTTGCGGGCCTGCCCTCGATGCCGCCTTCCAGAACCGCCTTCAGTGACTTGTAGGAAGCGTCGTGGCCGTCAAACGACAGATCGTCGCAAAAAATAACGAACCGCCGCGCGTCATCGCGCAACAGACCCAGCAGGCGGGGCAGGGACTGGATGTCCTCGCGGTGGATTTCGATTAACACAAGCAGGCCATCGGTTTCGACGTTGACCTTTGCGTGAATGGCCTTGACCAGCGAGCTTTTGCCCATTCCCCGCGCGCCCCAAAGCAGCGCGTTGTTGGTGGGCAGGCCTTTGGCGAAGCGCCGGGTGTTTTCAAGCAGGATGTCGCGTTGCCGGTCGATGCCCTTGAGAAGACTGATATCGACCCGGCTGACTTTTTTGACCGGTTCCATCCAGGCGTCGTCGGCATGCCAGACGAAGGCGTCGGCCGCGCCCGGTTCGTTCGCGCGTTCCGGCGGCGGCGCCAATCGTTCGAGGGCGTCGGCGACGCGGGAAAGCAGCGGTTGAATATGGTTGTCCGGCATCTTGAAATATCCTTTCTTGGGGCGGCGAAAAGTAGGCGTTCAATGGCTTTTCGTCAACGTCCTGAGCGGCGAGAGCATTTTTCGACCATATGCGGTCATTCTGATGCGCTTCGGCGGAACGATCCGCTAGGCGTTTCGCGAAACGCGATGCTAAAGCATCGGGTGAGCGGAACAACGACGCGGGCGGCCACCGAAACGCACCCTTCGGGCGGGTCTATTCAGGCCGTGGCGTCGTCGAACCACTGGTCCGTAGCAAAGGCTACGCACTGCGCGATTCTCCTAACCACGGCCTGAATAGACCACGTCAGAATGACCGCATATGGTCGAAAAGTGCTCTATCCTTTCTTTCCGATTGCAAGTCTCGCCGTTAACGTTATATTCCCGGCTGCTTAGCCCCAGAGTTCTAAGGAGTTTCTAGATGTTTATCTCGCCAGCATACGCGCAAGCGGGCGGTCTCGGCGGAGGCGGATTCGAAGCCTTTCTGCCGTTGATTCTGATTTTTGTCGTGTTCTACTTCCTGTTGATTCGTCCGCAGCAGAAAAAAGCCAAAGTGCATCGCGAGATGCTGGGCGCCATCCGTCGGGGCGATAAAGTCGTTACCAACGGCGGCATTGTCGGCACCGTGACCAAGGTGATTGACGAAGCGGAACTGATGGTCGAAATCGCCGATGGAATTCGTGTTCGCGTCCAGCGCGGCATGATCGCCTCCGTGCGCACCAAAGGCGAACCCGTAAAAGATGCGACGAAGTCCGGCGGCGGCGCTGGCGAAAGCCAGGAAGGTCCCGTTGCCAAGTTGAAAGGACTTCTCGGAGGAAAGGGCAAATAATTTAGCCCGGGTGATATTTCTTAAATGGTCTATTTCGCCAAGTGGAAGATTGTCGTCGTCGCCCTCGTCTGCGGGTTCGGCGTGCTGTTTGTCGCTCCCAACTTCCTGAGCCGCGACGCCGCCGAGGCGTTGCCGGAGTGGTTGCCGCATAAGCAGATCAGCCTGGGGCTGGATTTGCAGGGTGGTTCGCACCTTCTTCTGGAAGTCGAGGTTGCGGCCGTCGTCAAGGAACGGCTGGAAATTCTGGTCGATTCGATCCGGACCGAATTGCGCAAGGCGCGAATTCGATACTCCGGGCTGGGCGTGCGCGGTCATTCGGTGACGGTCACGCTCAAGGATGTGGCCAAAGCGGATGAGGCGTTCGGTCTGATCAAGGGATTGGACCGGGGCGTCACGCCGGCGCTGGAGGACGGTGGCCGTGTCACCATGACCCTGACCGAACAGGCCATCAAGGAGCGGACCGATTCGGCGGTTGAGCAGTCGATTGAAATCGTGCGCAGGCGCATCGATGAAACCGGCGTGCGCGAGCCGACGATCATTCGCCAGGGCACCGACCGCATTCTGGTCCAGCTTCCGGGCGTGGATGATCCCGAGCGGGTCAAGCGTTTGCTCGGCAAGACGGCGAAGATGAGCTTCCATCTGGTTGACGGCAATGTCTCGCCCGCCGAGGCCATGGCCGGTCGATTGCCGCCGGGGTCCATGCTGCTGCCGTCATCCCACGAGAAAACGTCGGACGGAAGGCCGCGCATGTACGTGGTGCGCAAGCGTGTCATGCTCAGTGGCGACTCGCTTGTTAACGCGCAACCCGGAACCGATTCCAGAACCAGTGAACCGGTGGTCAATTTCCGTTTTGATGCTGCGGGCGGTAAAAAGTTCGGCAGAATCACGCGCGACAACGTCAATCGTCTTTTCGCCATCGTTCTTGACGGCAACATCATCACCGCGCCGCAAATCCGCGAACCCATTCTGGGTGGCGCGGGACAGATCAGCGGCAGCTTCACCTTCCAGTCGGCGCAGGATTTGGCGCTGCTGCTTCGGGCCGGCGCGTTGCCCGCGCCACTGGTTATTCTGGAAGAACGCACGGTCGGACCGGGGCTGGGCGCGGATTCGATTGCTGCGGGCAAGGTTGCCAGCATCATCGGCCTGCTTTTGGTTGTCGGGTTCATGGTGCTGACCTATGGCCGATTCGGCATCATGGCCGACATTGCGCTGGTCTTTAATATGATCCTGATCGGCGCTTCATTGTCGGTTCTTCAGGCGTCGCTGACGCTGCCGGGTATTGCCGGTATCGTACTGACCATCGGTATGGCGGTGGATGCCAACGTGCTGATCTTCGAGCGCATACGCGAAGAGGTGCGAATCGGACGAACGCCGATTTCAGCGGTAGACGCCGGATATTCGCGGGCCATCACGACCATCGTCGACGCCAACATGACGACGCTGATCGCGGCCGTTCTCTTGTATCAGTTCGGATCCGGCCCGGTGCGCGGATTCGCCGTGACGCTGGCCATCGGTATTGCTGCGTCGTTGTTTACGGCGGTGTTGCTGACGCGCCTGATGGTGATCACCTGGTTGCGCCGTTCGCGACCGCAAAGCCTGCCGATTTAGGGGAAAAACGATGTTTCGTCTGCAATTAGTTCCGGCAGGAACCAACGTCCAATTCATTACCCGGCGTATTGCCTATTTCATCTTCTCGGCGGTGCTTATCGTCGCCGCCCTGGGGTTGTTCGGCGTACGCGGGCTTAACTACGGCATCGATTTCCAGGGCGGCATCATGATTGATGTCAAAACCCAGGGGCCGGCCGATCTCGCGTCCATGCGTTCCACCCTTTCTGATCTGGATCTGGGCGAAGTGGCGTTACAGGAATTCGGCGCGCCCGATGACGTTCTGATCCGCCTTCAGAAGCAACCCGGTGGCGATCATGCCCAGCAAGTGGCGGTCGAAAAGGTCAAGGCCGCGTTGGGGACCGACGTTGAATACCGGCGCACGGAATTCGTCGGGCCCAAGGTCAGTGAAGAGTTGTTCCTGGACGGCGTGTATGCGGTCTGCGGCGCTATTTTCGCCATTCTGCTATACATCTGGTTCCGCTTTGAATGGCAGTTCGGCGTTGGTGCCGTTGCCGCCCTGGTTCATGACGTGATTTCGACCATCGGCGTTTTCGCGCTGCTGGGAATGGAATTTAATTTGTCCACGGTGGCCGCGATCCTGACCATTGCCGGGTATTCCATCAACGATACGGTGGTGGTGTATGACCGGGTTCGCGAGAACTTGCGCAAATACAAAACCATGACCCTGCCCGAGCTTTTGAACAAAAGCATCAACGAAACCCTGTCGCGCACGGTGATGACCAGCGTGACCACGCTGCTGGCTCTGCTGGCCCTCTATTTCCTTGGCGGCGAGGTCATCAGAGGCTTCAGTTTCGCGATGATCTGGGGCGTTCTGATCGGCACCTATTCGTCGATCTGTGTCGCCGTTCCGCTGCTGCTGTACATGAAGCTGCCGCGCCGTGCCAAATCGTCCGGCGAGGTGGCTGAAGTTTCGCCGTAAGTCACATTGTTCGGATTTAAGAAATTACGGCCCGGAAGCGAAATTGCTTCCGGGCCGTCGTCGTTTGTCAGGACTTGCCGAGGTTTTCGGCAACGAAATCCCAATTGATCAGATTATCAAGGAATGTCTGCACGTAATCGGGACGCCGGTTCTGGAAGTCCAGATAGTAGGCGTGTTCCCATACGTCAACGGTCATAAGCGGCGTCTGGCCGTGGGCGAGCGGGGTATCGGCGTTGCCGGTCTTGGCGATCTTGAGCGATCCGCCGTCGGCCACAAGCCACGCCCAGCCGCTGCCGAACTGGGTTACGGCCGCCGTCTTGAATTCCTCCAGGAATTTGTCGAGGCCGCCGAACGCCTTGTCGATTTCGGCTGCAAGTTCGCCGGAAGGCGCGCCGCCGCCGCCGGGCTTCATGCAATGCCAGTAGAAGGTGTGGTTCCATACCTGGGCGGCATTGTTGAAAATTCCGACCTTTTCCGTGTTGCCTGCAACATCTTTGATCACCTCTTCCACACTGGCCGAGTTCAACGGCGAATTCTCGGTCATGTTATTGAGATTGACCACATAGGTGTTGTGGTGTTTGCCGTAATGGAAATCCAGCGTATTGGCCGAGATATGCGGCGCAAGAGCGTCTTTGGCATACGGTAATGCGGGTAATTCAAAAGCCATCGTATCGTTCCTCCGTTGAATACGTTCAAAATAATCCGCCCAAGAGGTATGGTGTCGACGTGGACATTTAAAGACCCTTTTACAGAAATCGCGGAAACGTTGCACGAACCAATGCAAACTCCTTCCACTTGTGCCGATCAGGTTCGCCGCTTAGACAATGACCGGTTCCTGTGCGCGCAATTCGCACCGGTTGATGTGCGCGAAGCTCTTTATGCGGTGTACGCCTTCAATCTTGAATTGGCGAGAATTCCCGAAAGGGTGTCAGAGCCGATCTTGGGTGAAGTGCGCTTTCAATGGTGGCGCGATGCACTGGACGGCGTTTTCGGCGGGAAGCCGCCGCACCATGAAATCACTGGCCCGTTGGCAAAGGCCGTTCGGGACTTCAGCCTGGATCGCGCGCTCTTTGATCGGCTTATCAACACACGCCAGCGCGATCTCGACGAAAAACCGATCACGGATATGGCTGATTTTGACGACTACGCCGCCGGGACGTCGGGTGTGCTGGCCCGCTTGACGCTGGATATCGCTGGTACCGGCGATACGGTGGCGCGGGAGGCGGCGTCGAATGTTGCTGTGGCCTGGGCCGTGTGCAACATATTACGGGCTGTTCCTTTTCATGCCGGACGCGGGCAAGAGTTTCTGCCGCAGAATCTACCGAAGGGCGCCGATGGGAAAGGGGCCACAAGGAAACTGGCCGAATATGCTTGGCGGCGTTTGGGTGCGGCGCGCGAACGGTCAAACGAAATTCCGAGAGCCGCGCTTCCGGCATTGCTTCCCGCCGTACTTGCCGACGCGTGGCTGCGGCGGTTTCAGAGGGTGGGATTCGATCCGTTTGATCCGAACCTGCAACGCGTGGCCGCCACAAGACCGTTACGGCTTTGGTTTCATGCGTGGCGTGGCAGGTATTGAGTAATAAAGATTAATTCGTGCCTGTGGTCGGCATCAGATCAAGCGCCGACAACACCGGGAAAATCGGTGGTGAGGTGGCGTTGGAGAGCATCAGGACGCCATGCTTCAAATCGGGGAAAGTACCGCGGGCATCGTCGTAGCGGCGGACTTCAAGGGTTGTCACCTCGCCGGACAGCGGATCATCGCGCCGCCACGACATGATCGGGTTAACCTCGCGTGGCTGGGCGAAAGGCGCAATCGTTCGTTCGGAAATCTCGGTCGGTTCGCCGAAGCGGCGCGAATAGTAAGAAACAAGCGTGCCATAGGCCGGGCTCGGGAAGATGGCGTGAAACCGCGTCGCTATTCCGTCGTCGTAGCGAACGATGGCCTGTGCGCCCTTATACATAATGGTGCTGACGTCCAGTTCCTCGGCGAGGTCCGCTGGCCAATCGACATCTTCAACACAAAAAACGGTTTTTCCCCCGTTTTTTTCGACGCAATAGGGCTCCTCGCTTGGATCGTCGGCCGGCGGGGGCTTGGCCGCCGTCAAATGAACCGATTCGCCTAACGTCAAAACCGTTGGCGGAAGTTGACGGGCCACCATCGGCGGAAGCGAGGCAGTTTGTGTAACACCGATTTCCTGGGCCGCTGCATCCAGTTCGTCCAGGGCAGGCGGCTCACCATCGGATTCCGCATTGGGGTCGTCCGTTTCGTCAGTGGTTAACGGGCTGTCATCGGCCTCGAGAAAATTGGAAAGCTGCCCCATCAGATCCGATTTTCCGTCATCGGCTTCGGCGACTTCCGGATCATCCGTCAGGCCCGGTACCGCGTCCGCCTCGCCCTCGTCCACGCCCAGTTCATCGGC
>JABGRG010000090.1 GCA_018648445.1 Rhodospirillales bacterium | reverse complement strand
GCTGCGGGCCCATCGGCTTAAACGGAAGGGGCGCGCACGCCCATAACGACCAGCTGGCCGTCGAGTTGAATATTGATGGCGAAGACTGGGTCGCTGATCCCGGCAGCTACCTGTACACACCGTTGCCCGAACGGCGCGATGAATACCGCTCCGTGAAAGCCCATTTCGCGCCGCGCCTGGGCGACAAGGAACCCGGGAACCTGAAGCTGGGGCTATTTTGGCTGGGTGACGAGGCAAAAGCCGAGGCGCTTAGGTTCGATTCCGACCGCTTTGTCGGGTGTCATCATGGGTTTGGTATTCCGGTGTACCGTGAAGTGTCGCAAAGCGCAGGCAAAATCCGCGTTCGTGATATCATCGACGATGGCGGCGCGGATGCACAAAAGATCGTCGTGCGAAGTGCTAACGAAGCATCTGCCGCCCTTGGCTTGCATGTTCCGTTTTCTACGGGATACGGCCTTAGGGGCACGGACAAAACACCATGAAGGTGCTGATCATCTGCTATTGCTATCCACCCGATCCGGGACCGCGCGCCTACCGGTGGTCGGCCATTGCCCAGTGCTGGGCCGAGATGGGGCACGAGGTGCATGTGATCAGTGGCTGGAAGCTCGGTGCGCTTGAGGAAGAGTTGCTGGGCGGTGTGCATGTCCATCGGGTTGGCGGCGCGTTCTCGGAAAATCTGCGTCTGTGGATCGAGCGGCGCAGGGGAGGGGGTGTGTCGAAAAAAGACGCCCCCCAACGCGAAGAAGCCCTCGGTGGGGAGCGGTTTTCCGGTTGGGCAAGGATTGCCAAGATCATTCACGACGCAACGTGGAAGAAAGTCTACTGGCCGGACAGCACCTGTCTTTGGTTCTTTGCTGCAAGGAAGATGGCGCTTAGGCTTTTGGGAGAGATCGGGTTCAACGCCGTGATCAGTACGTCGACCCCGTATACGGGGCATCTGGTCGGACGCGCGGTGAAAGCCATACGAAACGACATTCACTGGATGGTCGATATTGGTGACCCGTTCTGGTCCTGCAAGCCTGCTGTGAACAATTCGCGCCTGCACGGTGAGCGTAATCGCCGCTCCGAGCAAAAAGTCCTGGAACTTTGTGATAGCGCAACAGTAACGGTCACCTCTTGCCGCCGGGCATATGAAAAGGCGTTTTCAGGGATTGAGGGGAAGATCGAAGTGGTGCCGCCCCTGTTTTCCGGCGAGTGCGCCGCTACGCCTCGTTTGTCTTCGGAAAAGAAAAAGCTGGTTTTCACCGGTTCGCTCTACCGCGATATCCGCAATCCCGACTATTTGTTGCGTTTACTTGGCGCCGTTTTCGAAAGGCTTCCGCAAGTCGAGGCACATTTTTTTGGTCGCGTGAACGACTGCGCCGAATGCTTCGCCGAATACGAAACCCTGCTGGGCAAGAATTTGTTTTTGCATGGCCAGGTGGCGCGGGACGTTGCCCTAAAGGCGAATTTTGAAGCCGATATCCTGATCAATATCGGCAACGATACGAATTACCAGCTGCCCAGCAAACTGGTCGACTATGCGGCATCGGGCTTGCCCATCGTCAATATCGTCAGCGTGGCCGATGACAGTTCGTTGGATTTCCTGAGCAACTACCCGGCGGCAATGACGTTTCGCGACACGCCGCAGGGGCCGACAGCGGACGAAGAGGAGCGCTTGGCGGATTTCATTTCGTCCCCTCCACGGATAACGGCGAAGACAACTGACATGTTCATGAAGCCCTATCGGCTATCAACCATCGAACAGCAATATCGGGCGCTTCTGGGGGAGAAATAACCAACGGAAACCTAAGGTGGAACAAAACATGAATATGAGGCGTCATCCTTTGGGCAGAATTCTTTTACGTTCCAGATGGCCCTTTTCCCTGTGGGATGTGAGATAGGTGTGAACGTCCTTGCAAAAAAGGCTTTCTTCTACCAGACGTAACATCGAACATCCTATCTTCGGAGTTAATAGCTACATCACGCTTTATCTACGTCATATGACGCGTCTCCGAACACCGGATCAACTCGGTTGGACAAAGGGAAGCTGACGGAAGCTTAAACGGCCACAAAACCTATCCAGCGTTTATGAAGAAGGTCAGATATTGTATTTGAGGATGCAAAAAATGGCACTGATGCCGTCTTTCCAGGTGATTTTTTTGCCATCTCCATAAGTGCGACCGTCATACGTAATACCAACTTCATAAATCCGTAGAGCAGGTTTTATTTTGGAAATTTTTGCCGTTATTTCAGGTTCAAATCCAAATCGGTTTTCCCTTACCTCAATTTGATCGATTACTTCTTTTTTGAAAACCTTGTAACAGGTCTCCATGTCGGTAAGGTTCAAATTGGTCATCATATTGGAAAATACGGTCAGAACCTTATTTCCAACGCTGTGCCAAAAATATAGAACGCGATGACTTGCTCCACCAATAAATCGTGATCCGAATACAACGTCTGCGCGACCACTCAGAATGGGGGCAATTAGAATCGGATAATCTGATGGGCTGTATTCAAGGTCGGCATCTTGTACCAATACGATATCGCCAGAGGCCTTGTTGAAACCAGTTCGAAGCGCCGCTCCTTTGCCCATATTTTCTTCATGTTGTTCAAAGACTATGCGGGGATCAGTTGAAGCGATCGATTTTGCGATCTCTGCCGAGCCATCGGTCGACGCATCATTTATGATGAGAATTTCCAGGTCCAAGCCGCTGGTATCTGCGCTCGTAACCCGATCAACTAGTTGGGCAAGCGTCGATTCCTCATTGTAACAGGGAATAACGACAGAAAGCTTCTTCAAATTAAGAGGGGGCATAAACACTGTTTCCTGCTTTTTGAAAAAAATTGCCAATACTCGATACCATCTTAGGTTTTGTTTAGACTGTTGCGGAAATGCCTTAGGCCACCTTCAAGTTCAACGGTTAGGTTAAATCAATTTGGCGGCGGGATTCACTAAAATAAAGCGCGGGCCGTTTTGCCTTGTCAGCGAGTAGCTTTATGGATTTTCGATCAAACCACCTACGATCAGCAACTTTTGCAAAATCCGATTAATGCGGAATTTGACGGTGATGTATATTATTTTTTTGGCCCTTCGGGTCGTCGTGCAACCAGTATAATATTCTTTCCAAACGGTGGCGGCGCCAGACTTTCCAGTCCCCGCGACAAAGGTACGAAGACAGCGTCGTAGATGCTGGCCAACACAGGATTAAATTCGGTTGCGCCCATCTTCGTGTTGAGCAGCCACCAAGGAAACACGCCAAGGACATCGAAGTATCTCGACTTGACGATATCAAAGCCGGCGCCCGTAGTCCGTCGGTTCAATTCCGGTCGTTGGTAACGGCGAAAATGACGAAGCACCACGTCAAGATCGCTGAAAAGAAACTCCAAAGCCGGAACAAATAGCAGCAAATGTCCCCCTGGCTTGAGAATTCGATAGAATCCTTCGAGCGCCATTGCATCGTCTTCAATGTGCTCAAGGACATTAACCAGAACGATCGACTCGTAGGTCTCATCAGCGGTTTCCAGAAGCCGGGATTCAAGGGACTCCTCATAAATTGCGACACAATCAGTATCGCCAAAACGCCGTTTTAGAGAAATGACCAGATTGGCCGACGGCTCAACCAGATCAAGCGTTGCGACATGTGGCCTGATCAGTGTCGAAATATTACCAACCCCGGCACCGAACTCTATTACCCGCCCGGAAAGATATGGCAGAAAGATTTCGATCACCCAACGCTGATAGCGGTGCAAATTGGCGAGCGCTTCAAGGTCCGCTCCTTGATATTCTGTCGCCGGCTCCATCTCTCGATACATCTGCCGCTGATCTCCTTGAGTGCGCGCGGGGAACAAGACAATTCGACAATTCAGAAAATATCGGAAAAGGAAAACCCGAAAACCACCCTGATCTCCGTAATCAGTGTAATGTGACCCCGCTAAAACACCGCGTTTTCATACAAGCGTTTTACGGTTGCCAAAGGCTTACGACATAATTTCAACATCGAGAGTGTTGAATGCCGACAGTAGTCAGAATGGCTCTTTAAGGAGAGCCCATTCGCACGGTCGCTACCCCGTAATCTTCAACCGCGATATATCAAATCTTTTTGCCATTGCCAAAGAAATTTATTTCCTCCAACTACGCGTTCCGTAAGTTTTAGGGCCCTGCCAGATGATATTCTGTACGGACAGCAAGTCCTGAAAACCCCTTGGGGACAATTCCCGGGCACTTGATTTAAAAGGGAGTTAGAGTATAAATTATCGAGCACCGAAACCCGCCGCCGCACCCCTTAATCAGGAGGCGTTGTTCGGCAGATAACCTGAGTTTCCCGAAAAAATGGATAATCCCACTCTCTCCAATCTCGCCCCGTCTCGCTTGGCCTTGGTTTGGTGTCTGTTTTTCCTTATTTGTTTCTCGTTGGGTTATCCAACCCTGAACCGCTATGCCCCTGATACGGCAGCTGCAACCGCTGAGTGGCCATATGCCAGCCTAGCCGATACCCGGTATTATTCGTCAATTATCGAAAACGGCTTTATGGAAGAACCCGATTCTCATTGGCGTTATCGGGTCCTGGTGCCGTATGTAGCCAAGCCGTTTTATATGCTTTCCAAGGGAAATATCGGCAGTTGGAACCCAATATTTTTCAGCCTTCTGATGACCAATTCCCTTTTTGTCGCTTCGGCGGCACTTTTTCTGTTCCTTACCGGAGCAGCAGTCACGGGGTCGAAGACCGTTGGGTTCATTAGCTCCCTTCTTTGTTTATGCCATTTCAATATTTCCAACCTGTATTTGTCCGGTCTCGTCGATTCCAGCGAGTTGTTCGTGATGATTTTTACGGCTTGGCTGGTGTCGCAACAGAAATGGCGTGCGCTGCCCCTGGTCGCCGTTCTGGCATTTCTTTCCCGCGAAACAACCGTTATATTTTCGTCGGGTCTCGCTTTCTTTTGGGTCATGGTTGATGTTGGTCGCGGTGATTATCGGCGCCCTGAAATTTTTTCCATTCTTTTTTACATATTTTCCGGTCTGGCCATTGGATTGGGAGGGTTGATGCTTTTGCATTATGTTGGAACTACGGAATTAGTAATGCCGTGGAATTTCGGTGCAAAAAGTGGCCTAAGTTCAGCCAGCCTTGATGTCGGAATGAAGGCTTTGATGTCAAGCAAGGGCGTGATTTACAGCTTCATATGGCTGTTGCCGCTAGGCTTGCTGGGAATTCGCTCGATCCCGAAGAATTGGCTGTGGAGTTCAGTGTTGCTGACCGGCGTAGCGTTGGCGTTGATCGTGATTGCGAATGCTGGTGACAATGCCGGTCGACCCCTGTTCAATACATCTGGGCCGATGCTGCTGGTCGCGGCGGCGGTATACATCACAAAATTGCTCAAACTGGAGCGTTCCTCTTGACGCAAGTCAAACCAGTTTTCCTGCCATTGACCTGACGGGTCGACGCCTGACATGAAAGTAGCGGAAATGACCGATAACCGCTCGTTGGGAATTTGGGGGCGACGGCTTAGATGGCTGGCCTGGATTTGGGTCGGTGGGTTGTTCGGCCTTTATTTGATTCAGTTCAAGGATATCGCAATATCGGTCCTGGGGTCGCTATGGCCGCTCTGACTTCACTTGTGGCATTGGGTGGATTGTTTGGCGCCTGCCTCGGCTCAGGGGCTGCCGTGCTTGCGGTATTGGGCTTGTGGCGCGGGCGCGAGGAAGCGGAGCGCAGCGCACTTGCATTCGCCGTAGGTTTTGGCGTGCTGGGCTGGGTGTTTTTCTGGTTCGGGGTTGCCAACGCTTTTTCGGCGCCGAAAGCATGGTTGATTTGTTTGGTTCTGTCGCTTGGTTTGGCGTTGTTTCGGTTGCCAGGTTCGGAACCCGCGATTAAAAGACCGCTAGGTTGGTTGGAGCGCATTTTGCTCGCCTTGTTGGCGATAGCGTTTTTTGCCGACGGACTGGAGGCACTGGCGCCGCCCGTTGAGGCCGATACTCTGGCCTACCATTTTGATTTGCCGCGCCGCTTCGCCGAGGCGGGTAAGTTATTCTTTGTGCCGCGCGCGTTGGACGGGGCGATTCCGCTTTTAGTTCAACAGACATATACGGCGGCTTTGCTGCTGTCTGGCGGCGAAGAACTCGCGCTGACACTGTGGACGTTCCTCAGTGGGTGGGGGGCGTCGGCCTTGATGTTTACTCTCGCCCGGCGCTGGCTGGACCTGCCGTGGGCGCTGGCCATCGCGCTACTATTTCAAACCCTTCCGGCAATGCTTTACGGGGCCGGTTCCGGTTCCATTGAAGCGCGCATGGCGATGTTTGTCCTGATCGCCGTTTTTGGGTTGCGTGAGTTTCGTAAGTCGGGATCGATGGCGACCGTCATCGTGATCGGGTTGGGTGCGGGGTTGTATGCGGCAAGCAAGTACTCTGGCCTGCTGTTCGTTGCGGCCGCAGGATTGACGCTATTGATGTTCAGCGGTCGGGTTTGGCTGCGCAACGGTTTGCTTTGCGGGGCGGTGGTGGTCATCATTGGTGGTCAATGGTTCGCCTGGAACGTTTTTCATACGGGTGATCCGGTATTTCCGGTTTTGTTTGATGTTTTGGGTTTGCCCGATGGCCCCTATTGGGATGCCGATTACGCCGCTGACATGAAAGCTTATCTGGCCGTTCGTCACCAGCAGATTTCTTGGTGGGAGCGCTGGCTTGCCTATCCCGTTGCGGCGACGTTGTTTCCGGCTGTTGCCATGGAAGCGGGCCGGGTCGGTCTGGGACCGTTTTTCCTGATGGTCGCGCCGTTCAGCCTGTTCGGAATTTGGCTTTTTCGTGATCGGGTGCGGAAAAGTCTCTTATTTCCCGCCGCCATTTGTCTAGGCATATTCTATGTTCTATGGCTGAAATTCGGGGGCATCCCGAAGGTTCGCCATTTGTTGCCGGTTTTGCCGATATTGCTGTTGTTGCTGGCCAAGTCTACCAAGCGGGCCTGCGAAATCCGACCCAAACTTGGCGACCCGGTCGGGGCGGCCTTCATACTGGCCATCGCCCTTAACTTTGTGGCGCTGGGGTTTTTCGCTCGACCGTATGTTCAGTACGCTTTTTCGAACCAGACCCGCGCGGCTTTTCTGGCACGACAAATCAACGGATACGAGGCGGTGGAGTGGCTGAATCGCCGGTCGGGCGTGGCCAAGGTGGTGGCTATGAACCGCCATTATCTTTACTACATTGAGGCACCTGCCTTTTTTCCTTTCCGTAAATTCCAGAAGATTTACGAGACCCGTGCGGGGCATGTTGCAGCCGAGGGTTTTTATCGGCAACTCAACGAAAACGGAATTTCTCATGTTTTAACTGACCGGCCGGTTTCCTCAAGCCATGGGGAAGCTTCGGTCGATAGCGCGCTGGATGTCCTAGAGGCTTCCGACTGCATTGTTCGCATCGGGCAATTCGATGCACCTTGGCATGCCTCGCGCACCGTTCCGAGCCAGAAGGAAAACCAGCTTTCGCTGGAGGTGTGGCGGGTCAAAGGGCGGGGGTGTTCGCTGACTAATTCGGATTAGCCGGTTTTCGGAAACGCGCTGCCCAGTAAAGCCCTGTCATGAAGCCATTGATTCTGGGCAAGAAGGTTTGTTTTTCAAGAATCAGACCGCTGCCACGGGCGGCCTTCAATACGTCCCTAGGATCAGATGGGTGGATGACTTTATCGTCGTGACCAAGAATCCAGAACAACGCACTTGTAATAAAATTCTTCACAGGAACACCGTATACGGCCTGCCCACCGGGGCGCAGGACACGCATGACCTCTTGCTGGACTAACTCGCATTCACGGATATGTTCGAGGCAGCTTACCGACACCACGGTGTCGCATGAGCCATCGGGGATTTCATCCAATCGGCGCGCATCCCCCTGTAAATATTTAATATTATTGATACCGAGATCCGTCATGCATTCAGCGACGCGGTCCCCATAAGCATGGATGTCAACACCTGTGTATTGATGAACCAGCGGGGCGAGGTTGTAGGTTAAGAAACCTGCGCCGTAACCGATTTCCAAAAGCGTGTCCGGACCAATTTCCAGGAGTTGGAGTACCATGTCAAAGCGCCTGCGATAGACGGTGCCCGTCAGCGGATTGCGGATGAGTCGGGTAAGATGATCCAGGTCAGGGTCTTCAATGTCGGGAACCGTGGGGAGCATGCGAAAAGTTGGAGCGTGCTTCATGTTTTATTGTCTCGATTCATGATATTTCAGTGTTTTTCCAGAACGACTAACATGCGCAATCCGGTAATCGACGCGTGCAAAGGTCGCAGCAGTTTATCTTCTAATCGGCTTAATGGCTCGGCCATGCTGGCAGGAAGTACGGAAAACGGTTGAAATCCGCCGCTCATTGGGTAGGCGAGAAAGGAAAACAATTCCTTCCGCACAACCGTGAGCCCAGGAACCATGGTTCCAAGCTTTGCTAAATTTTTCCAAAACAAAAGATAGCCGGTGGCGCCGTTGGCGTAGTCGGGCGGGTAAGGCTGATCCGGATCGTAAGGCATGTTGAAAAAATCGGCCTCCATTGATACCGGCTCATGATGGAGGACCTGATAAACCAATCGTCCCCACAGGCTGTAAACGTACGGCTCAATCAGAACCACCCGTCCGCCGGTGGTCAATATCCGCTCGGCCTCATTTAGAAAACGCACGGGATTAACAATGTGATGAAGGACATCGATGCCAACGATATTTCCGACGCTTCCATCAGAGAAGGGCATCTGACAAGCATCAACGGCACGTTCCGCCCATTCCGTATCGACATAATCGGTTGCGATGGAACTTGCCATGAATTCCTTAAAGTTGCCGCAGCCACAGCCAATCTCGATGGTCGGTCCACTTGCGAAAAGTGCGGCCTCAACCTTCTCGTACCAGTAATGATAGATAGCCCGTACAGCGGGTTTTTTCTCCCACTGTTCACGGTGGCGCATCAGAGTTTCAGAATAATCGTCTGGCATAGTCGGCACAAAATAGTGATGCTAAATTCTCATTACAAGTGAATTGAAGGTCCGGCCCGTTGGAGTTGAACGGCGGTTGTGATATGAACGACCGGTTGGGCGAAGATATTGGAATATTTGAAGCGGACTGTACTTTTGCCGTGACCAAACTGATTATCCAGATTCCGTGCTTTAACGAGGAGGCGACCCTTCCGACGGCACTCGCCGATCTTCCCGGCACGCTTCCCGGGGTCGATACGATTGAGCGACTGGTCGTCAATGATGGCAGCACCGACGGAACGCTTGAGATAGCGCGTACGCATGGCGTCGAGCACATCGTTGAATTACCGCGCAACCAAGGCTTGGCCAAAGCCTTCATGGCCGGGCTTCATGCGTCGTTGCGGGCTGGCGCCGATATCGTAGTCAATACGGACGCCGACAATCAATATGACGCGCGGGACATCGAAAAGCTGGTCACACCGATTGTCGAAGGGCGCGCCGATATCGTGGTTGGAGCTAGACCCATCGGCGACATCGGGCATTTCTCGCCTCTAAAAAAGGCCTTACAGAAAATGGGAAGCTGGGTCGTGCGTACCACCAGCGGCACCCGTGTGGATGACGCTCCCAGCGGCTTCCGCGCCTTCAGCCGCGAAGCCGCCCTGTCCCTAAACGTCTTCAACAACTTTACCTATACCCTGGAAACCATCATTCAGGCCGGACAAAAGAACATGAGTGTTCTTTCGGTGCCGATCCGGGTAAATGCCGACCTGCGGCCCTCGCGTCTGGTTAAAAGCATCCGATCCTACGTGTGGCGATCATTGCTGATCATCATGCGCATGTTCATGATTTATCGTCCGTTACGCTTTTTTCTGATTCTCGGAACCATTCCCTTTTCGTTGGGCTTTTTGCTGGGCGTTCGCTGGCTCGCCTATTTCTGGCTTTTTCCCGAGCCAGGGCGTACCCGCCTGCCAAGCCTAATCCTCGCCGCTATCCTTTTGCTAAGCGGTTTCCAGTTGTGGATTTTCGGGTTTATCGCCGACCTCGTATCGGTCAACCGGTTGCTGCTCGAGAAAATTCAATACCGTATCCGCCGTGCCGACCTCGATCCGCCCAAGGATTTGTGAGCGGCGTTCACAATGGCCCATTCACCCAAAGATCTGCTGGCTTGCGAAGCCCTAGCGCAAATCCCCAAAATCCTGACCTTGCAGGACCGCAACCGCCACAGCCCCACCTACGGCTGTTTTGATCGCAATTACTGGCATTACCGGATAATCGATTTCCCTAGTGGCATGGCACAGGAATTCGTGTTGCCGCTGGCCCTGGCCTACGGCGCGGACATCTCAGACAATCCGTTCTTCGAAAAACCGGCAGTTCGCGAATGGGTGTTGGCCGGAATCAGATACGCCGCGCGGGCGGCCCACACGGACGGATCGTGTGACGACTACTTCCCCTTTGAGCGTGCGGGCGGTGCTGCGGCTTTTTCGCTTTTCGCCTGCATGGAAGCCTATCGGCTTCTCGGTTTCGACGATAACGAATGCCTGGAATTTTTTGCCAAACGCGCCGACTGGCTGGCCGACCATCATGAAAGCGGTCGTCTTTCCAACCATCAGGCCCTGATTGCCCTTTGCCTGGAACTGACAGGGGATCTCCTGGGTTCAACTCGCTGGGCCGAAAGGGCTGTCGAGCGCGTCGAACAGGTGCTTTCGTGGCAAACCGAAGAGGGCTGGTTCTGGGAATACGAGGGCTGCGACCCCGGCTATCTGACCTTGACGATCTCGGTGCTGGCCAGGTTGCATGATTTCTGGCCCGATGCGCCGTATGCGGACAAGTTGGCCGAGGCCCTGAAAAGGGCCGTCGATTTCGCCGCGAACTTTGTGCATCCCGATGGCTCGTTCGGCGGCGAATACGCCAGCCGTAACACTTACAATTTCTTTCCCGCCGGGTTCGAGTTGGTCGGTCGCTGGTACCCGGCGGCATTGCGCGTAAATGATCGTTTTCTACGCGGCCTCACGGCGGGCCTAGAGCCTTGCTATGCCGATGACCACATCGTTGGTCATCACGCCTGGAACTATCTGCTGGCGTGGCGCGATTTTGCCCAAGATCGCCCGCTGCCCGAATCGGTAAAATCCGGCCGGTCCTGGTTTCCCATTGCCCGGCTGCTGGTTGAACGGCGCGGCGACAAGACGCTCTATGCGGCCCTGAACAAAGGTGGTGTTTTCAAGCTGTTCCAAGGAAATAAGCTGATCGCGTCCGATACCCAGTTTTCCCTCGTAACGACCGGTGGGCGCAATGCAGTCGGCCACCTCGTCGGCCCTTATGACATCGCACTTGAAGACAACGAAGTCATGGTCGAGGGCAAGCTGGGCTGGGCCAAACAAAAACGCATGACGACCTTAAATCTTTTGGTGCTGCGCCTGTTAATGCTGACGGGCGGGCGGATGTTCCCAAATTTGATCCGACGAATTCTGCAAAAGTTGCTAATTACCGACAAGAGTAGTGCGCCGTTTCTCTTCAAGCGCCGGTTCGTGTGGCACAGCGATCAATTGACCATTGAAGATGAGTTATCAGCGCAAGACTGGAAGGATGTGAAGGCAATGGCCATCGGATGCGACCAGACATCCATATACGTGGTCATGAGCCGAACTTTCCAACACGGGCAGATGCTGGAGTGGACCGACTTGACTGAGCGATTGAAAGCATTAAAACCTGACCAGAAGCTATATTTGTCGCGTCTCTTCTAATGGAAAGAACCTAACAGTATGCGTGTCGTTCTCATCAACCCTTCCTTCAACCGGTATGGGGGACTTTCCGGCCACGGCGGGCGGATGGCGCCGATAAATCTGTGTTATCTGGCGGCCTACGGGCGCGAGAAGCACCCGGATGTGGATTTTAGTATCATCGACGCCGAGGTTGACGGACTGAGCCACGAAGAAACGGTTGCCGAAGTCGCCCAAGCGCAGCCTGATCTGATCGGCATCACGGCCAACACCTGTGCCTTTGATTCGGTAATCAAACTTAGCGCGTTATTGCGCACCACCTTTCCCAAAACCAAGCTACTTATCGGCGGATCACATCCTTCGGCCCTGCCGGAATCTGCGTTGGTCGAAAGTGGTGCTGATTTTATTTCCATCGGCGAAGGGGAAATCACCTTCGCCCAACTGCTTGCCCAGCTTAAAGACGATGATGAAGACTGGAGCAAAATTCCCGGCATCTACTACCGCGATGGCGATGGCAAGGTGCGCCCCGGTGCGCCTGCCCAGCTAATTCCCGATCTGGACGTGTTGCCGTTGCCGGCTCGCGATCTGGTCGATAACTCGCTTTATTATCCGGCGCCGACCAAGCGTGTACGCGGCGGGCCGCATACCTTACTGGTCGCGGGTCGCGGGTGTCCGTACAACTGCGGATTTTGCAGCGCCCAAACGGTTTGGACGCGCAGGGCGCGAGGTCGTTCGGCTGCCAATATCGTGGCTGAGGTTGAACATTGCATCAATGAGTACGGGATCCGATCCTTCAACTTCACCGACGAACTATTTACGGTAAAGAAGAAACGAGTTCTGGAAATTTGTCAGGCCTTTATTGATCACAAGCTTGACATGAATTGGGTTTGTTCGGCCCGCGCTCACCATCTTGATACGGAAACTCTTGACGCCATGCGCGAAGCGGGGTGCCGGGAAATCAGCTTCGGCATTGAAGCGGGCAATCAGGAAGTGCTCAAAAGAATCGATAAAGCACTCGATATGGACGAGGCCGAGCGGGTTGTTAAACTGACCAAGAAGGCGGGCATCAAGACACACGCCAGCTATATGTTCGGCTACCTTGGCGAGACCGAAAAGACCATGCGCGATACCATCAATTTCGCCAAGAAGCTTAACACGGAAATAGCCGCATTTTTTATTGCCAGCCCGTTGCCAGGAACTCCGTTTTACACCGAAGCAAAGGCCGCCGGTTACCTAAGGGAAGATGCAACCTGGATCAATTATTCGCCGCTTTCCAACCTTGACGGTGTGATTTCCTATCCCCACCTGAGCGCCGAAACGATCCGCGATTTCCACCGTAAAGCCATTCGCGGTTATTATTTACGACCCGCCTATATTCTGCGCCGCCTGTATTCGCTGCGCCGATGGTACGAAGTGGAAAATCTTTTTTCCGGCTTGAAATTGTTCCTCAACATCAAAAGTTAATAACGACCGAGCATTAAACGGGATATTTTGTGAAGCAGATAATCTCCCTGGCCGTCAGCATCGCCATACTCGGTGCGATTTACCTAGTCATTGATATCGGCAGCCTCTTGCGCGCGTTGCGTGGAGTTGACGTGCCGTTGACGATATCGGCCCTTGCCGTGTTCGTGCCGATCCTGTCGATCATGGCCTGGCGGTTGAAAGTGCTGATACCGACCGACCACCGACCGTCTTTGGCCGAGGCGTTGCGGCTGATTTTGTCGGCCAGCGCCATGAACATGGTGTTGCCGTCGAAAATGGGGGATGTGGCGAAAAGCGCCTTCATGAAGAAAAGCGGTGGCCTAAGCGGATCCAAAGCCTTGGCGGTGGTGGTTTTGGAAAAAACGAGCGACGTTCTCGCGCTTCTGGTTTGGTGTGTTTTCGGCCTTATGGTCGTTTCGCCGAGCGGTCCGTTTTTTCAGGTTTTATTTGCCGCCGTGGCATTGGGTCTGTTGTTTTGCATCGTCATGTTGGGTTCACTTCGCTTCGCCGACTTTTTCTTTGTCGTGGCCTTCAGGATTGTCCCGCAAAAGCTCGGGGCTAAGATCGGGAATTTGCGAAACGCGTGGCACGAGATGCACGGTTTTTTCTGGCGTCATGCTAAATTTTCCCTTGGAATCATTTTCACGTCGATCGTTTTATGGTTTCTGAATTTAGCGCAAATCTGGCTGTTCGCGCTGGCCGTCGGCGGCGATGTTCCGTTCATCGACAATCTGGCTCTAGCCCCGCTGGCGTTACTGGCCGGGTTGTTGCCGCTGACATTCGCCGGGATTGGCACGAGGGACGCGGCTCTAATCGTGCTTTTTCAGCCATTCATGGACAGCGGAACAGCAGCAGCACTCGGGTTGTTTTGCACACTACGTTATATCGTGCCGGCCCTTGCCGGGTTGCCGTTTTTGACAGGGTATCTGGAAGCCTTGCGAAATAACGGCGATTAGTTTGTTTCTACTCGATACAACGCAACATCGCGGGGCCAGAAGGAATCCAGCCGCCATTTCCCAACGGGTTCGAGGGCGGCTTTTTTTATGACGCCAAACCCATTGGGACCGAATACACTTTCGATACCCTGGCGAACGCTTTCGCGATCAACGTGATCCAAACTGTGATCAATCAAGGTGAAAATAGGGACACCGATTGGAACCGATAAATGCCGGCGTTTGATATGATCGGGCAACGTGCCATCTTCAAATCGCGGGATCATCGTAAGTAACGTTGGCGCGACCGTGCGGCCCGGACCTTCAATCTCATAATTTCTCAAAAGAAACTGAATGCCGTAGCCCCAGGTCACAATAACAGCACGCGCGGGAAGGATATCGTCGATTTCCGCCATTGCGGGTTTCAACGACCCCTGTCCGGAAAAGTACATTTCCCAGGCTTCGGGAACCCTGTCACGGCCTTCCTGGGGTGAGAAGAAGGGCGGAACCTGAATGTAGATGTGGGCGGTTAGCAAACCAAGAACCGCTACGCTAGCAAGGGCTTTACCTCCAAGCGCCCCTCGTTTCAGCGCAGCCCAAATCGTTTGCCCGGAAATCACCGACAAATAAGCAATGCCAAGGAACAAAAACGGTGCGACGTAAACAAACGTCCGGAAATAGGCCGTTCTGAAATCTGCCACAGCGCACCAAACGAGAAAATGCGTGATGACGATAAATAGTGGCAATGTAACACGTTCCCATCGGGCCCATGCCGCCAACCCCAAAATGCCAAGTACCAGCCCCGCCGCCGAAAATAACTGACTACCCCTTTCCAGCCAGCCGACAGCCCTTTGGATTACACTTGGCGAGAGATCTCCTGCGGCGGGGAAAAAGACGGAATAGACGAAGGCACGTACCGTAGTGGAACTGGACACCAAATTGCGGGATCCCTCAACGTCCGCAGCTATCAAAAAAGGTATCGCCAAAATCGCGGAAAAAGTTGCAAATCCGATAACGAACGACATTCGTTTTTTGAAGGAGAGACCGGGTACGACCAATATTGAAACGAATGTCGCGGCCGGTAGTAAAAACAAGTTTGTCCAGTTCGCAAAAAAGGCCAGTCCGTAGACGACCAACACTACGACCCACATCGACCGCAACTGATCTGTCGGCGCCGCCAAAACGCGGGTGCCCAAGGCTGCGGCTATCAATAAAATAGAGACGGCATAATTATGAATGATCCACGGTGAATAGAAATGCAGGTGGACCGACGTTGCCCCCAATAACACGGCGACGGCGCCAATGCCGAACTTGTGGGATAGGCCGTTTCCGTTTGGCCGCCGTCCGCTCGCGCAAACCGGAAATAACCCCAGCATCAAAACGATCAAGGCGCTGCCAAGCAGGCTTGTGGCGACCTGTGCACCGTAGGTTGGCCCCAGCACCCAGGTCATGGCGTAAAATATTCCCAAATTCACCAAAGTGAAAACGGAAAGCGCTCGGCCATAAATGGGGCGCAGAAGACGATGCAAAAAACCGCCATCGTCACGTTGCAAGGCGGTGAGCCACGATTCCCCGGCCCCGACATCGGGGAAAAGGTGATCCGCCTGATACAGTCCCTGCACCCACCACGAGAAAAATGCCTGGTCGCTACGCGGTTCAATATCACCGAATACACTAAAACGAAATACGAAAACGGCAACTGACACGGAAATCAAAAACGAAAAGAACAAGATCTTTCGGGTGATTGAGGAGCTTCTACCGCGCATTCAGTTCGTTCCTTTACTTGTCCGTTCCGTTGCGCCTGCGTCGATCAATGATCCGCACCAGGGAATACAGAGCCACGGCCAGACCGCATCCGCTGATAACCTGGGCTAATCCATGAGTTGGCATTTCGCCATTGATCCACATCCCGTCTTCCCTCCATCGCCACGTGGCAAGCGCGGGGAAGGCGATCAAAACAACAAGCCACAGATTGCGAAGCATGATCATTGCCGGATCCTTTCGAGATCGGCCAAGATCCAGTCCATGGCTTGGCGCGAGATTTTATGGCGGGCATGAGATTCGTCG
>JABGRG010000089.1 GCA_018648445.1 Rhodospirillales bacterium | reverse complement strand
CGTTTATCGGTGGGATTATCTCCTGGATATTTCTTGTTTTGGTGTCTGAACCGCTGTCGGATCTGGCAACACGGTTTGGGCCGTTTGAGTATTTCACGCTGGTGGTGATGGCGATGGTCTTGATCGCATCCGTCAGCCAGGGCTCGATGGTGAAGGGGCTGCTGTCTGGCGCGCTTGGTATGCTCGTCGCCATGCCCGGCGTTGATCCCGCGGCAGGTGGTTTCCCGCGCCTGACCTGGGACGTTTTATATCTTAATGGCGGCCTTGGCCTGTTGCCGGTTCTGATCGGTGTGTTCGCCGTCAGCCAGTTGATCGCCGACATCGTCGATATTGACCGCACCATTGAGCGCACCAAATTCTCGACCAAGGGCATTCTGATGTCGTTCAAGGACTGGAAAAACCAGGCCTGGAACATGTTGCGATCCTCGGTGATCGGCACCTGGATCGGCATCCTGCCCGGAATCGGAGCCAATATCGGGTCCATCGTCGCCTATACGACGGCCAAGAATATGTCGAAGACGCCCGAGAAATTCGGCACCGGCAGCGAGGAAGGCATCGTCGCTTCCGAGGCAGCCAACAACGCCACAATCGGCGGGGCGCTTATTCCGCTCATTGCCATGGGCATTCCCGGCAGCGTCATCGACGCTATTTTGATCGGCGCACTGATGATCCACGCCATCCAGCCGGGACCGACGCTGTTCCTCAACAACCCCGAAATCGTCTACGCCATGATTTCGGCCTGTTTGCTGGCCAACATCATGATGTACGGCATCATGACCAGCTCGGTCGGCAAGATCGCCCAGTTGATGTTCACACCGCGTGCCTACGTGCTGCCGCCGATTCTGGTGTTCTGCGTCATTGGTTCGTTCGCACTGAACAACCTTTTTTTCGATGTCTGGGTAATGCTGGGATTCGGTGTTTTCGGTTATTTCCTTGAGCGCTCGAAAGTGCCGCTGGGGCCATTCGTCATTGGTTTCGTGTTGGCGCCCATCGCGGAATCGAAGCTGCGCTCCGGTTTGATGATGACGGACGGGGATTTTTCGCCCGTCGTCACCCGGCCATTGCCGCTGATCTTCGTCATCATCTCCGTCGTTCTTCTGTTTTGGCCGTTCTACCAGGATTGGCGGAATCGAAAGCGCGAGGGCAAATAGATATCTTATGTGCGAGAGCCCGTATTCACCGCGCTATGTGGCGTTTCGCTGCAAACTTGCTCCAATTCGGTGATTAGTCGGCGCGCGG
The DNA here is from genome assembly GCA_018648445.1 of Rhodospirillales bacterium. The sequence goes on along the minus strand of JABGRG010000089.1, from coordinate 14,913 downwards.
CCGGTGAAAGATGACCCGACGAGCGAACCGAAATGCCCGCGTTTCGCTGCCAAGAACATTCCGGGACATTCAACGACACGAGGGAACCGATTCCGAACTCCACCAAGTTTTGCGAGGCCGTAAAGGTAAGGAAATTCCCATAGCGCGGAAGCGCCAACCGGATAACCAGGGGATCGCTCTCAAGCACCGGCTTCGGCGGATTAAGGCCACCGATGTGAAACAGTTGATCGAAAACGTTGCGGATCATCGTCAAGTGACTGGGAAGCACCCAGGGATACTCCAGCAAATCGGCAAGACGGACCCTCGATTTTCGAGTCAAAGGATGGTCGGTATGCGCTACGACATTGGTTTGGTCCGAAATCAATGTGGTGCTCTCGAGGTTTTCGAACCCGGCAGGCGGCGGGACAACGCCGACCACGATGTCGAGTTCGCCGTCGCACAGAGCCGGAAACAGGCGGTCCTCGGGAAGCTGCCGCACGAAGAACTGGATTTCCGGCCGATCACGATGCACCCGTTCGATCGCGCGGGGCAGGAGGTCGCTGCCCCAGGATGGCCCCGCACCGATCCGAACATGACCGGCCCGCGCGCCGCGAAGGGAATCAATATCGGCGCTGGCGTTTTCGACCTCGCTTCGTATCAAGCGGGCGTGGCCGGCCAGGGCTTCGCCATAGGAAGTTGTCGAAACGCCGCGCGGCAACCGGTCGAACAGACGAACCCCCAATTCCTCCTCAAGCAGACGAACCCTCTTGGTCAAGGCCGGTTGGGTGATGTTTTGGGAACGGGCGGCGGCGCTGAAGCTGCCAGCGTCAACCACGGCGAGGAAGTATTTGAGCGACTGGAGCTCCATGGTCCATTCCGAATCGTTATGGATGTAAGCCATATGGGTATTTGTAAGTTTAATTCTTCTTGGCGATCATGCCAACGGGAATAAGGCGCGATCAACGCGCAACAGGAGGGCTTCCAATGCGGACTGTCTTCGTTTTGATGGACTCACTCAATCGCCGAGCCATGGAATGCTACGGTGGAAAATGGGCAAAAACGCCGAATTTCACCCGCTTTTCCGAGCGGGCCGTGACTTTCGACAATCATTACACGGGCAGTCTGCCCTGCATGCCGGCGCGCCGTGAATTGCATACGGGGCGGCTGAATTTCCTGCATCGCAGTTGGGGCCCGATGGAGCCCTATGATGACTCGGCGACTGAAATTCTGAAACGCCGCGACGTCTATTCGCATATGATCACGGACCACTACCATTATTTCGAGGATGGCGGATGGAGCTACCACACCCGGAATTCATCGTGGGAGAACATGCGCGGGCAGGAATGGGACCCGTGGAAAGGTCTGGTCGATTGGCCGCTGGATGAATGGCGCGAGACCTATCATCACTTCGCCCACGGTGAGACGGACCGCGCCAAGCGCTGGCGGCACATCGCCAACCGCCAGTTCATTCGCGAGGAAGAAGACTTCCCGGCCGTGCAGTGCTTCAAGCACGGGCTTGAGTTTCTCGAGCGCAACAAAAAAGCCGACGACTGGATGCTGCAGATCGAAACCTTCAGCCCCCACGAGCCCTTCATCGCGCCCCAGCGTTTCCGCGACATGTACCCGACCGATTATCAAGGGCCGATCCTTGATTGGCCGCGCTACAAGCGGGTCGAGGAAACGCCGGAACAAATCGCCGAAATTCGCGCCAACTACGCCGCCATGATGACCATGTGCGACGAATATTTCGGGCAAATTCTCGATTTCTTCGACGCCAACGACATGTGGAAAGATACGGCCTTGGTGCTGACCACGGACCACGGATTTATGCTGTCGGAACACGACTGGTGGGGCAAAAACCGTATGCCGTACTATGACGAGGTCGCTCATATTCCGCTGATGGTCTATCACCCGGACCATGCCGACAAGGGCGGGGAGCGGCGCTCCAGCCTGACCCAAACCATCGACCTGATGCCGACATTGCTGGATTTCCACGGCGAAACGGATGTGCCCTCCGATGTGGAAGGCCGATCCATCCGGCCCGTGCTGGAAAGCGATCAACCGATCCGCGATGCCGCACTCTATGGCATGTTTGGCGGGCCTATCGATATCACCGACGGGCGCTACACCTATTTCCGTTATCCTGTCGACGTCGAGAACCAGGAAATCAACGAATACACCCTGATGCCCGCGCACCAGGGCTCGCTGTTCAAAATCCATGAATTCGAGGGCGCCGAACTGACCACCGAGTTCAAGTTCTCGAAGGGTGCGCCGATCCTCAAACTGCCGGGCCACAAGGACGCCGAACGCCCGCCGGTGCAGGGTGGCGGCATCGCCGATTGCGTGAACGTGCTGTATGACCTGCAAACCGATCCGGGACAAACGACGCCGCTTGACGATCCCGAGGTGGAGGCGCGCCTGATTGCACGCATGGTCGAAATGATGGCCGAAAACGAGGCCCCGCCCGAGGCCTATCGCCGGTACGGCTTGCCGTCTCCCGAATAAGGATAAACGTCGTGTCCAGCCCAACTTTTCCCGCCGTTCGCATCCCCGTCCTCGCAGACGTCCAACTTCCGACCGTGATGCGGGTTCGCCTGCCGCAACCCAAAGGAACGCCGGTCGATAACTTGGAAAGTGCTATCGAGCAGGCGCTATCGAGCGCAATTAAGCTCAATGCCTTGCCTTCGGGAGCACGGATTGCGGTTGGCGTCGGCAGCAGGGGCCTGACGAACCTGCCTGGGCTGGTTGCCGGTGTCGTCGCATATCTTAAAGGCCGCGGGCATAATCCATTCATCGTTCCGGCCATGGGTAGCCACGGCGGGGCAACGGCAGAAGGGCAGGCGGCCGTGCTGGAGCGCCTTGGCGTATCCGAGGCCACCGTCGGCGCGCCGGTTCGTGCGACGATGGAAACGGTGGAATTTGGAACCACGTCTCAAGGCATACCGTGCATGCTGGACGCCAATGCCGCAGCCGCCGATGGCATCGTGACGATCAGCCGTGTCAAGTCTCACACCAGTTTTGACCGTCCCATTGAGAGCGGTTTGGTAAAAATGGTCGCCGTCGGTCTGGGCAAGGACCGTGGGGCAAATTACGTCCATCGCATGGGGCCTCCAATCGGACTGGGTGAAGTGCTGCCCGAGATCGGACGTGTGTTGCTGGATAATGCGCCAATGGTCTGTGGCCTTGCCGTGGTCGAAAACGCCCACCACGACATCGTGACGGTCGAGGCGGTGGAGCCAGAAAGCTTTCACGCCGCCGACGAGAGGCTTTTGAAGCTGGCCAAGTCCTTGTTGGCGCGCCTTCCGTTCGCGCAGATCGACGCCATGATCGTTGAAGTTCTTGGCAAGGAAATCAGTGGCGCGGGCATGGATTACGCGGTCACGGGGCGAACCGATATTCGAGGAGTTCCCAACCCGCCAAAACCGTTCATCCATAAGATAGGGGTTTTGGGCTGCACGCCGGAATCCCACGGCAACGGCATGGGCGTCGGGATGGCCGACTATATCCCGCGTGCGCTGGCAAATTCGCTCGACCTTCAGGCCATGTACATGAACTCAATCGTTGCGACGATCCTCGAGAAAGCGCGCATACCTATCGTGCTGCCGGATGAACGCGACGTTGCCCGGGCCCTCGCCCTTACCAGCTGGTGCCTCGATCCCGCCCAAAGCCGTTTTTGCATAATCCGTTCGACCATGCACCTGAACGAGATTCTGGTTTCAAATTCGTTGTTTGAAGACATCGCGGGAACACCTGGGGTCGAGGTGCTGTCCGATCTCGCGCCCATGGAATTCTCGGACGACGGCGTCCTTTTGACACGGTGTTGATATGAATGCTCCGGTTCTGACCGATTTGCGTACCGTACTGCTGCGTTTCCCCCTGCCGCGCCCCATCGTCGCCCCGTTCGGCCGTTTGGACGCACGCCTCAACCTGATCGTGGTTGCCGAAACCAGTGATGGCGCGCGGGGACTGGGCGAGATATGGGCGAATTTCCCGTTTTGGGGATGCTCGGAAAAGGTGGCGTTGTTCGAGCAGGTGGTGCGTCCCTTGCTTGTCGGCGAAACCCTCGATGATCCGGCCCGCCTGTATGCGTTGATGCAGGAGAAATTGCGCCTGCTGGCCTTGCAGTGGGGGGCCAAGGGGCCGGTTCAGCATGTCATCGCCGGCACTGATGCCGCCCTTTGGGATGCCTTCGCGCGGGGCAGGGGCCTGCCATTGCGCGATCTTCTGAGTGGCAAGAAAACCGCCAACCGCTATCCGGTATATGCCAGCGGTTTAAGCTGCGACGATACCGCCGGTCAGATTGAGGAAGCCCGCGCGCTGGGTCATTGTCGCTACAAGGTTCGCATCAGTTTCGGTCCCGACAAGGACCCGGCGACGCTGGCCGCGGCGCGCAAAGCGGCGGGTGACGAACCCATCATGGCCGACGCCAATCAGACCCTGACACCGGCAAGCCTGCTGGCGTTGAAAGACGATATCGAGGCAGCGCGTCTGGATTGGCTGGAAGAACCTTTCCCGGTGGATGATATCGCCGCCTATGACGATTTCCCCTACCGCATCGACGTGCCTCTGGCCCTCGGCGAAAACTCATATGGTCGGCAAGAGTTGGCTGAGGTCACTGCGCGCTGGAACCCCGGAGTGGTCCAGCCCGATATCACGAAATGCGGTGGCGTGTCGGATGGAATGGTCTTCGCCCGCGACGCCATCGGGCAGGGACGGAGGCTGTGCCTGCACAATTTCGGCGGTGCCGTCGGTCTCTACGTCAGCGCCAACGTCATGGCGGCGGTCGAAGGTGCCGATTGGCTGGAAATGGATGCCAATCCCAACCCGTCCTTCGATCACGCGCTAACCATCACACCAACCATTCGTGAGGGTTTTCTGACGTTGCCGGAAGGCCCCGGATTGGGAATTGAGCTAAACGAAGACGCCTTGGCCAAATGGCGGGTAGACGACTAGAGGCTGTCGGGCGTTATATCGAGGCCGAGACCCGGCTTGTCCCCAAGCCGGATGTGCCCATCGGACAACGCCCAATCGCTATCGGGCACACGGTCAAACAACCATTGGTGCAGCATGTGGTACTCGATGGAATCGCAATTCGGCAAACCCGCCGCCAGATGCAGGTTGGCTGCCATACAAACCGCCGAGGCCGCATGATGAAGGGTGACGGGAAGATGCCAGGCTTCGGCCAGATTGGCGATACGGCGTCCTTCGGTGATGCCGCCGACAACCAGAACATCGAACTGGATAAAGCGGGCGGCGTCTTCGGTAATGAGGGTGCGGAAGTGGCCCCGGTCGACGGCGTTTTCATTGGCCGATACGGGAATTGGTCCGCGTTGATTGACCGCCGCCAGTCCGCGAATGTCTTCAGGCGCAACGGGTTGCTCGAACCAATAGACGTCATGCGGCGCAACGGCGTTCGCAAAGCGAAGCGCCTGTGTCGGCGTCATGATTCCCAAGGCGTCGACCATCAGGCGAACGTCCGGTCCCACGGCGTCGCGAACGGCGGCGACACGAGCCACATCTTCGTCGAAAGATGCGCCGCCGACCTTCATCTTCACGCCCGTGAACCCCTTGGCGACATACCCGGCCATTTCGGCTCCCTGATCCGCCGGGGTCTTTCCGGGGGCATACAAACCGGCGCTGGCGTACGGAAATACCCGATCCGAGAATCCGCCCAGCAACCGCCAAACCGGCAGACCTGCTGCCTTGCCCAAAATGTCCCACAACGCGATATCAATACCGGCCAAAGCCGCCCGCAAAATGCCCTGACGCGCGCTGATTTGGGACAGGCCGTCGATCTCGGACCAGTTTGCGCCGATGGCCAGGGGGTCCTTGCCAATCAGGCGAGGCGATACGTCGTCTTCCAGCGTTGCCACCAGAGCGCTCGGTTCGGCCCCCGACGCCCAGCATTCGCCGACGCCCACGGTTCCGTCGTCGCATACCACGAACACCAGGACCACGGTCTTGTGGGTCCAAGTCATGATGGGATTGCGAAAACCGCCGTCAAGCTCCCACGTCAGGACTTGCGGTGTGATCTTTTTAATTCTCATGGCGTCCTCCCCGTAGGTCATGATGGAACGGATGGTGCGCCGAGGTCAATCGCTACGAAATGCGTACGGGGGAAGCCATGAAACAGAACATGCGTGTCGCAATCGGCAGCCTGAGAGGCGCTACCGAGGAAGATCTGCTTTTCGCCAAACAGTTGGGGGTCGAGGGGATCGTGTTGAACACCCCGCCATTTACGGGCGAGGCGTCTTTTGGATCGGGGGCGCTGGGCGGGACCTATTGGGTGGCTGATGGAGGGTCTGGGTCGACCAGCCGCTGGGATACCTTCGAACTGGTTCAGGAGCGCCGCCGCATTGAGGATTACGGGCTGCGGCTCGAGGCGCTGGAGAACGTGCCGATCTGGTTTTACGACAAGGCCATGCTGGGCCTGCCGGGACGGGACGAACAGATTGACAATTACAGGGAAACCATTCGCGCCATCGGACGGGCCGGAATACCCATCCTCGGATACCACTGGATGCCGACGCGCGTTTGGCGCACGTCCAAAACCACCGAGATTCGCGGTCAGGCCCGTTGTTCGTCTTTCGACTTGGCGTTGGTGGAAGACGCCCCGCCCATGTTCGGGCGCGAATATACCGACGACGATATGTGGGCGAACTACAGCTACTTCATCGACGCGGTTTTGCCGGTTGCCGAAGAGGCCGGTGTCAGGCTGGCGCTTCATCCCGATGATCCGCCGGTACCCAGCCTGGGCGGCGTCGCGCGTATTTTTAGAAATATCGAAGGGGTGCGCCGCGCGCTGGAGATCGGTGACAGCCCCAACCACAGCCTCGATTTCTGTATGGGCACCTGGTCGGAATCGGGGGTCGACGCGATGATGGCGGCGTTACGTGAATTCGGTGAACGCGGCAAAATCGATTTCATTCATTTCCGTAACATCAAGGGAACGGTGCCCAAGTTTCGCGAATGCTTCCTTGATGAAGGCGACGTCGATCTGGTGGCCGTGTTGCGTGAGTTGGTTCGGGTGAAGTTCGACGGGTTCCTGATCGACGATCACGTTCCACGCATGGTGAACGATACCGTGTGGGGACACCGCAGCCGGGCCTACGCCACAGGCTATATCGCCGGGCTAATTAGAGCGGTGACGGAGACGGATAAATGAGCGAACGAAGCTTTCAAGGATATGAACGGCCCGATGGTTCCATCGGTGTGCGAAATCATCTTTTGATCCTGTCGATCACCGGATTGACCGGGCCGACGGCGAGACGGATCGGGCGCTCCATACCGGGTGCGCGCGTCTTTGCCATGCCCTTTGGCAGCGGCATTGTCGGTGAGGATTATGACCTCCATCGTCGCAGCCTCATCGGGTTGGGGCGCAATCCCAATGTGGGTGCGGTTTTGCTGATTGGCGGCCATCCGCCGCAGGTGGCCGAATTTGCGCAAACCATATCTGAAACGGGTAAACCAGTGGTGGCGCTGACGTTGGACGAATGCGGCCATGACGCCCTGACGCTGACCGACCGGGGATTACGCGCCGCCGCCGGTTTGGCGCGCGATTTGTCGCGCCAAAGGCGGCGTCCCGCACCCCTGTCGGCGTTGTTTGTTGCCGGTGAGTGCGGCCGGTCGGACCCCAGCTCGGGTCTGGTCTCCAATCCGCTGGTCGGCGGTGTCGTAGATGCGGTGGTCGACAGCGGCGGGCGGGCCGTCATTGGCGAAACCATGGAATGGTTCGGGACCGTTCATCTGCTTCAGGCCCGCGCCGCCGATCCATCGGTCGCCGAGGCCATATCCGAAGCGGTCCGGCGGCGAGAAGACGCGGCGATTGCCGCCGGGATCGATCTGTTGGGCGACAACCCCGGACCGACCAATATCGAAGCCGGTCTGAGCACACTGGAAGAGAAAGCGTTGGGGGCCATAGCAAAAGGGGGATCGCGCCCCATTCAAGGTGTGATCGGAATGGCCGAAGCGCCACCCGGTCCCGGCCTTTGGTTTATGGACGCCCCGGCATATGCTCCGGAGTCGATGACGGGAATGGTCGCGGCAGGGGCGCAACTGGTTCTTTTCACGACCGGCGCGGGCAACAGTTTCGTCAATTCGATTGCGCCGACCATCAAGATATCGGCAAATCCCGATTCGGTGGACCGTCTGAACTCGCAGATCGATTTCGAGGCTACCCAAGTCTTCGAAGGGCGGCGGAATTTGGCCGATGCCGTGCCCGATCTTCTCGATCTGGCCATGGAGGTGGCGTCCGGAACCATGACCTTTGGCGAGATTTTGGATGAAGGCGAGGAAGTTGTAAGTCGAATGGGGCCAGCGTTATGAATAAAACATCAACCCGCGAACCCGTCGACGCCCTGGTGCTGCATGCAGACGATGGCGTGGCGACGGCCCTGCGCCCTTTGGCTGCGGGAGCATTGGCCCGCGTGGGAACGCCCGCAGGCCCCGTGGAGGTAAAGGTGGGGGAGGATATCCGGCGGTGCCACAAGTTCGCTTTGGCATCCATCCCGTCGGGCTCGACAATCCGAAAATATGGCGAAATCATTGGAGACGCCACACGGGACATCGCTGCGGGAACCCACGTTCACGTCCACAATCTCTCCGGCCGTGCTGGGAAAAGATAACCGAGACCGAATAGCCCCATTTTTCTTTGACGGCACTCATGGATAGGGGTTGCATTCGATGCAAAATGGCTTTTCAGTGGTGGTGGGGAAAAAAACGAAATTGGGGGAAGCTGAGTAATGGCGGGAGTTACCTTACGCGGCGTCGTCAAGCGTTTCGGAACCAACGAGGTGGTTCACGGCGTCGATCTGGACATTCCTCACAACGAGTTCGTGGTGCTGGTCGGCCCATCGGGGTGCGGTAAAAGTACCATTTTGCGGATGGTTGCCGGACTGGAGGATATCACCGAGGGCGAAATCGCCACCGATGGCAAGGTCGTCAACGAACTGGCGCCCAAGGACCGGGACATTGCCATGGTGTTCCAGGATTACGCCCTCTATCCCCACCTGTCCGTCTATCGCAATATGTCTTTCGGGTTAGAGATGCAGAAAATTCCGCCCGCCGAAATCCGCGAGCGGGTCGAGGGCGCGGCTGAAATCCTCAACATCATGGATTTGCTGGAGCGAAAACCCAAGCAACTGTCGGGCGGCCAGCGCCAGCGCGTGGCCATGGGCCGCGCCATCGTGCGTCGACCAAAAGTATTTCTGTTCGACGAACCCCTGTCCAACCTGGACGCCAAGCTGCGTACCCAGATGCGCACGGAAATCAAAAAGCTGCACCAGACGGTGGCCACCACCATCATCTACGTCACCCACGACCAGGTAGAGGCCATGACCCTGGCCGAGCGTATAGTGGTCTTGCGGGACGGGATTATCGAACAAATCGGCTCGCCGGATGACGTCTACAACCATCCGAATTCCCTGTTCGTGGCCGGATTTATCGGTGCGCCGACCATGAACTTCATCCCGTGTCGGCTGACCGGCGACGACGGCAATCTGGCACTGTCCCTTCCCGACGACATCGTTCTGCCGGTGCCGGAAGAACGTCGCAGCCGCTACGCCCAGTATCGGGACCGGGATGTGGTTTTGGGGCTAAGGCCGGAATTCTTCTCTCTGGCCGAAGACCGCGTGCCTTCGATCTCGCCCCGCATCAACGTTATTGAGCCGCTGGGCTCCGACACTCTGTTCTTTTTCGAAATCGGCTCGTCCGAGGTGGTTGCGCGCACGCCGCCCCTGACCGGATTGCACCCCGGCGATGCTCTGCCGCTGGCCGTCGACACCGCCAAGATGCATTTGTTTGACGCCGAAACGGAAAAGGTTCTGTGACATAAATCGGGACGATAATAAACGAGGGGAGGTTAGGGCATGCGTTTTGGACTGATCGGGTACGGACTTTGGGGCCAGCATCATGCCAACGCCATCATCAAGGCGCCCGGTGCCGAACTGGCGGCCATCGCCGTTGGTGACGATGCCTCCGAGGCTGCCGCGAAAGAGGCTTTCCCCGGCATTGCCGTGTACCGTGGATACCAAGAGGTATTGGCGCGCGCCGACATTGATGCGGTGGACGTGGTGGTCCCCAACCATCTGCATGCGGAAGTGGGGGTGGCCGCCCTGGAAGCGGGCAAGGATATGCTGCTGGAAAAGCCCATGGCGCTGAGCGTGGAGGAGTGCGATCGGCTTATCGAGGCAGCCCGGCGCAATGACCGTGTCCTTACCATCGGTCACGAGTTCCGGCTGTCCACCCAGTGGGGGCGCGTAAAAACCCTGGTTGAAGAAGGCGCCATCGGCGAGCCCATGTATGCTCTTGTCAGCCTGTTCCGTCACCCCTATCGGCCCGGTTCCGGTGGTTGGCGTTTCGACGGCGACAAGGTGGGTTCTTGGACGCTGGAAGAGCCGGTGCATTTCTTTGACTCCCTCATGTGGTATTTCGAGGATCATGGCGATCCCGTCTCCGTGCTGGCTGCCGGTTCCGCCAAGGATCGTCAGCAAACGGGGCCTCACAACATGTACGACAATTTCACGGCGCTGGTTCGCTGGCCGGGTCAGTTGTACGCCATGGTGACCCAGTCTTTGGCCGGTTTCGAGCACCATCAGGTGATGGAACTGGTAGGCAGCGAGGGCGCTATTCGCACCTGGTGGTCGGGAACCATGGACCGCACCCGGCACCCCACTTTCGAATTGAAGGTTCTTAAGGGCGGCGAGGAAAAATGCGAGACGCTCGAGTTGCCGCCATCGGGCGAACTGTTTGAACTGGAAGAAGAGTTGGTGAAGGTCGTCGAAGCGTTCCGCAATCGTCGGCCCATCGTCTCTGGAGAGGAAGCACGCAAGCGCATCATCATCTGTCTCGAAGCGGAGCGGTCGCTGGCGGAGGGAAGGGAGGTCCAACTGGCCTTCTAGGCTCCTGATCGACCGAAATTATTGGAAAACGACAACAAAAGCAGGAGGAAGACAATGCGTAGCACGATTACGACCACCGTTGCGGCTGTCGCTTTTGCCGTCGCCGCGGTATTGGGAACATCGCCGGTCCAGGCCGAGAAAAAGATATCGTTCCTTGCCTGGAATATCCCCCACTTCAAGGCGGGAGCCGAGAAGTGGATGAAGCAGTTCAAAGCGAAATACCCGGACGTTACCATCGAATGGCTGGACAAGAAGGGCTCGGAATGGAGCACCTATTATCAGACACAGGTGGTGGCTGGTACGGCTCCTGACATCGTCGACGTACAAGGCGGTTTGTGGCTGGAATACGCCTCCAAGGGCGGACTTCTGGACCTGACGCCGTACCTGAAGGCGGATCAGGCCTCCTATACGAGCGAATTGTACCCGGAATTCCTGAGCAGCTGGGTTTACGAGGGCAAGAATTACGGCGTGCCCTTCTACATCTCCAAAACCTTGCTTTTCTACAATCAGGCCATGTTCAAGAAAGCCGGACTTTCCGGGCCGCCCAAGACCTTCGATGATCTTCTTGCTTATGCAGGAAAGTTGAGCGGTGGCGAAAAGTCGGGCTTCATGACGTTGAACTTCGACTGGCTATATTGGTCCTTGATGGCCATGAACGGCGTTGAGATGTTCACGCCGGATCTGAAAAAGGCTGCCTTCAACACGCCCGCGGCCGTGGCCGCCGTCGAAAAACTGGCCGCCGCCACCAAGAGCGGAGCCATCAACAAGATCAGCTGGACAGGCCGCTGGGTCAAACCCAACAACGCCTTCGCGGCGGGCACCATCGGCATGTTGCAGGCCCACTCGCCTGCCTTCATGTGGATGAAGGCCAAAGGTCCGTGGATGAACAAGGACACGGTCGGCGTGGCCCAGATGCCGGGCAACTGGTCGACCCCCAACTCCCATGCCTTGCTCATTTCCAAGTCCACCAAGTACCCGAAGATTGCCTGGGAATTTGCCAAGATGGCGACCAGCGGCGGTGGCGCCTATGACCTGGGTTCGTCGCTCAACGTGCTGACCGGCAGCAAGGTGGCCAACAAAAAGCTCATGGCCTACTTTGAGAAAAACATCCCCGACGCCGTTTCGGTCATGAAAACCCAGACAGAACACTTGGACAAGCTGGTGGGCAACTGGCCGGTGGCTAAGGACGCCGCCGTCAAGGAAGCCTTCTATCCGGAACTGCAAAACGCCCTTCTCGGCCGCAAGAGCGCCAAGGAAGCTCTCGACGCCGCCGAAAAGAAGGTCAACCGGGTTCTTTCCCGGCGCTAGGGTATTCATCAGGGACGGTGCTAGGAACACATGAACACGTTGATCAAAAAAAAGAGAACCCGTGAGTTAATCCTCATTTGGTTCTTCCTGGCGCCGTCACTGGCGATCTTCGCCCTATATCGGATAATTCCCCTGATCTGGAACGGCGTGTTGTCGTTCCAGTTCTGGGATCCGTTCAAGCCCACCGAGTTTGCGGGCCTCTATCACTACGAGGAAATGCTGATCTACGACGACGTGTTCTGGCAAAGCCTGTGGAACACGTCCGTCCTCATGGCCAGCGCGCCCATTGGCATCGGGCTCGCGCTGATCATCGCCTTAATGGTCGATACCCGTATTCGCGGGCGCGGCGTTTATCGCACCATCGTGTTTTTATCTTATCCGGTGATGACCGTGGCGGTCGGCATCATCTGGCAATGGCTGTTCAACGAGAAGGTGGGCCTCATCAATTACGTGCTGATGAGCCTGGGCATTATCGACGAGGGCATTCCCTTCCTGGAGAGTTTCAGCCTGGCCTTCCCCTCGGTCATCGTGGCGTCGATCTGGCAGGTGCTGGGGTTCTACATGATCATCCTGCTAACGGGCCTGCAAAACATTCCGCAAAGCCTTTACGAGGCGGCGGCCATCGACGGAGCAGGGGCCTGGAAACGTTTCATCCGCATTACCTTCCCCATGCTCAAGCCGTCGATTTTCCTGTGCTTCGTGGTCGGCATCATCAATTCGTTTACAAATTTCGATCTGGTCTACGTCATGACCCAGGGGGGCCCCAGTCACGTTACCGAGCTGTTGATCACCTACATCTACAGGGCCGCTTTCACCCTTTCCAAATTCGATTACGCTGCCGCCATGACGGTGGTGAATTTCCTGTTTTTCGTAACGCTGGCCTGGCTCGCCAACCGCCTATTCGGCGGTGATGCGGGCGCCGTGGATGAAGGGACTTAGGCGATGCACCGCTATCCGCACTGGCCCCTGCATCTTGCACTCAGCGCCGTCTGTGCCGCCATGCTGGTGCCGTTTTACTGGGTCCTGAAGACCAGCCTGACGGGCGAGAACATTTTTACCTTCCCGCCCTCGATTCTGCCCGAGGACCCGCATCTCTTCTTCTTCGTGGACGTTTGGTACACCATTCCCTTTGCCAGCTATCTGGCGAACAGCCTCATCGTGTCGATCATCGTGGTCGCGGCCAACGTATTCCTTAACGCCATGGCCGGTTACGCCCTGACCCGTGACTTCGTGGGCAAGAAGGCGGTGATCATGCTGTTCCTCAGCTGCATGATGATCCCATTTCAGGCCACCATTATTCCAGCGTATCTGATCACCAAGGAACTGGGGCTGCTCAATTCATACATGGGCATGGCGCTGCCATTGTGTTCCACCATCGTCTGTATTTTCGTTTTCAAGGCCAGTTTCGACGCCATCCCCAAAAGCCTGATCGACGCGGCGCGAATTGACGGGGTGCCGGACTGGATGATCATCTACCGGATTATGGTTCCGCTGTCGCAATCGGCCATCGCCACCAACGTGATTCTGGCCTTTATCTGGTCGTGGAACAATTTCCTGTGGCCCCTTGTCATCATCCGTGACGAGGCAATGCAGACGCTACCGTTGGGATTGTCGCGCTTCCTGAGTGTGTACGAGAACACCACCGGCGCCCTTTATGCTTTTTGCATCATGGTGCTGGTGCCGGGTCTGGTTATCTTCCTGCTGTCCCAAAAGCAGTTCATCGCCGGCCTGACCTCCGGCGCGGCCAAAGGGTAAGCCGGTTATGTGGTGGTCCATATTGCGCAGCCGCTACACGATAACGTTTGGCACCATCGCCATCGTTTCGATCCTTTGGAACATTTATGTGGTTCTGAACGACGATGGAAAATTTTCCGGCCGTGTCGTTGATATGCAGGGACGTCCCGTCGCTGGCGCCACCGTGAAACTGGGCAAGAAAAGCCTTGTCTCCATCAACTTTCATGGCGAGGAAATAACCGACGCCGAGGGGCGTTTTGCTTTCTCCGGCCACGCCTTCTACCACGTACACATCGAAGCAAAAAAACAGGGGTTGGGAATTTCCAAGTCTGACCATCACCTGTATTTCCGGGGTCAGAACATGGCTTTGTCCGACCCCCTGCGTCTGCGACCGGAACCCAAGGGATGAACCCGACGTCGAAGGCACTCGGCTTGGACCCGCATACCCGCGCGGTCATTATCCACGCGGATGACGTCGGCATGTGCCACGGCGCAAATCAGGCGTTCGTCGAATTGTCCTGGGCGGGTGCCATCACCTGCGGATCGGTCATGGTGCCGTGTCCCTGGTTCCCCGAAATGGCCGACCTGGCCGCCGGAGAGCCGAAATTCGATCTCGGCGTACACTTGACACTGACCTGCGAATGGCCCGGCTACCGATGGCGGCCCTTGGTGAGCGCCAGTCCGGCTTCCGGCCTTGTTGATAGCGACGGCTTTATGTGGCGTCGTGTCGCTCTGTTGGCCGAACATGTGGAACCGGAAGCCGCAGAAATGGAAATGCGCGCCCAGATCGACCGGGCATTGGCCGCCGGCATCGACGTCACGCACATCGACACCCACATGGGGGCCGCGGCCATTCCTTCATTGGTGGATATCTATGTTCGGTTGGGCCAGGAATATCAGTTACCGATTTTGCTGCCCCGACGTCCCGAAGAGTACTTCCGCGTGCTCAGAATGGGTGACGTGGACACCGCGCCCTACGGCCGACTGGCAGGGG
>JABGRG010000219.1 GCA_018648445.1 Rhodospirillales bacterium | reverse complement strand
GTAAGCGTCGTTTCACCCCCATCTTCTCAGCAAGGGGTTGATCGACTATAGAACTGGATGACCGGCTACGCCGGGGTGTTCTTTGAATCGAGATGTTGGGGAAGCAGTGCTTTCAGATCCTGCCTAGACTTTGCATAAGGCAGCTTTTCGAAGACGAGATGGAGATAATGGAGCGGGTCGTGGCCATTGGCCTTGGCGGTTTCGATGAGGGAGTACATGGCGGCGCTGGCCCGTGCGCCTCTGGGCGAGCCTGAAAAGAGCCAGTTTTTCCGGCCAACGGCAAAGGGGCGGATGGCGTTCTCGGCGACATTGTTGTCGGGCTGCAACCGCCCATCCTCAAGATAGGCCTCGATGCGCAGCCATTGGCCCAGGGCGTAAAAAATCGCCTTGCCGAGCAGACTTTTGGGTGGCGTTGTCTTCTGCCGTTCCACGAGCAGGGCTTTGATCTTCTCCATGAGAGGTTGGGACCGCTCCTGGCGCAACTGACGGACCTGATCAGGGTCGAGTTCCCTCGCCTGTTTCTCCAGGTAATAGAGCTTGCGGATGAGATCGACCACGGTCTGGGCCGTTCCACCCTTGTTCTTCTTGGAGCCCGATTTGAGCACATCCATGAACTTGCGGCGCACGTGCACCAGGCAGCCGACGTGGATGATGCCTTCCCTTTCGCCGAGGGCGTTATAGCCCGCATAGCCATCGGTCTGCAGATACCCCTGGAAGTCACCGACAAGTTCAGCCGCGACCTTGCCGCTTCGGCCTGGATCGTAGTGGAACAGCACCACGGGTCGCTCAGGTGGGCCGCCCCTGGCCACCCACATGTAGGATTTTGTGGTGTTTTTTCTGCCGGGTTCCCTGAGCACCTGCACCGGTGTCTCGTCCATGTTGATGACCGGCCCTGATCGAATTTCCTCATGCAGTAGGTCCATGAGTGGTTCACAGGCCTTGGCCGCTCGAAGCGCCCAGCCGGACATGGTCGCACGGGAAATGTCGACGCCGAGTCGGCCAAACATGTTCTGCTGGCGATAGAACGGCAACCCGTCCACAAATTTGCTGACCAGAACGTAGGCCAGAAGCCCCGGAGTGACGATGCCCTGGGGGATGATTTGCGGCGGCATGGGCGCGGTCCTGACGGTCGGGCCGTCGTCCTCGACACCCTCACAGGCCCGGCAGGCGTACTTGGGCCGGATGTGCCGCACAACCTGCACCTTGGCGGGGATGAAATCGAGCTTTTCGCTGACCTCCTCGCCGATGCGGGTCAGTTCGCAGCCGCAGTCACAAACTTTGTCCTCTTCGGGGATGTCGTGAATGACCTCCACACGGGGATATTCCGCAGGGATGGGCCGACGACCTTTTTTCTTTCGGGAATGTGCCGGAACAGCTACGTCCTCCGGCTCATCGGCGTCTCCCGCGAACATTTCGGACTCGTCGAAAAGCCAATACTGGGTCTCATCCTTGCCGGGAAGCGCCTGGCGCTCCGACTTGGCCTGGAAGACGATAGCCTTGAACAGGCGGACCTGCTCTTCCAGTTGGGAGATGTACCCGTTTTTGTCAGCAACCACTGCCTCATGCTCGGCAACCACTGCCTCATGCTCGGCCGACATGTCAGCGAAAAGGGCCTTGAGAATGGCGGGATCATTTGGCAGGGATGCGACGTTCATGACTTCGCAATAGTGCCTATAACTATCCGATATGTCAATGATTTTCTATCATGTGAGCGTTGAAAAACGCAAGCGTGGATGCCCCTGGATTTGCTCTGGATTGAGCCCCTCGAGCAGCCAGCGAAGCTCTCGGCAGTCCAGCTCCAGAACCTCGGCCCGAGATTCGGGCCAGCTGAATCGATGTTTCTCAAGGCGCTTTTGCCAGAGGCAGAATCCGTTGCGGTCCCAAAACAGAATTTTGATGATGCTCCGGCCACGGTTGCAGAAGGCGTACAGGTGGCCAGAGAAGACATCTTTCTCCAGGTGATCGGCCACCATGATGGACAGCCCGTTGATGGCCTTACGCATGTCCGTCGCCCCCAGGACAAGGTACACCCTGGTCTCCGGCAGAAGATTCATGCGACGCGATCCAGAACGCCAAGCAGTTTTTCAAGAACCGCCGGGCTGAAATCGCCCTGGAATTCGACACAGTAGCCGCCGACATGCAGAAGGATAGGCTTCAGCTTCGCCACCGGAATGATTCGCTCCATCGAAACAGGAACGATGACCGGACTGGCCTCCAAAGCTACTCCTTGCACCAGGATTCGCCGTTTCCAGTACCAGAAAGTTGATGTCGAAATATCCTCGCGGCGGCAATATTCCGCCTGGCTCAGCCCGCTACTCCGCCAATCTTCGATACACCCCCGCCAGTAAGCGACCTTCTTCGGCGAAGCCCGCCGTGTCCTCTTCGCTGCCATCGCTGCTCCTCCTTGGTTGTGAGAAGCACCATGTCATCCATTGGGCCTTGACGGTAGAAGGGGGTGAAACGACGCTTACG
>JABGRG010000218.1 GCA_018648445.1 Rhodospirillales bacterium | reverse complement strand
CCCTGAAACCAACACCCATTTGAGAAACATCAAGAGCCTGCGAGCCTCTACTTCATGGCACCCCTATTTTGTTTCTCTCTCCAGTCCGTGGCATAGTCCCCCGCATGCCCCAATTCGCCAAACTCGGCCACTGCGTCTACGTCCTCTTCAGCGAAGCCGACGGCAAGCTGTACATCGGCTACAGCAGCAACTTAAAGCAACGCCTCTCCGAGCTCAAAGCAATCTAGCTGCGCTCGGCAAGCACCTGAGTCTCGTAGGTTTCCATCTCGGCCAGCCAGTCGGCACCCGCCGCCACACCGGCTTTTTCGCAGAGCTGGTTCCAAACCGCGCCGAATGGCATCGATTTGAACTCTTCCATTACGGCCAGGCGCTGCGCGTTTTTGCCTTCGGCTTCATAGGCCTGAAGCAGCGACGTCGGGTCGAGCAGTGCGTAAAGGATTCCCTTGCGGGTTGCGCGCGTGCCAATCACGTAGGCACCGACGCGGTTGATGGAGGCATCGAAGAAGTCGAGCGCCACCACCACCTTGTCCCAGGCATTGCCGCGCTTGATTTCGAGGAAGACGCTTTTGAGGTCGTCGTTGAAAATGACGACGTGGTCGGAATCCCAGCGGATGGGGCGACTGACGTGCAGCAACAGTTTTTCCTGCGCCAGCAGCTGGCTGGAAATCTTGTCGTGGATGGTTTCGGTGGGGTGATAGTGCCCCATGTCCATGCAAAGTCCCTTTTTGCGTGTCAGCGCATAGACGGTGTAGAACTCGGACGAACCGACCACATAGTCTTCGCTACCGATGCCGAACAGCTTGCTCTCCATAAAGTCGACGCACTTCGAGTCATCAACGCTCGCGTCCGCGAAAATTGCATCGTACGAATCAGCGAGCCGCTGGCGCGGGCCAAAGCGATCGGCTACGAGATCTTTCGCTCCGTCGGGAACCCAGAAATTCACATTACACGGCGTGCCCTGCGACTCAGCCATCGCTTCGGCAATCTTGCGGGCGCGCTTACCGTGCTCGATCCAGAAGGCACGGATGTCGGCATCGGCGTTCGAGAGCGTGAAGCCGTCATTGGCTTTCGGATGCGCATGGAAGCTCGGGTTGAAGTCGAGGCTGATGCCCAGCTCTTTGGCCCAGTCCATCCATTTCTGAAAATGCTTCGGCTCAAGCTGATCGCGGTCCACATAGCCGTCGTCAAACTCGGCGTAGTAGGAATGAACATTCACGCGCTGAATACCGGGAATGAGCGAGATGGATTTCGCCAGATCAGCACGCGTTTCTTCCGCGTTGCGGGCGCGGCCGGGATGGTTACCCGTCACCAGAATGCCGCCGCCAGCCGACACGTCGTCCATCGGTTCAAACCCGAGATTGTCGTCCGCCTGCCAGCAGTGCAGCGAGATTGGAATGCTCAGCGCTTTTTCAATCGCCGCATCCGTATCGATTCCGAAGGCCGCATACTGCTCCTTCGCCAACTCATAGCTTTTCTTAATCATTGTCATGTATTCCTTAAAAAAACAGATCCACCAGTGATTCATATTCACCGGGCACGCCAAACATCGGACAGTCGCGCTGTTTCATCACATTATCGAGCCCTTCGATCGCTTCGCGCGTCAACTCTTTGAGCGGACGGCCAGCGGCCATCGCCTGCAGGATCGAATAGGCGGTCATTTCCAACAGCTCAATATTCATCATGGTGTAGTCAATGCCCTCGGGACTCATGGTGACGAGCCCGTGGTTTTCCATAATGAAGCTGTTGTATTTGCGAATAAACGGCTCGAAGTTATCGGCCAGATGCTGCGTGAGCGGCTCACCGTAGGGCACCACCGGAACCGGACCGACTTCATGCGCCGTTTCCGGGAAGAAGGGGCGCATTAGGAGGTTTTCACCCTCCATAATGGCGAACGATCCGACGTTCGGCGCATGACAGTGGATCACCGATCTAATGTCCGGGCGGTCGTTGAAAAACTTGATATACATCGGACGCTCGCCGGTCGGGCGGCGGGTGCCTTCAACGATGTCGCCGGCCATATTGATGAAAACCACATCACTCGGGGTGATGTCACCTTTGTTCATCATGGTCGGGGTGATCAGAATCAGATCGTCCTCCAGTTTCCAAGCGGCGTTGCCGCCGTAGCCGGTCACATACATATTCGCGGCCAACTTGCCGGTCACCTTTACGAACTGCTCTATTTCGTCGGCGTATTTATCGAAGTTAGACATCGGATTCTCCTTAGGGTTTAATAATGACTTTGAGCGCGCCAGAGGCGGGATTCCCCTGCGTTTCGACCGCTTCGTTAAAGTCGTCGAGGCTGAAGGTGTGCGTCACCAGCTTCTCGGCATCAACCTTGCCGCTGCCGATCAACTCACAGGCTTCGATGTAATCGCGTTGCACGGAGCTGTTGGCTCCGTGAATGTGCAGTTCGGGATAGTGAATCAGGTTGAGGTCGAGCGGCTCGACCGGATCGGATTTGGGCATACCGGCG
>JABGRG010000088.1 GCA_018648445.1 Rhodospirillales bacterium | reverse complement strand
GGCTTCAATCGGCAACGGGTAGGTAAGCCCCAGCTTCAACACCGGCGCATCGGGAAAGGCTTCGCGCAGATGCAGATAAGCCGGACCCGAGGTCACGAAACCGACCCGTTTGTCCGAGCCTTCCTCGATGACGTTCAGCTTGCAGGTTTCGGCATAGTCCGCCAGCGCCTTGTCGCGCTCGAACTGGACGCCGACCTTGCGCTTGGCGTTGGCCGGAACCAGAACCCAGCGAGCCGGATCTTTCTCGAACCCCTTGACCTCGCGCTCTTCGCGTGACCCTGCGGTAACGACGCTTTTCACATGACTGACCCGCGTGGTGACGCGCAAAAGAACGGGGACATTGAACTTTTCGGAAAGCTCATAAGCCTCTTTGACCATTTCGTAGGCTTCCTGGGAATCGCACGGCTCCAGCATCGGCAGATGACCGAAGCGCCCCCAGTAGCGGCTGTCCTGCTCGTTCTGCGACGACGACAGCCCAACGTCATCGGCAACCGCAATGACAAGACCGCCCTCAACCCCCGCCAGGGTCTGCGACATCAACGCGTCTGACGCCACATTGACGCCCACATGCTTCATGGCGGCAAAGGCGCGTGATCCGGCGACCGACGCACCAATGGCGATTTCCAACGAGACCTTCTCGTTGACCGCCCAGTTGGCGTGGATGTCCGGATAACGCGAAAGGCTTTCCAGAATTTCGGTCGACGGCGTGCCCGGGTAGGCCGCGGCGACGCGAACGCCGGCCTCCCACACGCCCCTGGCAACGGCGTCGTTGCCCGACATCAATTGCGGTGCATTCGTTTTGGCTTCAGCGGTAAGGCTCACGAGCTTTTCTTCCCTCTTAAAGACAGGTATAGCGCTACCGATCCGACGGAAGCGCCGCCCTAAGATACGCCAAGTGGGGCGAATTTGCCAAGTCGCGCGCTTGCTTTTACGTCTCAAACGCAAAAAAGACATGTGCCGGTGGATGAAATCTAACATATGGCACCCCTACGACGGCTTCCCCAGTTCGCCCGGAAAGGCGTTCGGTGCGTGGTGATGCCTTTGCATCACGAGCATCGGGCAACGTGTCCGACGGGCTTGGGAAGCCGCCCTGCGAGTCTCATATCCCGGCTTCTCGGGGCGTCGAGTAACCTTGACGATGCAAAGCATCGCCTGCGGCCACTTTCCTGCCGAGAGGTCGGGATATGAGATCGTATGGGTGCCATATGTTAGATTTCATCCACTGGTCGCGAATTGACCTTTGATTCGCCGCAAATAACGGGCAATCTATTCTTCGCATCGGGTTGTTGGATGCACGGGGACTGTGAATGGCAGCGAATGACCGCCTATTTCCACCATTGACGCTGGACGACGCCGAATACATCGTGCGCTATCTGGAACGCGCCCTCGAGGCCCATTACGACTGGATTCACCGTCTCCAGGTGATGCTGGTCTGCGGAACCAAGCCGAAGGCCGGCGACCTGAAACCGGATGGCCATTTGAAAGACGATTTCGGCCGCTGGTACCATCGGGAAACCAACGAACATCTGCGCCATCACCCGGATTTCCAGGAAATCGGACGGCACCACAAGGAACTGCACATCGCGGCGCGCAAATTACTGAGCGTCGCTGCCGGTGGCCGCCGCATCGCACCCGCCACCTACAAAGCCTATCAGCGAAATGTCGCGCATTTCCGCGCTCACGTCACCTCCTTGCTGGATGAAGCGCGCGAACTGCTTCGCTATACCGACCCCTTGACCGGTCTCGCTACGCGCTTCGCCATGCTGCCAAGGCTGGATCAGGAACGCGAGCGGGTCTCGCGCACCGGGCAGGTCAGCACCGTCGGCATGGCCGATATCGACCGCTTCAAACTGGTCAACGACACTTACGGCCACAACGTCGGCGACATCGTTCTTCAAGACGTGGCCCGGCACCTGTTGAAAGGCGTTCGGCGTTACGATCAGGTTTGCAGGTACGGCGGCGAGGAATTCCTGATTTTGCTTCCCAACACCGACCCGCGCGGGGCCAAAAAGGTCCTCGACCGCCTGCGCCGCGAACTCAAACGCCGCAGCATTGCCGTCAGCGACGAAAAATCCATATCGGTCAGCGCATCATTCGGCGTTGCCGCTTTAAACCCCGGCGATTCAATCCTGGTCGCCATCGACCACGCCGATCAGGCCATGTACGCCGCCAAGGATGCAGGCCGCAACCGCGTCAATATCTGGGCCGGTGACGACCGGGAATACTAGGGTCCGTTTCCAATGTCCGCTAACCCGTCATAGCCGGCCTACAACAGAGGGGCGTGATCTAGTCCGGAAATGACCCTGAACTGACTCTCCAAGAATGAACAAGATGCGGGGAGAACGGCGGTACCGCAACAGAAACTAAAAAGCGCAGTTCAGGCGCACCAAATCTTATGCAGTTGCAACCTTTGGGGTAAGCCAGGCATCCGCCGTCAAAGCGGCATCCGCCTAGCTTACCCCCCGAGGTCAAAGAAGTATCAACACGATCGACGGCCAAACCAGCAAGACTGTCAACGCCAACAGCTGAACCAAGATGAAGGGCATGAACCCCTTGAAAATATCGGTCAGCGAGATGTGCGGTGGCGCCACCGACTTGAGATAGAACGCAGCACCGCCGAACGGAGGCGACAGGAAGCTGACCTGCATGTTCATACAGAACAGAACGCCGAACCAGATCGACACCTGATGCGGAGCGAGCTGCCCGATGAAACCGATTTCTTCGATCGGCAGTTTCTGCACGATCGGCAGGAACACGGGAATGACCAGCAAGACGATACCCACCCAGTCCATAAACGCACCCATGAACAGCAGAATGGCCATCATGGTCAGGAGCACCAGCATGGTATGCATCTCGGCACCAACGATCAAAGCGGCGATGTAGTTCGGTCCGCCGGCCAGCGTGTAGGCACCCGAAAGCGTCGCGGCGCCAACCGTCACCCAGATGATCGTACCCGTGGATTTCAGTGTCCGCATGAGGCTGGTCCAAACCAGGTCGACAGATGCCTCGCCCCGGAAAACAGCGATGACGAACACCGCCGCCGCACCCATGCCGGCAGCCTCGGTAATTCCGGTCACCCCGCCATAGATCGACCCCATCACGATACCAATGACCGACAGCGGCGGCACCAATCCCTTACCATGTAGCCAGCCCATACGCAGGCGTTCGCGGCCGAATACAAAGTACGCGAATGCCGCGGATACAAGGGTCGCGCCCACCAGATAAGGGATATGGTAGTCCATGCCGAGGAAGATCGGACCCAATGCCGGATCGACGTCGACGTTTCGCCCGGTCACCGTGTAAAGCAGCACCCTGAGAGAGAGCAACGTCAGAATACCAGTCACCAGGATGGAGATGAAGCCGCCGAACATGCCCAGTTTCGCGAGCGGCTTCGGATCGTCCGCCCTGGGTTCGGGCAAGGGGGCGAGAGACGGGTTCAAGTTCGTCCGGATCAATATGTAGATGATGAAGAAGCTCGCCAACATGAAGCCCGGAATGAAGGCTCCCGTAAAAAGCGACTTAATCGATGTCTCGGTGATCAGGCCGAACATGATCAGCACGATGGATGGCGGGATCATGGTGCCCAAGGTGCCCGAGGCGCAGATCGTGCCCATGGCAAGGCTCTTGTCGTAGCCGAGACGGAGCATCTGCGGCAACGCGATAAGCCCCAGCAAGACCACCTCGCCGCCGATGATCCCCGACATGGCCGCCAGGATCACAGCCATCAGGGAGGTCACGATGGCGATGCCGCCGCGAGTACGACTTAGCCAGAAATTTAGCGAATCGTACATCGCCTTGGCTATGCCGGACCGCTCGAGAAGCGACGCCATGAAAATGAACAAGGGCACGGATATAAGCACGTACTCCGTCATCAGATCGAAGATCTTCTGGGTCAGGATGTAGAGCGGACCGGTCCCTGGATTGCCGGTCAATAAACCGCCGCCGAAGCTCAGCGGGTCGGTCAGCAGACCCGGCTCGAACTTCATAATCATGACGATCAGCGCCAGCGCCGCCGACGCAAAGCCCAAGGGCATCCCGACGGCCAACAAAAAGATGAGCCCGAAGACCAGTACAAGTGAAATCGTTCCAACGTCCATCAGGCTTCCCCTATACCGCGCTTAATTGCCGCGAGATCGTCTTCATCAACATCGGCGGCGATGCCGTGTTTCTCCGGTTCCAAATTCCAATCGGCGATCAGGTTCAGGACCGCCTGTATCGCTATGAGGACGAAGACAATATGAATCATCGGCTGCACCGTCGCCGGGATCGGCGGATCGAAGGCCGTACCAAACATCTCCCACTTGTAGAACTTGATGTAAAAGACCTGATAGAAAGCACCGTACACGAGGAAGAACGTGAACATGACGAGAAGCGCGGTGGAAATAACATCGAACACATGCTGCAGCCACCGGGGAACCAGATCATAAAAGAGAAAAATGCGGATATGG
This sequence comes from Rhodospirillales bacterium, assembly GCA_018648445.1. The sequence goes on along the minus strand of JABGRG010000088.1, from coordinate 11,974 downwards.
CAGCGCTGCTGCATGGCGTATAGGCCGGAAAACAGGAAAACGTATCCGGCGATCCAAAGCGTCAGTTCGTTGGCCCAAAGCGTTGGGTTTTCGAAGATGTAACGGAGGAAAACTTCGTACAACATGACGCTGGCCATCGCCAGGATCAGGATCATCGTTACCCGGCCCAGGAACAGCGCAGTTCTGTCGATGTTCCGCCAATGCGGATACTCCATATGGGCGATCTGGATTTTCCGAGCCCCGAGAACGAAAATAACCGGCATCAGGACCAACGCCAGCCAGTCGATCGGATCGGCAAATCCGCCGAACAGGCCTGGCCACTCAGGCGTCCAATCCTTTATCCGATGCAAGTCGCTTATCTGGCTAAATAGGCTTTCGCTGCTCGGCGGCAAAAAATCGAGAATGTACGCCGGCATGTGCCACAGCACCCAGGCTCCGCAGATGAAAAACGCAGAGGGATACACCCACTCCCTAAGACTACCCGTCTTGTTGAACAATTTGTTGTCTCCTCCTCCAGGAGGCGTTGCGCCAGCAAGACGCTTTGTCTATTGCCGGCACGCCGCACGGCGTTTGGTTTTTTGATTCGATAATGTTCTCATTAATAGCATGATCACCTGGACCCCGGCGCTTCGAGCGGCGCAAGTTTCCGCCAATCGAATACGACACCCGTTCCAGGTACGTCGGGCGCCACCGCCCGGTGGTTTTCGATCACCAGGGGGCACTCCGTATACTCGTCAATGGGAAAACTGTGGACTTCGAGCCAGCCCGCGTTGGGCTGTCCGGCCAGCAGGCTCACATTCAACTCCTGCATGCCGTGGCTGCAAATGGGGATACCGTGTTTACGCGACAGCTCCGCCACTTGAAGAAAACCGGTGATCCCACCGCAGTTTCCTGTGTCGGGCTGGATAAAGCTCAGGTTCGACAATTCGAAGGCAAATTCAAATTCATGGATCGTATGGAGGTTCTCCCCCATGGCCAGCGGCATGCCCGTTTCCCGGGCGATGGTCGCGTAGCCTATATAGTCGTCGGGAATTATCGGTTCCTCGAACCACAGCAGGTTCTGGTCGGAGAAAGCCTTGCAAGCCGCGATGGCTTTGTCTACGTCCATGCCGTAGTTGGCGTCCACCATGAAGGTGATATCCGGACCGATCAGGTCCCTTACCGCGCGCACACGGTCCGCGTCTTCGCGAAGGTTTTCGCGCCCGACCTTGATCTTGACGCCGTTGAACCCCCGGTCGAGTTGACCCTGGATTCCGGACAAGAGTTTCTCGGTCGTGAAATTCAGGTCAATACCGCCATAATAGGCGTTGGTCGTCGTGTCCACGCCACCCGCCATGACCGAGAGCGGCGTTCCCGACGTTTTTCCACGAATGTCCCACAGCGCGATGTCGATAGCCGAAATGGCGAAGGACGACACGCCGCCCCGGCCCACATAGTGAATATGCCACTGCATCGCCTCATAAAGCTCGTCGATGCCTTGTGGGTTCCGACCAATGAGCAGCGGCGCGAGATCGTGCTTGATCATAGCAAGGATCGCCCAGCCACCATGCCCGCCGGTATAGGTGTAGCCGGTTCCCTCCATGCCGTTTGAAAGACTGATGGTAACTGTGACCAGTTCGAAATAGGTATGGTCACCGTGCTTGGCGTCTGAAAGAACCTCTTTCAGCGGCACGATGAACAGTCTCGCGTCAACCTGTTCGACGGTCACGTTTTCCAACGGAAAATTCCCCACGATACGGCCCCGCTTTGCTATCCGCTTTGGAGCTCATGGATCAAGTATGAAATGGCGTCGGACGTCCGACGCGGGCAGAAACAAAAAAGAAAGGGGCGATGCCCCCGGGGCTGTTGGGCGCCAGGGACATCACCATCAGGTACCGATTACAAACCAATGCGCTTGATGAACGCTTCGTGGCTTTCGATGATTGCCTTGGCTTCAGGCGTTTTCTTCTTGTAGTTCGCCCAGGCATTCTGCGCCGCGGCGCGGAACTTGCCGCGTTCTTCGGGCGACCAGCTGTAAAGGGTCACGCCCTGTCCCGGCAGCTTCGCCGCAGCTTCGCCGTTTTCGACCAGCGTCAGCATGATCAGGTCCATGGCGAGGGTCTTCTGGGCGGCTTCGATCATCGCCTTGTGATGAGCGGGGACGCTTTCCCACTTGTCCTTGCGGCAGGCCAGCTGGTCCGACGACATGGAGTGGAAGCCCGGGAAGGTGGCGTGCTTGGCGATGTCATAGATGCCGAGGCTGACGTTGTTGGCAAGGCTGGACGCGTCGGCGCCGTCAACGATGCCGGTTTCCATCGCCGTGAAGATTTCGGTGAAGTCCATGACCACCGGCTTGGCACCCAACGATGCGAAGATTTCGGTTTCCATGCCCGGAGGCGAACGGAACTTGAAGCCCTTCAGGTCGCCCGTTCCGCGCAGCGGACGGGTCGAGTTCAGGGATTCCTGGCCGCCGACTTGGGCGCCGATGAACACCATATTGTGCGAGGCGTACAGATCGTTGATGATTTTCTTGCCGCCGCCGAAGTTGATCCAAGCCTGATACTGGATCGGGGTGTCGTAACCGCCCATGGTGTCGGCCACAAATTGGAACGCCGGGTTTTTGCCGGTCTGGTAACTGCCGTTGGTCATATCGCAGTCCAGAATGCCGGTGGCGGCAGCGTCGAAGGTTTCCGCCGATTTCACGACCGAGGCCGAGTAGAACATCTCGATTGCGATTTCGCCTTGCGACATGACGTCGAGGCTCTTCACGAATTCCTGGATCAGGCGGCCCTGGGGTGATTCCTGGGACTGGTGATTTTGAATCCGCAGCGTCGTCTTCGCCAGCACAGGCGAGGCGATCAATCCAACGGCAATTGCGGTGGCAGCAAGTAATGTAGTCTTTCGCATTTTATTCCTCCACTGGTGTTATTGATAACATCGTAACGGTTCTGGTTTTGGGATTTAACAATGATGCTCGATGTCAGACGACCTCCCGAGGATTGGATTTACAGCGCTGATAGACGCTGTGGAGTGCAACCACGGCCATTCTGACTTCGATGTCCACACCTGTTCCCTTGGACAGGACAGCTATTCCTCCTTGCCCTCCGTTCCACTCACTTCAACCTCGGAATTCTTCTTCTCGAACGAATTTCGTAACCTGGCCTCCCCCACATCCATCATAATACGCATCGCCTTTTCCCCCTCGGCGGCATCCCTGGCGATGATCGCCTTGACCAAATCCGCGTGTAGCTTGAGAGTGGTGACGTTCGTTTCGGGGTCCGAATTGACCACCTTGATAAATGATAGAAGATCCGTCTTGATGAGCCCCCCCAGGATGCTGAGGTAGTCGTTGTGCGTCGCGCGCAGGATTTCCAGGTGGAAGTCCGAATCCGCACGAACAAAGGCCTCCGGTTGGTTCACGCAGTTTTTCATACGCTCGTAGGCCGCCACAATTCTTCCGACGTCCGTGTCATCGGCCCGAACACAGGCGAGGGCCACCGCACCTGGCTCTAAAACAGTCCTCATTTCACGGAGTTGCTGGAGAACCTCTTCGGACGGTTCCGTTTCCCGGTACCAGTCCATGACATCCGAATCGAGGAGGCTCCAATGATCACGAGACAGAACCCGCGTGCCGATCCTCGGGCGGACCTCCACCAGTCCCTTGGCGCTGAGGCTTTTCATAGCTTCGCGGATGACCGTTCGGCTGACACCGAATTCTTTGCCCAGTTGATCTTCGTTCTCGATTTTGGTTCCCTGAGCCAAATCGCCACGGACAATCCGGGCACCAATTTGCCAGGATATCTGTTCCGACAACCCACGAAAAACGCGCTCGCTCATGTAACTGAAGCCACCCTACTCGAGTAGAATTTTTTATGTTATCTTATTATGAAGCTAATCATATGATGATTGAATTGTAAACGTGATTCTTGATTGGGTGACTTTCCCTTCGAAACGTAACCGGGAACGAACGGCCAAAAGTCCGCAAATGGCTAAAAACAGCCGTTCAGCACCGGGCGACGTAACGGCTGCTTCTCGGGGGCAAGCCGACATTCTGGGCGTTCACGTCCGCTGTTAGGGGCTAGGCAGACCAATTTCGGAGCGAACGCTAACGATTGTTGATGACCCGGAAGTGACATTCGAGAGCAATCGGCAATTCAGAACTTGAAGCCAACGACGGAAATGTCTTCACGACGGATTTCTGTTCGCGTCGAGCCTATGGGTCGATAGCCGGCCGCTACGTGCGTCCGGACGATATCTGTTCGGCTATCCCTTTGAGAGTGGGGTACGACCCACCCGCGCCAACGGCCGTATACGCTGAAAGATGGTGCGGGGCATCGGATCCTTCCGGAAAGGCTTGATAACTGCCGCCTGACTGGCGAAGGATCAGAATGGCTGCCGTGACGTCCCATGCGTTGACAGAGAAACCCGCGGCCGCATCGCTCCAACCGGCAGCGACATGCGCAATTCCCAGGGCGGCGCTTCCGTTTCGCCGCACCGATGAGAAAGTTTCGACCAACTGGCCAAATCGATCCAGCGCTCGGGCGCGCCCGTCTTGTTGGATGTCTCTGGCCGATGGGTAGGTGGATATCAGTGTCGCGTCTTCCTCTTGTCCCTCAGCCTGGGAAATGATCGCATTTTCCCCAAGATAGGCCCCACTTAAATCAGCGCTGAACAGGTTCCCGCCGACCGGGTCCAGGATTGCACCGGCGACGATGTCGTCCTCGTAAACGGCGCCGACTGAGACACACCAGGAAGCCAGCCCACGCGCAAAATTCGCGGTACCATCAATGGGATCGACATACCACTTCAATTTGCCGCTTCCCTGCAAACCATGTTCTTCGCCGATCACAACGGAATTTGGTTCGTTTTTCTGCAATACTTCGACAATTCGCTTTTCGGCAGCCTTGTCGTGAATCGTAACAATGTCACGGTGGTCCCGTTTGAAACCGCGCTGCATCGGCGATCGAAAGGCTGCAAGCAATTGATCCTGAACGGACATCACTGCCTCAATGGCAACGTGCCGCAGATGGGTGGAGTAGGCTGGTTCGATCTTGGTCATTCGCTGGATGGCTCGCCCATATTTATAAAAAAATGTTCCGGTTCGGGTCGGGCGTTTCCGCCCGGCCCACACCAGATTTACCGCGTATAGTGAATGCGCCAGAAATCCTGCCAATCCTGACGTTTGTCAAAATCGTCGGCGCCGGTTTCCGAGACATAGGGGGTCAGACGATCGCGAAGGCCGACGACACCGGAGCGTTCTTTCGGATGCGGCGGAACGGCGGAATTGCCGGACATCTTGCCGTCTCTCGTCATGGGCTCCACGCCTTCTTCCGTCATCATGTAATGCAGGAAAAGTTTTGCCGCGTTGGGGCTTTTGGTTCCCTTGGCAATCAGGCCGAAACCCGGTTTGTAATATCCAACGTGAGGCTGGATATCCTTGCAGATGGACATCTTCAGTCCGCCGTCCCCGGTTTTGCGGTATTTGGCGGCGGACATCATGCCGAAGAACGGATTGTCCTGCCCCGGCGTTCCGACGGCTTTCGCCGTATTCGAAGAGGACTTGCCCAAAAGTGGAGCGTTTTTGGCCAGGCCTTCAACCCAGGTTGCCGTCGCCGACTGCTTGGAACGATCAAGTTCCTTGCCAAAATGGGCCTTGTAGGCTGCAGCGACCGCGTCGTCGGAGTGGGTTTCCATCTGGTTGAACCAGTCAATGTATGACGGCTTGTGCAGCGGGTCCTCCATGGCGATCCTGCGGTTCCATTTTTTGCCCGTCAGTTCCCAGATGTTGCCAACCGGGCAACTTCCGGCCTTTTCGTCGTTGTACGTCCAGACAGCGGGATCGCGCCATACCACGAGCGGCATTTGCGAGCCCTTGGGGATCGAGCCGGCCAGATCGGGCGGGAACCAGCTGGTCACCATTTTCTCGCCGAGAAGCTGGGCCTTTGCCGCGGCGGCATCGCTGGAAATGATAACGTCACCGATAATATTTCCGGACTGCGCTTCACGCACGACCAGTTCGATCTGTGCGGCGCCCGTAATTTTGGTGCCGGTGGCTTTGACGCCATATTTCTTGGTAAAAGCGGCAGTTGCTTTTTTGATTTTCCCGGTACTGGCATAAACAGTAATCGGCTTTTCGCCTTTGGCGGCTTCGATCAGTGCCTCAAGACTAAAATCGGCTGCCGACGCGGCGCCGCCGTAACCTGCCAACGCAATCGCAACGGCAGAACACGCAGCCTTCACCCATTTGGAGCCCACCGGTTTCCGGCTCATTCTAAAATCAGTCATGGTAGCTATTCCTTCCGAATGTTAGCGAAAGTTACACGGCGGGGTTACGACAAGGCCCGCTGCGGCTTTTGGGTGTCGCTGCCATTGCCAATAGCCGGTGCAGCGACATGGTTATCTGACGGAAAGTGGTTGCCGTCAGCGTCGAATACGTGAAGTTCAGACCAGTCCGAATAAAACCAGATCTCGCTTCCCACGTTGAATTCGGGGGGTTGATTGGCTGTGGTGAACAGGGTTGTTCCACCGATATCCAATTCCAGAATCCAGCTGCCCCCTGTGGGTAATACAGACACCAATATGGCCGACCCGCCAAACTGGCCATCCGGCACTTGTCCGGGTGACAGGCAAAGTTGAATTTTCTCGGGTCTCAGACCGATCGAACCGGCCTGGTCTCGTGGTTGGCCACTTTTTGCCAACAAATCCCGCACCAAATCCGACAGTTGGCTTTGTATGTGGCTGCCGAATTCCACGATGTTGATCGGCGGGCTGCCAACAAACTCGGCCACGAAACGATTTGCCGGCCGCGCATATATGTCGTCGGGGCTGCCGACCTGCTGCAGCGCACCCTCGTGCATGACGGCGATACTGGTCGCCAGGGTCATCGCTTCCCACTGGTCATGGGTCACGAAAATGACGGTCGTGCCGAATTCGCTGTGGATACGTTTCAGTTCGGCTCGCATTTCCAGCCGAAGACGCGCATCCAGATTGGACAGCGGTTCGTCCAGCAACAAAACCTCGGGATTGATTGCCAGCATCCGGGCAAGGGCGACGCGTTGCTGTTGACCGCCTGATAACTGCGACGGGTAGCGGTCCCGGTACTGCTCGATGCCCATCTTCTGCATAACATGCAAAACACGCTCTTCACGTTCTTGTTTCGGAATTCCGCGCAGCCTCAAGCCAAAGTCAGTGTTTCTTTCGACTGTTAGGTGCGGCCAAAGCGCGTAGCTTTGAAAAACAAGCCCCATGCCGCGTTTTTCCGGCGGAACAAACAGCCCCTCTTCGATGGAATCGACGGTCATGTCGCCGACCGAGATGGCGCCACTGGTCAAATTCTCCAGCCCGGCGATCATGCGCAAGGTCGTGGTCTTTCCACAGCCCGACGGCCCCAAAAGGCACATGAATTCGCCATCACCAATTGTCAGGGACAAATCGGAAACCGCTTTGATGGCGCTTCCGCCGAAGCTCTTGTTCACTTCAACTAGCGAAATATCCGGCATGTCAGCCCCCCAACCCTTCTGCGAGATTTGTTCTGGTGAGTTTTTGTGCCGCCAGGGTTCCGAAATACGCGATGGCGGAAATGATGACCACAACCGCATTGGCGGCCTGCGTGTAGTCATAATCCAGCAAACGCAGCGAGTATGTCGTCATAACATCGGTGGCGGGCACCGCGAGGATCACAAAAAGGCTAAGCCCGCGAATACCTGAAATAAACGGCAACAATATACCGGCGACGAAAGCCCCCTTCTGAATGGGGATAACCACCGATGTCATGCGACGTAACCATCCGGCCCCGGCAATTTGCGCGGCATCTTCCGGGTTCTTGCCAAGCTGCATCATGGCGGAAATCCCGGCGCGCGAAGCAAAGGGCATATGATCGGCGGCGAGTGCCAGAATCAAAATTATCGAGGTCCCGTAAAGAGCCGGAATGGGGCCGCGCGGCACGGAAAAAAGTGAAAGATAGGCGGCTGCAAATGCAATTCCCGGCACCAGATACGGGAAGAACGTGACTTGCCTGAGGAACATGGCAACGGCCCGAATGGGCGAGCGCGCCACGACATAGCCGACCAGCAGACCCATCACGCCGGAGAAAATCGACGCAATTCCAACAATGAAAATTGTGTTCCAAACCGCATGCCACAGTTCCGGCGTCAGCAATATTCCGGAGCGAAGACCCACAAATTCAAGGTTCCGCCCGATCCAGTAATCAAGCGTGAAGTTGGAAAGAGAGAAGTCCCCGGGAATACGCATGATGGTGGACAGGAGCAGAACGATGATCGGCAGACCGACGCCGGTAATAAAGATGATTGCGGCGAAAGCCGTTGCAGGGAGGCGAAGCACGCCCAAACGAGACGCCCGGTTCATCGAGCCCTTTCCGCCCACAGTCACGAATTTGCGTGCTTCGCGCATCAGGCGAGCATCGATTAGCAGGGACAGGATACCGATCAGCATGATCGCACCCGCCAAAACCGCTGCGGCGCCGGCTTGACGCGACGCGATGCTGCGGTACAACGAGATGGCCAGAACGTCATAGTTCACAGGCAGCCCGAGCACGTAGGACACACCGAATTCACCCAGGCATTTGGCGAAAATCAGCACCGCCGCCGATACCAGCGAGGGCAACATCAGCGGCAGGATGATTTGCCTCGCGACAACCCCGGGGCCGGCCCCGAGAATGCGCGCAGAATCCTCCAATTGTGAATCAAACCGCTTTAACGCGTTGCCGAAAAGCAGAATCACAAATGGCGTATAGTGCAGGGCAAGGATTATCGTGATGGGCAACTGACCATAAGCCAGCCAGTCTGGAGGACTGAAGCCCATGCTTTCAAACCAGCCGGGTTGCCCGCCGATTTCGCGGTTCTTGAACAGTGTTCGCCAGGCCAGGGCGAATGTCCAGGACGGTAGCATGTAGGGAACGATCAGGGCGGTCGCGAACCAGCGCCGTCCGAACATGTCGGAACGGCTGACCAGCCAGGCCATTAGCCCGCCGATGGTCAGAGAAATCGAAATCGCGCCGGACGCCACGCTTAGCGTGTTAACAAGCGGCTCCCAGAAGATTTTCCTGGATATGGGTGAGAGCAGGACACGATCAAAATAGTAAGACGTCCACGCCCCGATTTCCGCGCCCGTGCGTCGAGCGTCGCCAAACTGAACCTCGACGGAATCATGCAAAAGCGAGATGATGGGTACAGCGATCAGGTAAAGGAACAACAGCGTCATCAAAACGCCGATAAGCGACGTGGGATTCTGCCAATTGATCGTCAGCTTGTACCGCCAACGCAGCCACGAAGACCCTGTGCCGGCTATTGATGCACCCTGCCTATCCGCCATTCCTTATTTTCCGCCCGATCATGGCCGTTATAACGAAACGTACAATGAATCACGAAACTGAACGCGCGTGCAATCATTTATCAGATTGGTAAACTTCACAAGAAGTTTTTCGAATTATCTGGCTACTTTTAATTTCAAATTACCTATCTCCTATATAACATACTGAAATTATTAATATTTTCGCTCTGAAGACAAAAAACAAATGATTCTCCTTCTAAGCTTGTTATGGTCATTCTTGGAAATTATGATAGAATGCCACACGGAACCGATGTATGTCGGTCACCAATTCTGCACGCGATATCAGGAGAGACATGCGCAAGTCCATAACCACAGCACAAGATGTCGCTGAACTTGCCGGCGTTTCCAGATCGGCCGTTTCACGTTGTTTCAGCGGTGCTGGAAACGTTTCAAAAGGCAAGCAGGTTCGAATAGTAGCTGCGGCCGAAAAGTTGGGTTACCGGCCCAATGCTCTCGCGCGGTCCTTGACCGGACAGAAAACCGACCTCGTCGCGTTGATAACGACCGAGCATCTCAGTGCTCGAAGCAATGAGCATTTGAGTAAATTGACGCTAAGTCTTTCAGAGGCCGGCAAGCGGGCGTTGGTCATCCCCGTTGGCGACAATACGACGATAGATGAATCGTCTTTGCGAGCTATTGACTACAAGGTCGATGCAATCGTCGTTATGGGTGGAAACGTGTCCGGCAAAATTGTTGAATTGTTGAGTGAAGCACAAGTTCCCCTATTTCTGTATAGCCGCGATCACGACAGTGAGACATCGCCCGGATTTAGCTGCGACAATGCGTCGGGAGGGATTATGGCTGCGCGGCTATTCTTGCGCGCGAACCGCAAACGTCTTTCATACCTTGGAAAAAACACACATCCCTTCCCGGATCGAAATCGCCGGCGGGGCTATACGGAAGAGATATGTCAGCATGGTTTCGAGCTGCATTCCGAAGCGAGTGACGAAAGCAATTATGAAGGCGGTCGCCGCGCAGCATCGATCCTGTTTTCCGCCAAAACGGTTCCGGATGCCGTCTTTTGCTTTAACGACACGATGGCCTTCGGCGCCCTGCAGGCGGCACGCGAGTTCAACCTTCGTGTGCCGGAAGACGTTGCTGTTTTGGGATTTGACGATCAACCCATGGCCAGTTGGCATGCGTTCGAGTTGTCAACGATCGGTTATGACCCCTCTGAACTGGCAAGACTTGCCGCGACCAAAATTCTCGACGCGATAAACGGCGAAAACGCGTCGCCCCAAACATATTATATTCAGCCAAAGATCATCATTCGCAAGACCGCCCCGTGAGTGAGTCTGAAGGACCGTGCCGGAGGAAAGTTAACGGATTTGAGAACGTTGGATGATCAGCCGAGCTTAAATCCGCTCATGGCCATACGCGGAAGTTTAGGCTTGCGCCGCTAAGGACGCGGGCCGAAACCGCGTCAATATCTGGGCAGGCGGCGACCGGGAATACTAGTGGTCCGTTTCCAATGTCCGCTAATCCGTCATAACCGTCCTTCAACAACGGGGCGGGGTTTAGTCCGAGTCTGACCCTGGGCGGACATCCGAACTTTGACATCGTGAAGTTCATTTGCTTCAAAAATTCGAAATTAGAAAATCGTCGATATTTATTGGTGCCCGCTGCTGCTAGGAACTCGCCGCCTGTACAATAAGGTCGTACAAAGCATCGGCGTCGACGGATTCAGCCAAAGCGCGAGCCTCCGTCAGCTTCTCATCCGCCTCGACTTTACGCCCTGCCTTCCGATCCAACAAAGCCAAGTCGTAAAGCACCCAGGCGGTGAAGCTCGTTGTCTCGTTATTCCGACTATTGTCCAGGGCCTCCTCTAGGTGCTTTCGCGCCTTGGAAGCCGCGAAAGGCATAGTTCGGAGGATGTATGGCAAATTGCGCAATATGACGCGTAGTGGGGGGCGGTCGGCGCCCAAGGCCATCCGCGTGTAAATCTCGCCCAGCACGAGGTTCGCGGTAAGAACTCCTGCAGCGCTATTCCATTTGGCGCATGTTTTTCGCCAATCCAGTATCTGGCGCTCGCCGTGCGCCATATCTCCCGCCATCACCAATCCAACGCCGATAAATGGCGCCGTCGTCGCAATAGGGAGCATCAAGCCACGTTGATACAACAATGAAAAACTTGCTTCTGCCAACGGAAGACCTTCATCGACATTTCCGCTCATAATCAGACCGACGGATTTTCCCAATTCACTGATCGTATGGTCGACGACGCACAACGCAAGTTGGGCGCCATCGCTACCGGCTTCGATTCCTGCCTCATGGGCAAAATTTATCGAATCGAAGAGGGCCATCGCCCACAAGCCCATGCTTTTGGCTCTTGGGTCGCCAGTTTTCCGGCTTAATTCAAGCAGGCGTAAGGCATGGCGGTTCGATTCACCGGGATTGCCGCCGATGCAATGCAGAATCGACCGACTGACGATGGCTTTCGAGACCAGCCACATATCGTCAAATTTGTGGCCGATGCATTCAGCTTCTTCGCACAATGCGTCGATTTTCTGACGGCCATCTGCATCGTTTTGGCGCCAAGTTGAATACCCCCAAGACAGCCCCATTTTGACCAGTCCGATTGTGTGCTCATCATCATTTTTTTCCGCGATGGATTGAGCCTGCTCGAGCATCGGAATTCCGGTTTCGG
>JABGRG010000087.1 GCA_018648445.1 Rhodospirillales bacterium | reverse complement strand
TGGAAGCCTTCGTCAAATCATTGGGTGTTGCACTTGAAATTTGAATCCAGCCCGGTCGCCTTGATGAACAATTTCCCCGAGGCCATTCAGTCGATATTCGAGGTGGTCGCGGACCTGATAGGCTGGGCGGCGCCTTACATTCTGTTGGGCGCGGTGGTGGTCGTTCCGATCTGGCTGGTCTTTTTCCTGCTGCGCCTCGCCAAGGGGCGGCGTTCTCAATAGGCCTCGGTCACGTCCTCGACGACATCCAGTTTGATCCCCGCTTGCTCGAACATATCGCGCGTTTCCTGCGCCGCGTGATAGCGGCGTAGCGCGACCACCCGCGTGACGCCGACACTGATGATCATCATTGCGCAGACGCGGCACGGCTCCATTTTGCAATAAACCGTCGCTCCGGCCAGTGAAATGCCATGGCGGGCAGCCTGACAAATGGCGTTCTGCTCGGCATGGATCGTCCGCATACAGTGGTCGCGCGTTTGGCCGTCATCGTCGATCACCTTTTTCATCAGGTGGCCAACGTCGTCGCAATGATCCAGACCCGGCGGCGACCCCACGTAGCCGCTGGTGAGGATGCGATTGTCCCTGACAATCACGCAGCCGCTGCGGCCCCGGTCACAGGTCGCCCGCTTGGCTACGGTTTCGATCATTTCCAGGAAATATTCGTCCCAAGACGGTCTGCTCATTGGTTCCACGCGCCTCCCGTTATTCCCGCCCGACGCTAAACCGTTTAGCTCTCCGACGGAAGGGCTTCGGTGACGGCGCAGATATCATCCCGCGCCACGACAAATTCCCCCGATGGCGCGTTGCGCAGGTTCAGCCGTTTGCGCAAGGTCGCCCAGACCGCGTTTTGATCGTCGCCGCGAAAACCCCGGCGAATGATTTGGGGGTCCGCCAGAAGATCGGAAATCGGGTGCAACTCGCCATCCATGCTAAGCGCGAAAACCCGCAACGACCCATCGCACGCAAGCTGTTCCAATTCAGCGCTGAGCGACCGCCACACCGCGATCATGGCGTCATCCGGCGGCGGATGCCGATGAAAGGCGCCATGCCGGCGGACCAGCCCGACGGCTCCATAGGCCGACAGCACCAAAGCGCAGGCCACGGCCACCCCATAGAAAGACACCAGCGCCGGCACGTACTGAATCAGCACGCGATCAATCATCACATAAAAGAAGATCGAACTTGAAACGAGCAGCCCCGGCCCAATCAAAACACCAAGCAAATACTTGGTTCTTTCCTTTTGAGCCGCCGCGTCGAGTCCGCGTCCCGATGCACGGTTGAAACAGATCGGACAATACGGTGTCCAGCTCGCCCCGAAACGGCAGCGTCCAAGCATATCCAAAGCCTCGCGCACGGACAGGCAGGATTTCGGGAACCGGCTTAATGGCTTTATACCAAGGATCATGGATGGTGACCCATAGAGACGGCCTTCCCGACTTTTCGGTTAGGAGCGTGCACCGTAGCGATGCGGGGTATCGGAAGGGGCGCGCGACGACATCCGAAAGGTCGGGAAGGCCGCCGCACCGGTCGCGAGCGCGCCCCGCCGGAGGGCGTCGCAAAGCCTTGACGATGCGCCGCATCGCCTGCTGCGTAGCTCCTACCCGACGGGGCGCGTTCGCGATCTCTATGGGTCACCATCCATGATCCTTGGTATTTATGTTTGTTTCTATCCACCCGTGGATTATGGGTTAAGATGGCGCATGACGCCACGACGATCCATCCATCCGGTCCTTCTGTTTTCCTTTATCGGTCACAGTCTCGACCACCTGTTTATGCTAATATTTCCCACCGCCGTTCTGGCGATGGAGGCAGATTTCGGCATGGGTTTCGCCGAACTTATCCCACTGATGCTGGCCTCGGTCGTTCTGTTCGGTCTGGGCGCCATCCCCGCCGGATGGCTGGGCGACCGTTGGAGCGCGCGCGGCACGCTGATCATCATGTTTTTTGGTTTGGGCATATCGTCGATTGCGACCGGGCTGGCGCAAAGCCCGCTCCAGCTTGCGCTCGGCTTGGGGGCCATCGGCCTGTTCGCCTCGATCTACCATCCGGTGGCGACCGCCGTGGTTGTGCGTTACGCCACCCGCCGGGGCCGCGATTTGGGCATTAACGGCATTTTCGGCGGATTGGGCATCGCCGCCGGGCCCTTCGTCGCGGGATTGCTGAGCGCAGCCTTTGGGTGGCGCGCCGCGTATATCATTCCGGGCGTGTTCGGCATCATTGTCGGTCTGGCTTTCATTTGGTTCGTTCGCGAAATCGCGCCCGCTGCGAAGACGAAGGATGAAAAGAGCGCCAACGGCGGCAATGGGGGTTCCGTATTACCGGCGTTCATCGCCATCGTAATCGCGGGCGTTTGCGTCGGCTTTTTGTATCAGGCCGAAACCATCGCCATTCCCAAGGTGTTCGAGTTGCGCCTGACATTTCTCGGTGGTGAGCTGTCAGCCGTCGGCATGATGGCGGCGGCCATATTCGTATTTGGCGCGGCAGCGCAGTACGGCGGCGGGCTTCTTTCCGACCGCTTTTCCATGAAACGCCTTTTGGCCCTGTCCCTGGTGATCCAGATTCCGGTTACGTTTCTGGCAGCGCAGATGTGGGATATTCCGCTGTTTGTCGTCGCCATTCTGATGGCGGTTTTCACCCTGGGGCTTCAGCCGGTGGTCGATAGTCTGGTCGCCCTTTACGTGCCGCCATCCTGGCATGCGCGGGCTTATGGCGTGCGTTTTTTGGCAGCCATCGTCGTCAGTTCTGCATCGGTTCCGGTTGTCGCATGGATTTTCGACGCGACCGGTGCTTTTGATTGGCTGTTCTATGGACTTATGGGAATTGCCGCCTTCGGGGCAATAACGGCGCTGACGCTGCCTAGCGAAAAACGCCGGGTAACGACGCAATAAATGCGCGTGTTGTTATTTTCTTAAAGAAAACGCGTCAAAACGTTAGTCTGGATTTTTCGGGAACCATAAGGAGGTTTGCCGACCATGCCCTTCGTGAAACGCGATGAAGAGAACGGGGAAATTGTTGGCGTCTTTCATCAGCCGATGCAGGAAGGCCTGGAAGAGGTCGATTCCCGCGATCCGGAACTGAGCAATTTCCTTTACGACGTGCTGCTGGATTACGGCGTGCGGCGCGACTGGATATCCTCGGATTTAAGTCTCGTGCGTGTGCTGGAAGATCTTGTCGACACGCTCATTGAAAACGGAACCTTCATGTTCACCGACCTGCCCGACGCCGCCCAGGAAAAGCTTCGCGGTCGGCGTGGTCTGCGTAAGGAATTTGCTTACGTCGAGACGCTCTTCGGCAGCTCCGAAGACGGAATGAACGATGCCGCCATTGATTTCGGCGACGACGAAGGGGGCGGCGACGGCATTCTTTAGCCCACAGGCGGCGTCCAGCGCAGAACCGGATTACGCGCAGCCGCCGTCTCATCCAGTCGACGCCGCGGTGTCAGGCGTGGCGCTTCATGGAAATGCTCGACATTCCCCGCCTTGGCTTTTTCGGCCAGACTGCGCACCGTGCCGATAAAACTATCCAGCGCTGCCTTGCTTTCGGTTTCCGTCGGTTCCATCAACAACGCGCCGTGAACGACCAGCGGGAAGTACATGGTCATGGGATGGAACCCCTCGTCGATCATCGCTTTGGCGAAATCCAGCGTCGAAACGCCGCTGTCGGTCAAAAACCGGTCGTCGAACAGAACCTCATGCATGCAAGGTCCGGCAAAGGGTGCGCTTAACACATCTTCCAAGCTGGCCATCAGGTAGTTGGCATTGAGCACGGCATCTTCGGCAACCTGCTTCAGGCCGTCGGAGCCGAGGCTCATCATATAAGCCAACGCGCGCACGAATACGCCGAATTGCCCGTGGAATCCCTTGATGCGGCCGAAGGGCTTGGCATCCGATCCGCCCTCGTCCTCGATCAGGCGGAAACGGTCCCCGTCACGCACCACGTAGGGAACCGGCGCGAAGGGCATCAGGTCTTTCGACAGAACGACCGGGCCACTGCCTGGTCCGCCACCGCCGTGTGGGGTCGAGAACGTCTTGTGCAGGTTGATATGCATGCAATCGATGCCGAGATCACCGGGGCGAACCCGGCCAACGATGGCGTTGAAGTTGGCCCCGTCGCAATAGAAGAATGCGCCCGCCGTATGAACCGCTTCGGCGATCTCGATAATCTCGTCCTCGAACAAGCCACAGGTGTTGGGATTGGTCAGCATCAAGGCGGCAACATCGGTATCAAGTGCGGAGCGCAAGGCATCAAAATCGACCCGGCCCCGTTCATTGGCCGGGATGGATTCGACCACATAGCCGCAGGCGTGCGCACTGGCCGGATTGGTGCCGTGGGCGGATTCAGGAACCAGAACGCGCTTGCGCGCATCGCCCCGGTCTTCAAGAGCGGCACGGATGGTCATCAGGCCGGTCAATTCGCCGTGCGCGCCCGCAGCTGGCGACATGGCGACACCGGACAAGCCGGTAAGCGTCGCCAACCAGTGAGCGGTCGCGTCAATAAGTTCCAGCGCGCCCTGCGTGGTCGTCTCGGGCTGCAGCGGGTGAAGCCCGGCAAAGCCCGGCAGACGGGCCATTTTTTCATTGAGGCGCGGATTGTGCTTCATGGTGCACGAACCCAACGGGTAAAACCCGGCGTCGATGGAATAGTTTTTCTGACTCAGCCGCAGATAATGCCGCACGACTTGCGGTTCCGCCATTCCGGGCAGACCGATTTCGCCTTCGCGCTTGATGCCGCCAAGGCGGTCGGATGTCATATCGGCTTCGGGGAAATCAACCCCCGAAAGGCCCGCCGAATTGGCCTCGAAAATCAGCGGCTCTTCCATCTGGAGGCCACGATTGCCCGTATATGTTTCAGGCGCGCTCATCGCAGGGCCTCCCCCAGCTCGCCTATGAGCCGGTCCATATCGTTATCGGAATTAAGCTCGGTGACCGCCATCAGCAAAAGCACCTCGGCATCCTTTCGTCCGGGAAGCAATCGCGATACCGGCACACCCGCAAAGACACCCTTCTCGGCAAGTGTGTCGACGACGCCGGAGGCGGGTTTCGATAGCCGGACGGTGAACTCGTTGAAGAAGGTGTCGTTAAGCACCTCGACCCCAGCCACCTCCGCTAGCCGATCAGCGAGACGAACGGCGTTCGCGTGGTTCAACTCGGCCATCTTGCGCAACCCCACCTCGCCCAGCATGGTCAGATGAATGGTAAAGGCCAGCGCACAAAGTCCGGAATTGGTGCAGATGTTGCTGGTCGCCTTGTCGCGCCGGATGTGCTGCTCGCGGGTCGACAGCGTCAGCACAAAGCCACGCTGGCCATCAACGTCGGTGGTCTGGCCAACCAGCCTGCCCGGAAGCTGGCGGACGAATTTTTGACGTGTCGCCATAAGACCCACCGTGGGGCCGCCAAAATTCAGCGCATTGCCCAGCGACTGACCTTCCCCGGCGACGATATCGGCGCCCATATCACCGGGCGACTTGATCAGGCCCGTTGAAACGATTTCGGTAACCACGACAACCAGCAGCGCGCCTTGGGCGTGGCAAGCCTCGGCCAGGACCGACAAGTCGCGCACGCGCCCGAAGAAATCCGGGTTCTGCACGACAACGCAGGCCGTGTCGCCGTCAATCATAGCCGACAGGTCTTCTTCGCCCGCAAGGTCGGGATCGGCGGAGACCAGCTCAATGCCGAGAAACTCGGCGCTGGTCGCCGTTACGCCCGCGTAATGCGGATGCAGCCCACCCGACATAACCGCCTTTTTGCGCTTGGTGATGCGCCCCGCCATGATGACCGCCTCGGCGCACGCCGTGGCTCCGTCGTACATGGACGCATTGGCGACATCGCAGCCCGTCAGCAAAGCCACCTGGGTCTGGAATTCAAACAGATATTGCAGCGTGCCTTGCGAAACTTCAGGTTGGTACGGCGTGTAGGCGGTCAGGAATTCACCCCTCTGGATCAAGTGATCCACCGCCGCCGGAACGAAGTGCCGATAGATACCGCCGCCAAGGAAAGATGGCGCGCTTCCTGCCGGTAGATTCTTCGCTGCCATCGTGCTCAAGGCGGTTTCGACCTCGATCTCACCGGCATGGTTTGGCAGATCGATGGGCGATTTCAGCCGCCCGGCCTTCGGCACGTCGCAAAAAAGATCATCGACGGAACCGACGCCGATTGCCGCCAGCATTTGGCGGCGGTCATCGGCGGTCAGGGGCAGATAACGCATCAGGCATCACCCTCGGCGATTTCCTTATAGGCGGCTTCGTCAAGCAAGCCCTCAAGCTGGGCCGGATCGGCGATTTTGATTTTGAAAATCCAACCCTCGCCCATGGGGTCGGAATTGACTTTGGCCGGATCGTCGCCAAGAGCCTCGTTGACCTCGACGACTTCGCCAGCGACGGGCGCGTACACCTCGCTCGCCGCCTTTACCGATTCAATCACCGCGGCTTCATCTCCCTGAGCCACGGACTTGCCGACGTCGGGCAGCTCGATGAAAACCATATCGCCCAATTGCTCCTGGGCATGATCGGTGATGCCGATGGTGCCGATTTCGCCCTCGATTCGCACCCATTCGTGTTCCTTGGTGTATTTGATATCAGCCATGGAGGTTCCCTTCCTGGACTCAGCCTTTGAAATAGCGATGCTGTGTAAACGGCAGCTTGATCACGCGGGCAGGCAGCGCGCGCCCCCGTACAATTAACTGCAACGGTGTTTCGGGCTTGGCAAACTCGGTTTTGACATAGCCCATGGCGACCGGACCGCCGACACTGGGGCCGTAACCGCCGCTGGTGATTTCGCCGATAATATTTCCCGCGCCGTCCTGAATTTCGGTGTGGGCGCGCGCCGGGGCCTTTCCATCGGGTTTGATGCCGACGATCCTGCGGCTTGGGCCTTCGGCAATTTGCCCGAGGATGATTTCCGCGCCGGGGAAATTGGCTTCTTCGCGGCGGCGCTTGTTGACGATCCAGCTTAGCGACGCTTCGACGGGGGTCGTGCCCTCATCGATATCGCTGCCGTAAAGGCTAAGGCCCGCTTCAAGACGCAACGAATCGCGCGCGCCCAGTCCTGCCGGCTTGACCTCCGGTTGATCCAGCAGCGCGCGGGCCAGTTCCTCGGCCCGGTCCGCGGCGACCGAAATCTCGTAACCGTCTTCGCCGGTGTAGCCCGAGCGCGTGGCCTCGCAATGGATCCCGTTCACGTTTAGGGAACGCGCCGTCATGAAAGCCATATGGGCGCAATCCGGCGCTAAGCGCGAAAACGCCGCCGCTGCCTTCGGGCCCTGTAGCGCCATGAGCGCCTGGTCGGGAAGGATTTCCAGTTGCGCGCGGCCTTTGAGGTTCTCAGCGATAAACGGAAAGTCGCGATCCTTGCACGCCGCGTTGACAACCAAAAACAAATGATCGCCCCGTTGGGTCACCATCAGATCATCAAGGATGCCGCCCCGTTCGTTGAGAAGAACGGTGTAGCGCATCTTGCCGTCGGGAAGATCGTGGATCGCACCCGGCACCAGGGATTCGATGGCCTTGCCCGGGTCGTCACCGGTCAAGCGTGCCTGCCCCATATGCGAGACGTCGAACAACACAGCAGAATCGCGGGCATGCAGGTGTTCGGCGAGAATACCTTCGTACTGAACCGGCATTTCATAACCGGCGAACGGCACCATTTTGCCGCCAAGCTCTACGTGAAGCGAATGTAGTGGGGTTCGCTTCAGGTCCTGGGTCTGGGCATCGGTCATCGTTACCTCCTAAGGTTCGACCGCTTTCGCCATCGGCGTCACACCGATGCGATGCCCCCTCTGTCCTGGAACCTGAAAGATTCGCCGGCATATTGCCGGGTTACATCTTCGGTGGGACATATCGCCGTACGAAGCGGCTGTCCACTCTCCAGAGTTTCGTATCTTCTGCGGTCCGTTTGCCTGAGAGTTTCCGGGGCGGTTGCTCCTTCGGCGACGGCTGCGGGCCAATGGCCCCGCTGTTCTCTCCCACAAAAGACGTTACGTCATGGTGCGCAGTTTATTGAGTTGCCGCCCAAGGTCAACCACGACGACGAATTACTTTCGTCGGGTGTCCTCGATTTGCGTGCGGTTAAACTTCAGCTGATCGGGTGTAACCCCGAAACCAACGAAAATAAGGAAGTCTTTTCCGGTTTGCCCGGCCTTGAGGGGAATATCCAGAAATACGGCCTCGTCGGTCCATTGAAGCCGGTTTTTGTTGCCGGGAAAATTGACGACTCCTGAGAAGTCCTGTTTGTTGAGAACACGGCGTTCCAAGTCGGTTATTCCGACAAAGTAGCTGACATCTGCCTTGCGGTCCTTATTGGCCGGTCCCCGGCTAAGCTCCATAGTCAACTTGAGTTCAACGGCGAGGTTTCCCGCGCCCGTTTCGTCATCGACGTCGTATTCACACATTCCGCCGGTATTTACGACTTTGCCTTCATAAACGACATCGATCAGGTCGCGTCCGACGCCGGGAACAAATTTCGTGACGCTCGCCGCGTCCTTGATAATCGATACATCAGGACACGGCGGCGCGGGTTCGCTTTTCATCAAGGTGCACGCCGAACCCAGCGCACCAGCTATCGCAATCCCGGCAACGCCCGAAATCCAACCAACTCGACTACCCATGAACTTCCCGTCCCCCGCGATCGCTGCGATTCAAATCCGCCTAGTGCCAGCCCTTATACCAAGGATCATTCGGCAATACGAGGCCGACACGACTGCGGTTCCGTCAGTTCGATCATCGTCGCCGCCATTCGGCTGAGTGCGCGCGATCGGGCCCACGCGTTATGAATATCGGCGGCGAGCTTCATTCCGTCGGCAAACGCCGCCCAACCGGCATCCTCCTCGTTCAACGCGGCGTGACGCATTCCGATGTCGCCGAACATCCAGACTCTGCTAAACGGACTTTTCATCTCAGCCGTCGCGACGACGGCAAGTTCGCGCGTCGCGTCGGCGCCCACCGCGTCACCGGCGCGCCGTTGATCAGCGGCAAGCGCCCAAAAGGTGTGGGCGCGCAGGCGGTTGTCGGCAATCTCACCCGTTTTGTCGATGGCGCGGGCGAAACCGTCCGTTCGGGTTACCCGGGCAATATTTGCCAAGGCCAGAGAAATGCGGCTGTTGGCGAAATCCCTGGCAAAGGGAAGTTCAATCTTCTCTACCTTCTCAAAGGCAGATTTGATCGTCGCGACGGCACGCTCGGCGTTACCGGCTTTCGCCTCGGCCAGCGCAATATGGCTTAAAACGACCGCCCTGTAACGGGCCGTATCAATACCGGAAGCGGTTTCATGAGCGCGGCCCGGTTCGCCTGCTTCGGCTTGCGCGTTGGCCGCCGCGACAAGAACCGGCGTGTGATCGCCATTGCCTTTGACTTTCCCCAGCACCTCAAACGCGCGCTCCGGCATCCCCATTTCGGCCAGTGCCAGAGCGACATGGCGATTGGCGGTTGCGCGTTCCGCCCGACCGACCAGATTTCGCGCCACGGTTTCGGCTCTCTCGATCTCCTGCTCAGCGGCGTCTACGGCCCCCGATTGCGCAAGGATGGTCGCTCTGCGGCAAATTAACGGGACCCGCCGCGATCTTTTGGCGACCCGCTCGATGGCGTCGTTCAACTGATCAAGGACCGTGGAAATCACCGACGCTCCACACCGCAAAAGCGCTTCGGCGATGGCGCCAAAGGCTTCGGCCTGCTTTTCGGGGTCGGGAATGATGGACGCGGCCTCCACGGCATCCGCAACGCGCCCGGCCTTGGCCATGGCCTCGGCGATATCCCGAAGGGCGACCATGATCAAGCGCGGATCGCCAATGCGCCGCGCCGATCCCATGGCGGCGCCAGCCATTCCGGCCCGTGCCTGAACAACAAGAATTTCGCCCAAAGCCCAGTCACGCAATTCGTCCTTGGCAATGGCCTTGGCGCTTTCCGAGGATTCGGCCAGCAAACACGCAACCGTGGGGTTTTGAAAACACGCGGAGAAATCGCGAGTAGGGTCGGCGGCTTCTTTCGGGTCTGTTTCGATCAAGGCTTTCGTAGCGGGATTACTTAGAAGCGCACGGCGCGCCGCTTCACTGTTTTCCTCGCGGGTACGTTCCAGTTTTTTCAGCAGCGTATCGACCTTCCGGCCGGTTTCCATATGATCTGCCAAATCCGCCGATGCCTGTCCGTCGACCTTGAATCCGGCGCTTCTTTGATATTGGCGAATGCCTTCACGGGTTGCCTCATTCATTCGTCCATGAGTTCGCCCGTGATAAAGTTTGAAGATCGTCAGAGCCTTCTGGATGCGCTCGACAAGCGGATTGTAGCTATAAGTGCGCTCGTCACCGAGATCGCTTGGCGCGCGGGCCGAAATCGGGCCGGAAATCGCGACAATTGTGACAACGAGAAAAGCGCCGCATACGGCCTTCCAAATGGAAACGGGCCGGGCTTGAGCGTTTTTCCTCATCGTCGAATTTCCTTCACAGATTTCGCCTAAAATATGTGGCTTTCCAGGACATCGCGCAATAGGGCTGCGCAACCAAATGTGAACCAGTTCATTGATCCTGATCGCCAAAGCCTGCATATGAACATTAACGAAAAAATCTGGAGGGGTAATGTCGGTTAGATCGGGTTTCATATGCAGGCTTGGGCAGATTGCGACGGTCGTTCTTTTGGCTACGGTCACGCTGATCGCGGCATGCTCGACACCGGGACACAAGGCAGGCCAACCCTATCATCATACGACGTCCGGTTTCAGAAACCCGGAAGGGAGCCCACAAGGTTTTTCAGCCTGGGAACGCCTTCCGGCATTGGCCGGACACATTTTCGGAAGACCCGAACCCGTCGTTCCCGAAGGCCATGTCATCCCGCCCGACGAAGCGCTGGCATCACTGGACGCTCTGAGCGGCGCAGACAGCGTGACCTGGATCGGCCACATGACAGCGCTTCTTCGTTTGAACGGCAAGGTGGTTTTGACCGATCCGTTCTTTTCCGATTACGCCACGCCCATTCCACCCTTCGGTCCTCAGCGCGGCGTCGCGCCGGCCATCGCCATCAAGAACCTTCCGCCCATCAACGTCGTTATCATATCCCATAGCCACTATGACCATCTGGACCTGGACACCATTGAACGGCTTCCCAACCGCGACAAAATCACCGCCGTCGTACCGTTGGGCCTGGGTCATTATTTCTCCGAACGCGGATACGGAACCGTGGTCGAACTGGACTGGTTGGAAAAAACCGAGGTTGCAGGGCTTTCGATTACGGCCATGCCCGTCATTCATTGGTCCAAGCGTTCATTTTTCGACAAGAACGATACGCTTTGGGCCGCCTACGCCATCGAAACGCCCGGTGGCTTGCGGATTTACTTCGGCGGCGACGCCGAATATGGCCCGGTATATGAAACCCTTCGCGATTCCCTGGGCGGTTTCGACGCGGCGATCCTTTCGGTGGGGGCCTTCCAGCCCCGCACGATCATGCAGGGCAACCACTGTATTCCGGAAACCTGCCTGAAAATCGGCCTCGATCTGGACTCCCACACCCTGATCGCCATGCACTGGGGCACCATCGCACTGGGCGCAGAACCGTTTATGGAGCCGAAGGAACGCTTCCGGGCCGCAGGCCGGGAGGCCGGCCTTGCGGATGACCGGGTGTGGACCATGAAAATCGGCGAGACCCGCAAACTGCTGCCGCGCCCGGTCCCGGCCCTTGCCAGAAAGGCCGCCACCCCTTAAAGCATGGCCGGAACTAATACCAAGGACCGTGGATAATGACCCATAGAGACGGCCGTCCTGCCCTTTCGGTTAGGAGCGTGTACCGTAGCGATGCGGCGCATCGGAAGGGGCGCGCGACGACATCCGAAAGGGCAGGAAGGCCGTCGTTTCGGTCGCGGACACGTCCCGTCGGAGGGCGTCGCAAAGCCTTGACGATGCACCACATCGCCTGCGGCTTGGCTCCTACCCGACGGGACGTGTCCGCGATCTCTATGGGTCATTATCCGCGGTCCTTGGTATAAGGGGACCGGATGGCCGTTTATACGGAAGTGTCGGACGAAGACCTGACCGCGTTTGCCACCGATTACGGGATCGGCGAGGTTTTGTCGTGCAAGGGCATCGCCGAGGGCATCGAAAACACCAACTATCTGGTCGAGACCGAAGCGGGCCGCTTCATCCTGACGCTTTACGAAAAACGCGTAAAGCGCAGCGATTTACCTTTTTACCTTGGCCTGATGGAGCACTTGGCGGGCAAGGGAATTCCCTGTCCGACCCCGCTGCGCACTCGCGACGGCGAGGTTCTGCGCGAGCTATGCGGTCGCCCGGCGGTGATGGTTTCATTTCTGCCCGGAATGTGGCCCAAGCGGCCCGGACCAGCCCATTGCGCCGCCCTTGGCGAAGCCCTGGCTAAAATGCATTTGGCCGGAACCGATTTCTCCATTCGCCGACCCAACGACCTGACCGTCGGCGACTGGCGCGCGCTTTTTCAAACCTCGCGCGGTCACGCCGAGGGCGTGCGCCCCGGTCTGACGGCGGAACTGGAAAACGAGCTGGCGTTCCTTGAGGCCAACTGGCCCTCCCGGTTGCCCGCCGGGGTCATCCACGCGGACCTCTTTCCCGACAACGTCTTTTTCCGGGGCGAGGCGCTTTCCGGCCTGATTGATTTCTATTTCGCCTGCAACGATTTCTTCGCCTACGACGTGGCCGTATGCATGAACGCGTGGTGCTTCGAGGCGGATGGCGAGTTCAACGCCACCAAGGCGCGGCGGCTCTTACGCGCCTACCGCGGCGTGCGGGAGTTTTCGCCAGACGAATTGGCGGCGCTGCCGGTTCTGGCCCGTGGCAGCGCCTTGCGTTTTGTGCTGACCCGTCTGTACGACTGGGCGAACACGCCGAAGGATGCCCTGGTCACACCGAAAGACCCGCTGGAGTTTTTCGCCCTTTTGCGTTTCCATCAGGGCGTTAAGGGTCCCGGCGAATATGGATTGGAGTAAGCGGTGAGCGCTGACAAGACGGTCGAAATCTATACCGACGGAGCGTGCAGCGGTAATCCCGGCCCCGGTGGCTGGGGCGCGCTGCTGCGTTGGCGGGGCCTGGAAAAAGAACTGAACGGCGGCGAAGCCGACACGACCAACAACCGCATGGAAATGATGGCCGCCATCCGTGCGCTGGAGGCGCTGGAGCGCCCCATTCCCGTGCGCCTTCATACCGACAGCACCTATGTGCGCGACGGCA
Source organism: Rhodospirillales bacterium (assembly GCA_018648445.1). The sequence continues at coordinate 3,686 of JABGRG010000087.1, read as the reverse complement.
TTACAAAATGGATTCACGGGTGGAAAAAAAACGGCTGGAAAACAGCGGCCAAGAAACCGGTGAAAAACGTCGATCTATGGCAACGGCTGGATGACCTTATCGGGCGTTATCAGGTTGAATGGATATGGGTCAAGGGCCACGCCGGAAACCCCGACAACGAACGGGTCGACGAACTGGCCCGAAACGGCATTCCAGGCCAGTCCGAAAAACCCAAGACCTAAAGCTGTTCCAGCATCTTTTCTGCGCTGGAGACTTCGAAGGCGCCCGGTTCATCCAGATTGAACTCGGATACGACGCCGTCGTCGATGACCGCGGAATAGCGCTGGTTGCGCACGCCCAGGCCTTTTTCCGAAAGGTCGAACACCAGGCCGGTCGCCTTGGCGAAATCGCCGCTGCCGTCGGCCAGCATCACCACATCGTCACCCACGCCTTGGTCATTGCCCCAGGCATTCATGACGAAAACGTCGTTGACCGATACGCAGGCGATTGCGTCGACGCCCTTGGCTTTCAAAGCGCCCGAGTTTTTCATATAGCCCGGCAGGTGCGAGGCCGAACATGTCGGCGTGAATGCGCCGGGAACGCCGAACAGGGCGACCTTTTTACCGCCGAACAGATCGGCGCTGGTGACGGGCGTGATCTCGCCCGCTTTCATCACGAGGAAAGTTACGTCAGGTACGCGGTCGCCAACTTTGATGGTCATGGCAGGAATTCCTCCAAAAATAATAAAAAAAACACTCCGGGCGTCACCGCCCAGAGGTTAGATAGGTTGCGTTTGGAACTATTCCAGAGAGAAATTAGGGTTTTTTGCCGGCTTTGGCGAAGGCGTCCATGACGGCGTCTTCAGACAGCAACTCGGGCAGCACGACACCATTTGGCGCGCCCGGCCCGTACACCGCATCAAAGGGGATGCCGTAACGCCCGAAACTCGCCAGATAGTGCGCGATGTCGTCGTTGGGGCGGGTCCAGTCGGCCTGCATGGCGATAACGTTGGAGGCTTTTAATCGCGCCATGACACTATCGCGGCCCAGGATGAAGGCCTTATTGACCTGACAGGTAACGCACCAGTCGGCGGTAACGTCGACAAAAACCGTTTTTCCGTCGGCGACGTAGGCCGGAATGGCCGCCTCGTCAAAGGGTTTCCAAAGTTCCGAAAGCGCCGCCGCATCGCCGGCAGTCTGCGGTCCGCCGCCCGCCGTCAACGGCACGGCCAGTGACATGATCGAAAGCGCCACCACTGCCACACCAACGGGTTTTTTAAACTCCGCGCCGAAATGACTGGCGGCGGCCAGAAAGCAGGCGATCAGGAAGAACATAAAGGCGATGCCACCCGCCGGGATCGCGCCGAGCACTCCGGCGATCACCGTAATCAGCCAAAGGGCCGTAAGCGCAAGGGCAACACCCAGAACTTGCCGAAGGCGCACCATCCACGGCCCCGGACGCGGCAAGCGCGTGGCCAATACCGGAAACGCCGCCACCAACAGATAAGGCAATGCCAGCCCAACACCCAGGGCGGCGAACACCCAAAGAATTTCCGCCGGACCGCGCGACAGGGCGAAGCCCACGGCGGTTCCGAGGAACGGAGCCGAGCACGGCGTTGCCAACAGGGTCGCAAAGGCGCCGGTCAGGAAATGACCAACGAGCCCATCTCTTTCTCCGCCCGATGCACCCATCGCCGCCAGCCCGGACGGCAGACGGAACTCGAAAAAGCCCCACAGGTTGCAGGCGAAAAGCACGACAATCAGGCCCATGGCAATCAGGAACCAGGGTTGCTGAAACTGAATGCCCCAACCAATCGCGCCGCCTGCGGCCTTAAGCGCAATCAGGCCACCCGCCAACACCAGAAAAGAACAAACGATCCCGGCGGCGGACGCGATGAAGCTGATGCGGACATCCCTTGATTTGCCTCCGCCATGACCGACCACGCCCAACAGCTTGATCGACAGAACCGGCAACACGCAAGGCATCAGGTTGAGAATCAATCCGCCCAGCAACGCCAGGCCCAAAACGGCGGCTATGGACAAACCGGCCTCGGCGGCATCTGTAGATACCGCAATCGCTTCCGGCGCAAAGGTCCGTTCGGCGCTGCGCTGACCGTCGACCAGAGTAATCGTCAGCGGAGCTCCGGTTATGCCGCCTGTTACGTATTTAATACCGTCCACGGCGATTTCGGCGGCCACCGTGCGACGGCCATCCGTGAAAGAGAATTTCGGTTTCGAGAAAAACAGTTCCACCGGGCCTTCGACAAAGACGTCGGGCGCTTCAAAGGGCGTCCCGCTCGTCGCACTTACCCGCAGGCGCGCATTCGAAGCTTCAAGCCCTTCGATACCCAGGCCGTGCGCCGCGCCATCGCCCGGAACGGCGGAAGAAAAGCGGTTGATCAAATGGGAAAAATCACTGGGCGCGGCCGGACCGGCAGGCAGGTCAAGCGCCAGGTTGGCCGTGTAGGGAATGCAGATATCGTCGCACGTCAGGTAATCGACCTTCACGCGGATGTTCAGGGCTTGTCCGGGCGTCGAGACCTCGGCATTGATGGGAAGGACAACCTCGTCCTTATAACCAAGCGTTTCCATTCCCAGGACCGAAAAGCGTTCCGGCGCGGGCCAGCGAAGCGAGGCCTCCGCTAGGTTGGTTGAAGCCGACCAATCGGGTCGCGGCGGAAACCCGGCGTCCCCCGGGCTTCGCCAGTATATTTTCCATCCCTTTTGAAGTTTGAAATGAAGGCCTAGCGGTATGCGAGCCGCTTCCCCCACCGCCGTCGTCGCCGAAATCAGACGAACCGCCGTTTGTTCGGTTTCGGCCCAGTCTGAGGCCGGTCCTTGTGCCGCTGCACTCACCGCGAAAAAGGCGGCAAACATAGTCAGACAGGACGCTACGATCTTTTTTCCGGCCAACATTCTCATTTTTGCCATTTTCATAAGATAGCTTCTTTAGCAGGAAAATTCAGGCCAAAGAGGTGAAATCACGTAAACTTGAGCCCATTTTATATGTAGAATTAGTGGTGGCGTCGAATTTGGAAGAATCGAAGATGGCCGAACAGGATAAAAACGCGGAAACGTTGGCGGGCCAACTGCTTGTCGCCATGCCCGGCATGCAGGATCCACGGTTTTCCAAAACCGTCATCTACATGTGCGCCCACAACGCTGAAGGCGCCATGGGTCTGGTGGTCAACAAAATCATCGATTCCATCTCGTTTCCGGACCTTCTTTCGCAACTGGGCATCGAAAGCACCGGTTATGGCGACCAGATCAACATCCATTTCGGCGGGCCGGTCGAATCGAGCCGTGGCTTCGTTCTGCATTCCCCCGATTATGTGCGCGACGCAACCATGGTGGTCGATGACGCGCTGGCCCTGACGGCGACGGTCGATATTCTGAAGGCCATCGCCAAGGGCGCCGGCCCGGAACGTTCGTTGCTGGCGTTGGGCTACGCCGGATGGGGGCCGGGGCAGCTTGATCAGGAAATCATCGCCAACGGATGGCTGCATGCGCCTTCTGATTCTGACATCGTGTTCGGCGCGGACGAAACGGCCGTGAAATGGGAAAAGGCGATTGGAAAACTGGGCATCGACCCCAGAATGCTTTCGGACGTCGCCGGACACGCATAATCTCCAAAACCAAAGAATATTCGATGAACGCTGGATTCAAATTTCAAGTGCAACACCCAATGATTTGACGAAGGCTTCCAAT
>JABGRG010000006.1 GCA_018648445.1 Rhodospirillales bacterium | reverse complement strand
GGCCTTGGTCGCCGGCGGCGAAACGCTGGCCGGCTGGATACATGACCCGGTAGCCGATGTCACGGCTATGGCCGGAGCGGGCGAGGGGGCCTGGATGGACGATGGAACCCGGCTTGAAATTCCCAGCGACATCAAAATATCGGCGATGACCGGCACGGCTCCAAAAAGGGTGAGAAGACGCCTGGCCGAGCGCGGGCCGATAAATGGTCACCCGATGCCTGCGAAATTGGTGCATTACCGATGCGCCGGCCGCGAATACATGGATATGGTGCGCGGGCGTCTGCATTTTGCGCGCTTTGGCAGATGGCTGAAACCCTGGGACCATGCGGCGGGCATACTTGTGCACCGCGAAGCGGGGGGACATGCCGCCCTGTGCAAAACGGGCGCGGCTTACGGCCCGGCGGACGGCATTATTGAAGGACCGCTTCTGGTCGCCCCCAATGCGGATGACTGGCAAGCCTTGCGGCCCGTTTTGTTCGAGGATGGGAGTGAACGATCATGAGTACAGCGGCATTCATCGGTTTGGGCAATATGGGTTATCCCATGGCCGGTCATCTGGTCAAGGCGGGCCACCAGGTAACAGTGTTTAACCGCACGGCGGCCAAGGCACAAAGCTGGGCCACGGATTACGGCGGAAAAACGGCCTCCAGCCCGGCGGAAGCGGCGCGTGGGGCCGAATTCGTCTTTACTTGTGTGGGCAACGACGACGATTTGCGCTCCATTGCTTTTGGTGAGAGCGGCGTTCTGGCAGGTCTTGGCGACGGGGCGATCTGGGTCGATCACAGTACGGTCTCGGCTGTGGCTGCCCGGGAAATGAATGAAGCGGCGATGGGGGCCGGCTCGCACTTTCTGGACGCGCCGGTTTCCGGCGGCCAGATTGGGGCCGAAAAAGGTGTTTTGACCGCTATGGTCGGTGGCGACGAGAAGGATTTTGAGCGGGCGCGCCCCCTTATGGCGTGTTTTGCCCATGCCGTTACCTTGATGGGACCGGCAGGGGCCGGGCAATTGACTAAGATGGTCAATCAGATTTGCATTGCCGGCGTGCTTCAGGGGCTGTCGGAGGCCGTGCATTTCGCCCAATGCGCAAATCTTGATATCCCGCTTGTACTTGTAGTGCTTTCAAAGGGTTCGGCGCAATCATGGCAGATGGATAACCGGGCCCTGACCATGTCCAGGGGCGAGTTTGATTTCGGTTTCGCGGTCGATTGGATGCGCAAAGATTTGGGGATCGTGACCGGCGAGGCGCGGAACAACGGCGCGCGCATTCCAACCACCGCCATGATCGAGCAATTCTATGCGCTGATCCAGGCGCGCGGCGGCGGGAGGATGGACTTCACCAGCCTCATCACGCTGCTGTCGGGCGAAAAAACATAAGGGCAGGGGTCAGCCCGGCGCGATGACCATGCTGGGCGAGGGCGACATGATGTTCTCGATCTTCCAGACGTACATGATCTTGCCGGGCTTATCCTTCACTTTTTTCTTGAAGGAAGCGTTGCTTTTGATCACGCGGGCGTCGGTAATGACCCGGATCTGGCCCATCATGTTGAGCCCGGCGTCGAGGATGCGCTGGCGTTGAACCTGGCTCATGCCGCCCGCCGAAACGGTGATGACACCCTTGGTTTTCACGTACTTGAGAGACAGGATCACTTGGTTGCGGCGTACGAAAGTGACCATTTTGTGCCGCAGCAGGTCGCCCTTTTTCTCCCAATGCACCTTGAACACGCCCTGTTTGTGATACTTGAACTCCTTGGACGCCGAATCGTGCATGAAATCGGTCTTTAGCCGGGCGACGCGCTCCATTTCCTGTTTGCGCGTGATCTTCTTGGCGACGACGTCCTGATACAGCGGCACATGAGCCATATAGCCGTCGAAGATCATGCTGTAATACCCGGCGCGGTCGATCTCGATCTCGGCATCGAAGCGGACCGGCAGGTAACACGACGACAGCGCCACCATCGCAATGGCCGCGATAAGGAACGTTTTTGCGACGGGAAGGGCGGATTTCAGCATGATTGCTCCTGAAAGCTGGGTGTCGCCAAGGTTAGAAGTATCATCTGTCAGTTTGGAACGCGTGGCCCAATTTTTCAACCGGCTTCGCGCTCCTCCGCCTTGGTTCTGCCCCACATTTCCTCCATCTCGTCCAGGTCGGACGTCTCGGGTTTCTTGCCGATCTCGGCGAGAAGGGCCTCGACGCGCCGAAAACGGCGCTCGAACTTGGCGTTGCCGCGTCGTAGCGCGGTTTCGGGATTGACCTCCAGCTTGCGGGCCAGATTGGTGCAGGCAAACAATAAATCGCCGATTTCATCCTCCAGACGTTCTCCGGAGCCGCCGTTTTCGATCTCATAGGCAACTTCAGCAACTTCCTCGCGGATTTTGTCCAGTACCTGGACGGCCTTGTCCCAGTCGAATCCAACACGGGCCGCGCGCTTTTGAAGTTTCACGGCGCGGGTGAGGCCGGGTAGGCCGAGAATCACGCCATCAAGGGCGCCGTGGGCCACTTCGCCATTCTCTTGCGCCTTGCGTTTGCGTTCTTCCGCCTTCTGGGCTTCCCAGGCGCGGGTTTGGGCCTTGGACGAGTTAATTTCAATGCCGCCGAAGACATGCGGGTGGCGGTCGACCATTTTTTGGCAAATGATCTCGGCGACATCCTCAAAGTCGAAAAGTTCTTCCTCGCTGGCCATTTGCGAGTGAAAGACGACCTGCAACAAAAGATCGCCCAATTCATCCTTCAACGCTGCCATGTCGGACTGATCGATGGCGTCGGCAACCTCGTAGGCTTCTTCGATGGTGTGCGGCGCGATGGTGGCGAATGACTGTTCGCAGTCCCAGATGCATCCGCCGTCAGGGTCGCGCAACTTGGCCATGATTTCCAGAAGGCGTTGCATGTGTGGCAAGGACGGCATGGAGAAAACCTTTTTCGAAAGAGACGACGGATTGGTCAGCAGATGGATATCCCGGACCGCAATTCCTGTCGAGCCGTTAACTGGCTTTTTCGGGGCAGGCGAAATTTATCGCCCGCGGTCGGGCAGGTAGAGGGGCCGATTTTTCCGGACCCCCGGTAAAATCCAGAACATCATAAATGCGCATAATTTATATTATGAAAAATAAAATACATATTAGTTAATTCAATAGGTTATGTAATTTAAGGAGTGATTTAATTTGGTAAAGAAGCAGAGAGATAGACGGCGAATAAGGCACGCTTGTTGGTTCCGTAGGCCTAACTCACCGGATGTTGAAGTTGTGTCTGTGCGGGCTTCTGTGGGGATTGTTTTTTTTAGTGCTGATCGTTTCGCCGTTAAAGCAGGCGTTCTAAGTCCCTGCCCGCGGTACCTACTCGTCGGCGTCGAGAGGAACGTCGATCACCATGCCGTCATAGGCGGGTTCAATACCGTCGGGAAGACGGCTTGCCAGATCGGCATAATCGAGGCGGTTTCCGAGATGGGTCAGCACGCCGCGTTCGGCGCCGATGCGTTCGATCCATCGTACGGCCTTGTCCACATCGGCATGGGTCGGGTGCGGATCATCCAACAGCGTTCCAATAATCCAGACTTTAACCCCCTCCAGCAGGTCGAAGGCTTCCTCGTGCAATGCCGTGGCGTCGCTGGAATAGGCGATCGGCCCGAACCGAAAACCCAGGGTATCGCAGTAACCGTGATCCTGATTGAAGGCCACGACCGGAATGTTGCCAATTTCAAATTCGCTGCCGTGGCCGATCTTGTGAGGTGTCAGCACGGGTTTGAAATAAAACGGCGTGTCCGCGGGCAACGGTTTCAGGGTATAGCCGAAACGCTGCTTGATGGCGTCGAGGGTTTCGGCATCGGCAAAGGCGTCCAACGGGGCGTTCATGGCCCGATTTATCCCGCGCAAATCATCAATACCGTGCAGATGATCGGCGTGGGCATGGGTGAACAAGACCCCGTCCAAGCGCCTGACCGAAACGCCCAGAAGCTGCGCGCGCAGATCGGGCGAGGTGTCGACGAGAAGGCGTGTTTCCCCCTCCTCCACCATGATGGATGGCCGGGAGCGCCTGTTTTTCGGGTTTTCGGGGTCGCATTTACCCCAACCGAAGTCAATCGAGGGCGTTCCGTTCGATCCGCCGCATCCCAGTATCGTCACGCGCATGGTTTAGCCTTTGAAAACAAGCGAAAGAAGTTAGCTGTCGTGGCTTCAACGAATTCCGGGAGCTCAACACCCTTGATTTCGGCGACGCAGGCCGCCGTGTGGGCCGTAAACGCCGGTTCGTTACGTTTGCCACGCTTGGGCGTGGGTGCCAGATAGGGCGCGTCGGTTTCCACGAGCAAACGATCCAGTGGGATTTCAGCCACGATATCCCGAAGCGGTTGGGCGGCTTTGAAGGTCACGATACCCGAGAGCGAGACATACATACCCATATCGAGTGCCGCTTGCGCCATTTCCAGTCCCGAACTGAAACAATGTATGACGCCGCTAAATGCACCCTTTTCCTGTTCCTCGCGCAAAATGGCGATGGTTTGCGGGTCGGCCTCGCGGGTGTGTACGATCAGGGGAAGCCCGGTTTCCCGGGCCGCCGCGATGTGCATGCGAAAAACCCGTTCCTGGGCCTCGCGCGGGCTGTATTCATAGTGAAAATCCAGCCCCGATTCACCCAGCGCGACGATTTTCGGATGTCGCCCTGCCATGCGAACCAGATGATCCGCCGTAATTTCAGGTTCCTTAGCCGCCTCGTGCGGATGGATGCCGACCGAACAGAAGATCGGCTCATAGGCGTCGCTGATGGCCAAAACGGCGTCGAACCGCGTCACGTGGGTTCCAACGGTGAGCATATGGCCCACACCGGCGTCCCGCGCGCGAGCGACCACGCCGTCCAGATCGTCGGCGAAATCGGGAAAGTCCAGGTGACAGTGGCTGTCGACTAACAAATTAGGCTTCCGGTTCCACGTGCCGGGGGAAGACGCCCTGCGGCTTGGGCAGCGAAGTTCCCGCCTTCAAAGCATTGTCAGCGCCCAGATATTCGAACGTCCGCTCGTCCTCGCCGACGGCCAGTTGGTCCAGCATGCGGGCCATGGAATCGGGCATGAACGGCTGCAGTAGAATGGCGATATGGCGAACGGTTTCGGCCAAAGCGTATAGCACCGTTTGCATGCGCGCGGGGTCTTCCTTGCGCAGAACCCACGGGGCTTGGCGGTCCACATAGCCGTTGGCGGCACGAATCACCACCCAAATGGCCTCCAGCACTTCGTGGAACGCCTGCACATCAATGTTTTCGCCAACATCAGCATATAAGCCGTGGGCGTCAGCCAGCAGCGCGTTGTCTTCATCCGAAAACGCGTCCGGCGTCGGCACCGCGCCTTCGCAGTTCTTGGCGATCATGGAAAGAACCCGCTGGGCCAGATTGCCCAGATCGTTAGCCAACTCGCCGTTCATGCGGTTGACCATGGCGGCGTGCGAGAAATCGCCGTCGTTGCCGAACGGAACCTCCCGCAATAGAAAATAGCGAACCTGATCAAGGCCGTAGGTTTCGACCAAATGGATCGGATCGATCACGTTGCCCAGGGATTTGGAGATTTTTTGGCCTTCATTGGTCCACCAACCGTGGGCGAAGACGCGCCGGGGCGGCTCCAGATCGGCGGCCATCAGGAAGGCCGGCCAGTAAACAGCGTGGAAGCGCAGGATATCCTTGCCCACCATATGCAGATCGGCAGGCCAGAATCGCTTGTAGTCCTCGCAATCCTGATCGGGATATCCGGCAGCCGTGATGTAGTTGGTCAGGGCATCGAGCCACACATACATGATGTGATCGTCATTTCCCGGCACCGGAATGCCCCAGCCGAAGCTGGTGCGCGAGACCGAAAGGTCGTGCAGGCCGCTTTTTACGAAGCTGGTCACCTCGTTGCGCCGCGTCTTGGGCAGGATGAAGTCGGGTTTTTCGTCGTAATAGGCGAGCAGCTTGTCGCCCCATTCCGACAGGCGGAAGAAATAGCTGGGCTCCTCGACCCATTCCACCTCCGCTCCAGACGGCGCAACCAGTTTTCCGTCGGGTCCTTTGGTCAGTTCGCTTTCGCCGTAGAACGCCTCGTCGCGCACCGCATACCAACCGGCATAGGAGCCGAGATAGATTTGGTCGCGTTCGATCAGGCGTTTCCAAAGGTCCTGAACCGAAAGACGGTGGCGTTTTTCAGTGGTGCGAATAAAGTCATCATTGGTAAATTTCATAAATTCCGCAAGATCTCGGAAATTCTTCGAAACCCTGTCGGTAAATTCCTGCGGGCTAACCCCGGCGGCCTGAGCCGATTTCTCAACTTTTTGGCCATGTTCATCGGTTCCCGTAAGGAATTTGACGTCGTACCCGTCAAGGCGCTTGAAGCGCGCCAGAACATCGCAGGCCAGCGTCGTGTAGGCATGGCCGATATGCGGCGCATCGTTGACGTAATAGATGGGCGTCGTGACGTAGTATCTTTTGGCCGCGGCCATTCCTGATCTCTCCTTCGATGCGATATCTTTTTATCCGCGCGCGGCGCTCTCGATTGCCAGAACGGCTGAAAGGACGACTTGCTTGCGGTCCAGGTTGGCGCGATCGCTTCGCGCCAGCAGGTGGGTGACCTTTTCCCATACCTGCAGCCATCGATCAAGGCTGCCCGCATTGGCCACAGTTGACCAATGGACAAAATCTTCATCACTGGCACCGCCTGCAGCGCTCCGGATGACACCGGCCAGCCAATTTTGCAGCAATTCTGTTACCGTGCGAAAGGCGTTTTCGGCCCCTGCCCTGGCCAACCGGTCGGCAAACTCGTGCAGCTTCACGGCGTCAAGATTAGGAAGTGTCCCGAGCAGGGCCATCAACTCCCGGTACAATTCAAGCCCGCCTTCGTCGGCCAATGTCAGGGCGCGTCCGATGCTGCCTTCCGACAATTTGGCCAGTGCCGCCGTATCGGCGGGCGCGATCCCCGGCGCAAAACGATGAAGCAGGGTTTCGACCGTTTCCGGGGGCAGTGGGTTCATGTTCAACATGCGGCAGCGCGAACGCACCGTCGGCAGCAGTCTTCCGGGATTGTGGCAGGCCAGCAAAAGAAGCGAGTTCTGCGGCGGTTCTTCCAGAACCTTGAGAACGGCGTTCATGGCGCTGCGGTTCATCAGGTCCGCGCCGTCGATGACGACCACCCGCCAACCGCCCTCGGCGGGGGTCATGGAAAGGAACGGACCGATACGCCTGACATCGGAAACGACAATTTCGGTTCGGGGTTTTCGCCGTCCGGTATCGCTTATGCCACGCTCCACGGTCATCAAATCGGCGTGCCCTTGCGCGGCGACACGACGGAAAACCGCCGATTCCGGAGATATATAAATGCCGTTGGCTGCTGCTACGGCCTGATCATCGGCGAACAGACCACCGCCACCGCCGCTGGATCCCTGGGACAATACGAACCGGGCGAAGCGGAACGCCAATGTCGCCTTGCCAATGCCACGCGGGCCGCAAATCAGCCATGCGTGGGACATTCTCCCGGAATTGAAGGCGTCCAGAAGCTCGTGCTCGGCGGCATCATGGCCGATCAGGTCCGGATTTTCCCGCGGTGGCGGAACATCGTCGATATCAATTTCGTTCGTCTTGGCCGGGCTCATGCGATTTCCACATCAAATTTCGCATGAACGGCTTGCCGGACGGCGGTCTGAATGTTCTCAATCGATCCCGTGGCGTCGATAACGGTGCACCGTTCAGGATTGCGCGCGGCGATCTCAAGAAAACCGGCCCGCAGGCGTTCATGGAATTGCACGTCCATTCGTTCGTAGCGATCAACGCCGCCGCGAATTTCGGCGCGTTTCAGTCCGGTTTCCACGGGCATATCCAGAATTATCGTCAGATCGGGCTGCAGGTCGCCGACGACCAGTTCATGCAGCGCCGCAACCCAATCGCTTCCAAGAGCGTGGCCATAGCCTTGATAAGCCGTTGTTGAATCGGCGAAACGGTCGCAAATAACCCAACGGCCTGATTGCAGCGCCGGACGGATGGTTTGGCGAAGATGTTCGATGCGCGCCGCGTAATTGAGCAACGCTTCACTTTTCGGCGTCCAGCGGTCGGCATCTCCTTCGACCAGCAGCGTGCGGATGTGCTCGGCTGCAGGCGCACCACCGGGTTCACGAGTTGTGACCACCTCGACGCCAACCCCACCCAGCGCTTGGGCGAGCAGGTCCACCTGCGTCGATTTGCCGCTTCCCTCGCCGCCTTCGAAAGTAACGAATACGCCCTGCGTCATCGACCAAGAGCCTTTTCTTGCGATGGTCAGCCCGCCGCGCCCCACAATAGATGCTTCAACGCCGCGCCCAGCCGTCCGAACAGGCCCAACTGACCGACATCGCCGCCCGCCAACAACGGCGCTTCGATATTTTCGACGCCGGGCGCGCTAACGACAAGCGTTGCCAACCTCTCGCCCTTGCTGATCGGCGCCGGGACCGGCCCCTCGAACTTGACCGTCACCTTCATCTCACGGCGCGCCTTGCGCGGCAACATGATGAGAAGGTCGTTTTCCAGCACCAGCGGAACGGTTTTCTCCTCGCCCAGCCAGACGTCGGCGTCGGTTACCGTTTCACCACCGGCAAACAGGCGGTAATTGTTGAATTCGCGAAAACCCCATTCAATCAGCCGTTCGGACTCGCGCGAACGCATCTTCACGCTGGGCAGACCGTTGACCACCAGAATGAGCCGCCTGTCACCGCGCACGACTGAGGCGGTCAACCCGTAACCCGACGCATTTGTGTGGCCGGTCTTCAGTCCGTCGGCGCCGATGTCCTTGTACAGCAAGGGATTGCGGTTACCCTGGCGGATGCCGTTGTAGGTGAATTTCTTTTCCGAGTAGTAGTGATAGTATTCCGGGAAGTCGACGATGGTCCGCTTGGCCAGGATCGCCAGTTCACGCGGCGTCATGACGTGATCGGGGTCGGGCCATCCGGTGGAATTTCTGAATACGCTTTGCTCAAGCCCGATGCGGCGTGCCTGCTCGGTCATTTCCTCGGCAAAGGCGCTTTCACTGCTGGCCAACCCCTCGGCGACCACGATGCAGGCGTCGTTGCCCGATTGGACAATGATGCCGCGCAGCAAATCCTCAACCTTAACCCGCGAGTTTGGTTTGAGGAACATGGTCGAGCTACCGCTCCTGGCGCCGCCTTTGCGCCATGCATTTTCGCTGACCGAGAACGAGTCCTCGAGGGAAAGGCTGCCTTCCTTCAGGCGGCTGAAGACCATGTAAAGGGTCATCAGTTTGCTCATGGACGCCGGCGGCATAAGGACATCAGCATTTTTCTCGAAAAGCACTGCACCGGTCGCAAAGTCCATCAAAATTGCATTGCCGGCCGTGGTTTCGATGGCCGCAGCGACGCCGGGCAGCCAAAGAAGCGCCAAAACGAGCGCTATGCGTCGAAAACTCGCTAACTTCCCTTGCATTGCAGTCAAATCCGTTCCTGAAGATGCCGTTCCAAACATCTTATTCCATTGCACGACAAATATGGTGGAATTTTGCGTATTCCGGGCGGATCAATGGACGACGATGATCCGCGCGTCGTTGTACCCCGCGCGAACGACTGTTTCCAGAACCGCGTCGGCGGTTTCGACCTCGGTGATGGGTCCGACCCGAACGCGGTACAGATCGCGGTTGCCGACCAGAATCTGAGAAATCTTTACGTTGCCGATACTGTTGAGCATGGCGCGGACCCGGTTGGCGTTCTCAAAAACCGAAAAGGCGCCTGCCTGAATGTAAATCTCCGTCGATACGACGGCCGTCGTTGAAACGGTTTCCGCGACCGGATTGGGCAATTCCTGAGTTTCCACGGCGACAGTGTTTGAAATGGCGAGCGTGGGTTTCGGTAAATCGTCAATCGGGCGTTCCGCCGCCTGCACCGCACCGGGCGGTGGCGGCAGTGTTTCGGCGGAAACGGAAACCGTGGGAACGCTATCGACCGTCAGCGGACTTCCAACCGAAGCGATTTGCGACTGACCTCGCAAGCGGCGCGCGATGGCGCGGCTTTCGTCAGCCAAGATGGAAACTTCGACACGCGCGGTTCCCTGGCGTTCAAACCCAAGGAGTTGCGCCCCGCGGCGCGAAACGTCAATGATCCGGCCGCGGGCGAACGGGCCCCGGTCGTTAATTCGCAAAACGATGCTGCGGCCGTTTCCCAGGTTGGTGACGCGAACGAAGCTCGGCATTGGCAGCGTGCGATGTGCCGCTGTCAGTTCATTCATGTTGTAACGTTCGCCGTTGGCTGTCTTGCGTCCGTGAAACTTCGATCCGTACCAGGAAGCGATACCGGTTTCGCGATATTCGTAATCGACCGCAGGCGAATACCACGCCCCTTCAATTTGGTAGGGCGTGCCGACCTTGTAGCGGCCCTGCGGTTTGGATGCGGGCTCCGCCGAGGATACCTTGTTGGCGACTGTCTTTGCGGTTTGGGCGATGAACTCGGTTTCGGCGCAGGCGATCAGAGCCGCGCCGCACAGACAAAGCGCACAACCCTGCCGGAAAACCTTGAAAAACTGACCCCGCGTCATGCCCCTCGCATCCGATATCTTGTAGATCAAGTCCGATCAGCCCTTAGATATTGTAGCTTAGCCGCCTTTCAGGCGATCGGCAAGAGAACCGACGGCAACCGCAAAAAAGGTTGACCGGTTCCATTTGAGGATCGTGCGGTAATTGTCATAAACCGCGTAAGCAGCGCTTCCCGGTCCCTCGGTGAAAACGATGGAGGCCATGAGGTCGCGCTTGGGCAAATCATTGCCGTCGGTCCGCCGCACGCCGAGGCGCTGCCATTCGCTAAGGCGTTTTCTGATTTTCAGATTGGCCAGTTTCGCGTCGAAGTTGGCGGGCAGACGGACCGCACGCCCCCAGGTCTGGTCGTATTTCCACCCGGACCCGGACAGATAATTGGCCGCCGAACCGTAAACGTCGGCCTTGGTGGTCCAAATGTCCTTGCGCCCGTCGCCGTTCTGATCAACGGCGAAATTGAGGAACGACGACGGCATGAATTGGCATTGGCCCATGGCCCCGGCCCAGGAACCGACCATCTTCTTGGGCGTGATATGGCCCTCGTCCAGAATTTTCAGGGAGTTTAGGAGTTCCTTGCGAAAATAGGCGCTGCGGCGGCAATCATAGGCCAGCGTCGCCAGGGCGGGAACGACCGGAAATCCGCCGGTCACGCGGCCGAAGTCGGTTTCAATTCCCCAGAAGGCCACCAAAAAGCGCGGCTCAACGCCGTACTGTTTGCCGATTTTTTCCAATTGAGCACGATTTTCGGCAAATTTCTTGCGCCCCTTTTTGACCCTGGAAGCGGGAACGACCCGGTCCATGTACTGACGGAAAGTCAGAGTGAATTCCGGCTGCTTACGATCCAGCTCGATGACCCGCGGTATGGGCTTAATTCCGACAAAGGCCGCATCCAGCGTGGTCGCTGCGATGCCTCGCCCCAATGCTTCGCGCTTAAGGCCATCCAGCCACTTGGCGAAAGGCAAATCTTGCGCGCTTGCGGACGATGTTTGCGCCGCAAGGACGCCGAAAACGATTGCGCCGATTTTGCCCCAGCGCCCAACGGCAGTCGTCATGGTCGATTTTCCTTTTCGAATTTAGATCGCATCATAGGTTCTCAACGTTTAAGCATTCATGAAGCGGAGGGAGCCGGGAACAGAGCATCGGTCTTATCCGTCAGCCAATAAAAAATAAGGCCCAGCCATTCGTGAAGGGCAAGTTCCAAACCGTTCAGGCGGCCCGCAAAATTTGGAAAGAAACCGTAGTTTCCGTCGCCTGTCGTATGGAAATCCACGGGGTATGGAATGACCTGCCAACCGGTCTGGCGGAAACTGCCGACCGCACGTGGCATGTGGAAGGCCGAAGTAATCAAAATCCAGTTCTCGCCCGGTCGCGGATGAACGAGTTCACGGACCAGTTGGGCGTTCTCAAAGGTGTTGCGGGCGCGGTTGTCAAATGTCACGCGGGCCGGATTAAGGCCGATCTGCTTCAGAAACGGTGTCAGAACATCGGCTTCCTTGACATCCGTATGAAACAACGATCCTGATCCGCCGGAAAATACCAGCCGCGCTTCAGGGTATTTGCGCCCCATGTCGGCCAACGCCGTCAAGCGTTCGACCGCTTCACCGACGGCGACCTGTCCGCGCGCTTTGGTGACAAATTGGTTGACGATACCGCCCAGCGAAACAATGCCGTCGATGCGTTCGGGAAGTTCGGATGCGACGGGAAACCGGTTTTCAAGTTCGGTCATCATCCAGCTGCCGACGGGAACCGTCGAAACGATCACCGCGAGAACCGTCGCCAACGCCGTTAGCCGCCGCCCTGCCCGCCGCCACGGCGAAAATAGCAGGATGACGCCGACACAAAGCAGCAAAAGCAGCGCGTTTCCCGGCGCGGCGATCCACCACAGAACCTTGGACAGCGTGAAAAACATACAGTGTTTCTAACGCGCCCTGGGTTTAGATTTGGTTACGATCCGTATCTCTCGGCCACCGTTGCTGCGGCCCCCTTCGCATAAAGGCTGGCAAGCCAATCGGTCACCGCATCGACAAACGGTTGGGCATCAGCGAGATCGTCGCCGAATACATCTGACACGCCCAGATAACCCTTTACCAGCGCAGCCGGATCGCTTCCTGCGGCCTCGGCGATGGCCTTCAGTCGGGCGGCAATCGGGTCGGCGACGTCAAACGAATTTCCCTTTTCGTCGACGCCGGTGGCGAAGCGCATCCAGGCCGCCACGACCAGAGCCAGATGACCGATGCTGCCGCCAGACGCCAGCCGTTCGCGCACCGGGCCGCAGATGCGGTTGGGCAGTTTTTGCGAGCCGTCCATGGCGATCTGGGCGGTGCGGTGCTTGATGGCGGGATTGGTGAAGCGTTCAACGAGGCTGTCTTTATAGGCTCCGACATCGACCCCTTGCGGCATGTCCAGCGTCGGCGTGATTTCCTCGTCCATCATGGTTCGCATGAAATTGACGTAGGCCGGATCTTCCATGCAGGATGCGATGGTCTCGTAACCGGCCAGCGATCCCAAGTATGATAACGCCGAATGACTGCCGTTGAGGTGACGAAGCTTCATGTATTCAAAGGGCTCCACATCTTCCACGATTTCGGCGCCCGCATCTTCCCATGCCGGTCTTCCGGTCGGGAAATTGTCCTCGATCACCCATTGCATGAAGGGTTCGCAGACCACCGGCCAGGCGTCCGTCGCGCCCAGATCAGAAGCGACCCGCGCCGTATCCTCGGGCGTTGTCGTCGGGGTAATGCGATCAACCATGGTGCAGGGAAAGGCCACATTGTCGGCAACCCACTTGCCGAAGTTGGCGTCCAGCGCTTCGGCGAAACTGATCACCGCCATGCGGGCGATTTTGCCGTTCTGGAACAGGTTATCGCACGACATCACCGTGAAGGCCGGCGTTCCGGCGTCGCGGCGGCGGCGCAGCGCCGTTGCGACATAGCCGACGACAGTTGTCGGTCGGTCCGGTGATTTCAAATCCGCCGCAATTCCGGGGTGATCGAAATTCAGCTTGCCGCTGGCCGGGTCGTGGCAATAGCCCTTTTCGGTCGCTGTAATCGAAACGATGCGAATGGCGGGATCGCACATGCGCGCCAGCAGGGCTTCGGGGTCTTCGGGGCCGACCAGCATTTCGCGCATGGCGCCGACGACGCGCAGGGACTGGCCGTCCAGACTTTGGGTTGCCACAGTGTACAGGAAATCCTGCGGGGCCAGTTTGTCGCGGACCTCAGGCCCCATCAGATCGACGCCGCAAATTCCCCATTCGGTGCTGCCACCAGCCAATACTGTGTCGGTGTAAACTTCCTGATGAGCGCGATGGAATGCGCCGACACCCAAATGAACAATACCAACGTCTACTTTTGTGCGGTCATAGGCGGGAACTTCGACGGCGGATGGCAGATTGGACAAGACATCCGGGTGTAATTGAGACATTCGTGGTCTTCCTCTCTTATCCTTCAAATGAGTTTTTTAGCGCCCAAAGCCCGAGGGCCGGGTTGCTGATATAGAAAATTTCTTCGCCGTCAACGGTGCTGAAGCCGTCGGCAAGGGTGTCGGGGTTATATTTGGCGGCCATTTCATCGTAATCGGCCCAGCCAAACCCAACATCTTCGACCTCTTCGCGCGACAGGTTTTCGGGGCGGGTGCAGTAGGTGATGCGAAAACGCCCTTCAGAGGCCCCGTGGATCAAATGCGCGGCGGCCGACAGGTTGCCCGCCAGATCCTCGTTTTCTTTCACAGCCGCCAACGTGTGGGGCGTTCCGAAATAGCCGTATTTGCGAATCAGCGCGTCGATGCCCTTGTCCTCGCCGAATTCACGCACGGCGGGGGCCAGAACAATCAGATCGCCGTCGTCGGCGATGGCCATGCGGGTGCGATAAACGGCCTTATTGCCGAGCCAGGTGCTCTTGAATTCGTGAGGAACCAGATAGACCACGGCCTTTTTGATCGGCGTGTCCAGCATGTCCAGATTGACCTCGCGGCTGAGATCGGCGGCTTGGCGGTACGAATCCTCCCTGCCCGCATAAAGACCGCGAAGAACAAGGCCGTCGGGGCTGTTACCGATGACCGTGGAAATGAACTGAATGGGCAGATGGGCGAGGAAATTGTCGAAACCGTAGTTCAGCAGCGCGCGCACCGGCGTATCCGTGCGGCCCATCAATTTTTCCATATCGGCCACCGCGCCCAGGAAGTGGCTGCGGTTGATCATGTCGGCCCCGCCGACACCAATGCAGACATTTTTTGTGTAGTTGGCCATGCCGGCGACTTCGTGGGGCACGACCTGTCCGATGGAAAGGATCAGGTCATAGCCGCCGTCGGTGACGGCCTTGTTGATTTGAACCTTGATCTCGTAGTCAACCTTTCCGCCAGACTGCTCGGCGACGAATTCGGATGGAATGACACCGACCGTTTTGACGTCGTTGCGCCAATCATGGTCTAGGAAATTCTCCAGCGGAATGTCGGGACCAAACATGGCGCGGATTTGATCCTCGTTCATGGGCGTATGGGTGCCCAGCGCGGGCATCACATGAACGACATCGGTAACCGGTGCCAAGACCTCGTACAGATAGGCGGTAATGGACCCGGCCTCGGAATAAAAACGCGTATGGTCGGGCGGAAGAAGCAAAACGCGCTTGGGCGAATACCCCAGTTTGTCCAGAAACGAACGAAGGTGGGCTTCTTTTTCCTGGCGGGTAATCGCGCGGTCGGGGGCACCGTCGGCAATGAAGGTCGTCACGTTTCGTCTCCTGACGTATTGGGAATTCGTCAGAGAACATTGTCAAAACGCGGCGACGGGTCAAGGACTTTGAAACCTTAAGCCGAAACACGAATTTCGTCGACCGGGCGCGGAAGCCAGAGAAGTACCCGCGTTCCTTTGCCGGCTTCAGTCGAAATCTCCACGCCGCCGTTGTGTTGATCCATGATGCGTTTTACGACGACGAGGCCCAGCCCGACGCCGAACCCCTTGGTGCTGTAAAGCGGTTCGAAAATGCTGGGCATAACATCGTCTGGAATCCCCGCGCCCGTGTCGGATATTCCGATTTCCACCCGTCCGTTACCAACCCGCGTTTCAATCGATATCTTTCGTTCGGCGTCAGGGTTTTGTTCTCGCGCTTGTTCGATGGCGTGGCAGGCGTTTTCATAGACGTTGATGACCGACCGGCGCAGGGTGTCATGGTCGAATGACGTGACTTCACCGGCACAAGCCAAATCACGGGTTATTTCGATGCCATTTGGAACATCGAGTTCTTCGATCACATCGGAAATCCAGTTATCCAGCGTGGCCGGTTGCATGAGGGGCTCGCGAATGCGTGTAAAATCAAGCAGTTCATCAATTATGTTATCGCATCGCGTGATGTTCCGTTCGATCCGTTCGACGGCCTTTCCCACCGATCCCGAGAGGGCTTCTGATGCCGCGCGGCGGATGACATAGATGGAGGAACGGATAGTTCCCAACGGATTGCGCAATTCGTGACTGACGGTGGCCGTTAGTTGGCCCAGTGTTGCCAGCCTTTCACTTCGCAAAAGACGTTCCTGGGCCGCTTCCAGTTCAGCCGTTCTTTCGGCGATGCGGCGTTCCAGTTCCTGCTTGGCTTGTGCTTCCAGCCGTTTTCGTTGCGAGATATCGCGAACCGTAAGGATGTAAGCTCCGTCTTCATCCGGATTGTCCGCCGCGCGCCCGCTATCCAGACGCAATTCGGTTTGGTTGACCAGAATTTCCAATGGGAACGCCATACCGTCCGGTCGCCAAGCCGTGATTTCGCGCAACGGACCAACACTCCCAAGGCCTTCACCGTTCTCAATAGCGTTGGAGATTCTTTGGCCCTCGTTTTCGCCGCCTCCGCTCGAGGGAAATAGAACCGACAAGGGTTGCCCGACAACTTCGGCTGCGGTGCGGGAAAAAATGCTTTCGGCCGCCGGATTGTACATCTCGATGGTTCCGCGCGCGCCGACAACGATCAGGCCGTCCGAACTTCCCGCGATGATATGACGCAGGACCGTTCGCGTTCGAACGACCGCCAGACGGGCGGTTAAGAGATTTATGGCTTGAATGTCGGCGTTTCTTATCAGGCCATAGACAAAGGATATGGTCACCACAGACAGCCACGGAACCACGTCCACCGCGATAGCCCAGACGTCATGGGCGGCGAATGCGATAGCCAGAGCGCCGATCCAAACGCCGCAGAGAGCGCCGCTGCCGCGCCGCCATCGTGTTTGGCTGAGAAACGGTCCGGCCCAAACAGCCAGTATGAATGCGACAAACAATATCGGGAATGTGCTCAGACGCGTGAGATCGCGGCTCTGCGCAATTGATTCGTAGGCCAGCGCCTGCACCAACGGGCCCGGCAGGGCGCGGTAGACGGGAACCGCAATACGATCCCCAAGTTCGGCGGCACTCGCCCCAACAATAACGAGCTTTCCTTTGAATTTCTCGGGAGAGACCTGCCCATGGAAGACGTCGGCGAACGAGAAACGCGGAATGGTTTCGCTGCGAATTCCGAAATCAATACCGTACAGCCCGGTGGTTTTCGGTTTGGCTCCAGAATATTCGGCAAGAATGCCGGCCAGTGTCGGGAATTTGGCGTCGTTCCAGTCTTCCCGCGAGGCCATTCGTCGAACCAAACCGTCGGGTTCCGGTCGCATATTGACGAAAGCGAGCCGCGAATGGCGCGAAAAGCGCCTAAGCGGTTGGGTTAGCGAAAGTCTAGGTTCTTCGCCGAATGACGATTTCGGGTCGAACTGCATGAATATGGGAAGAACGACCCGCTTGCCGCCGCGGGCAATTTGCGCTTCCAACGCCGCGTCGGCTTCATCTGTGGATTTGGAACTGAAGTCCACGTCGTAGGCGACGATCCCCGCCCCGGCATCAAGCACTCGACCCAGAACGGTTGCGTGGTGACTTCTGGGCCAGGGCCATACATCCAGCTCGTGCAGGCTGGCCGTATCAATATCAATGATCACCAGATCGGCGGTGGCGTCGCTGCGAAAGGTATGAAAGCGCAGATCGGTCAGTTTGGATTCAAGAAAATCCGTCGTTCCGGCAAGATAAAGCCCTGCTATCAGGCTGAACACCAGCAAATGCGGAATGCGCCTCGTCATCCGCGGATTGCCTTTCGATCAGTTGACGCCGCTACGTCGCTGGGCCTCATTGGCGACTTCGGCGAATAACTGGGTCTCGCGTTCGCCGAATTTTTGCGCAATTCGCCGTCGCGTACGTTCATCGGACGTTGCCGTTCGAAGATCGGAGAAAATCGCCGACAGCATCATCATCACGGCCTTTTCCGTCGGTGGCCAGCTTGCCGATTGCTCATCAGTACTGACACTAGCCGTTGGACCGCTGTTGTGAATCACACTTGTAAGCCACTTCGCGCGCCGGTCAAAATCCTTGAAATGAGCGGCCATCAGCATCTCGGATTCCAAGGCGATATCGCTCGCCCTCTCGTCGGCATAAAAGGCATTCCAGGCCTTGGCGCCGCTCAAGGATTCGCGCTGACCAAGCTCAACGATGGCATCCCGGCATTTTTGTTGGTTTTTTTCCACGCGCTCGGCACCCAGCATCATGTCTACGGCGGCAAAAAAACCAGGCAGGACACGCCGTGGAATCGGGCCACGATGGGTCGAAGGCGTTGCCGGATCGGAAAACAAATGAGAAAAACGATGTACCAATAATCGACCGAAGGAATTGTCGCGCGGAGAACCGAGGTTAACCCCTCCAGGAATTTCAGTGCGTTCCTTTCCGTTTACCGCTTCTGCGCGTTGCAGATAATAGTCGAGAACCTTACTGACCTCTTCGGGCTGCACCGGTTTTTGCAGATAATCGTCGGCCTGAATGCGAAGCGCGCCGATGGCCGAATCGATATCCGGGTACGCCGTAACGATGACGCATATGGCGTCGGGCAATCGTTCCTTGATCTCCGGGATCAAATCCAGTCCCGACGTCTGGCCCAACCGCGCGTCGACCAGCAATGCCGCCGGACGGAATTTCTCGACCGCCGGAAGCGCGGTATCGGCACTTTGCGCAAACGCCACCGAAAAGCCATGCAGATTTAGCGCGTCGGCCATGGCCTCGGCAAAATCGCGATCATCGTCAATGATAAGAACCCTGCGATCCAGAGCAGACTCTGAACCGCTTCTTTCAGTAGCGGCGGCAAACCCCATAGCAATACCCCACGAATTGCAAATGCATCCCGCGTGGATTCACTCCTCGGAAATACAACCCGGTCGCCACTCCCTCAAGTGCGTGCTGGGCCAACACAATTATTCCAGGAGCGCTCTATCCGCACGTCCCGTACCCGAAATACGCGAAAATCCGCGTTCAGGTTTATCGCAGTATTATACTCGATTTTTGATTTTCGCCAAGGCGGTTTCAATCGCAAACGCGAGAAACTCTCAATATCGTTGCAAATCAAATGGTTATGACTTGGTTTGCAACAGCCCGGTTTTGCTATGGGGCGTTTTTGAGAATACCTTCAATCCGCGCCATGACGTCCGGCGTCAACAGCTCAACGACATCCATCGCCTGCAGGTTTTCGCGAAGCTGTTCGACTTTCGATGCGCCAAGAATGACAGTGCTGACATTCGGATTTTTCGCGCACCAGGCGATGGACATGAGCGCCGTCGTCGTCCCGATTTCTGCGGCCAAATCGGTAAGTTGTCGGACCTTCGCCAATTTATCGTCGTCGCCGACGACGCGGTCTTTCAGCCACTTGTAGTTATCGACGGTAAGCCGTGATCCGTCCGGAATTCCGTCGTTGTACTTTCCGGTCAGCAATCCCGAATACAATGGCGACCAGATGGTTGTTCCCAGGCCCGGTCCGTCGTACAGCGGCGCGTATTCCTTCTCGAACCGTGCACGCTCGAACATGTTGTATTGGGGCTGTTCCATGGTCGGCGGCGTCAGGCCGCATTCACGGGCGATGCGGTGGGCCTCGAAGATATCTTCCGCCGGCCATTCCGAGGTTCCCCAGTACAGCACTTTGCCCTGGGCAATGAGGTTGTGCATGGTGCGCACGGTTTCTTCGATGGGGACTTCCGGGTCCGGCCGGTGGCAGAAGAAAAGGTCCAGATAATCGACCTGCAAGCGTTCAAGGGCCTGATGGCAGGCCTCGAACACATGCTTGGCGGACAGACCCCGCTGGGTCGGCGCCGGATCGTCGACCGAGCCGAACATAACCTTGCTGGAGACGCAGTAACTGTCGCGCCGCCAGCCCAGGTTTTTCAGGGCCTTGCCCATGATTGTCTCGGACTGCCCCTTGGCGTAGGCCTCGGCATTGTCGAAAAAGTTAACGCCGGCATCGTAGGCGACCTTAAGAATGGCCGCCGCGTCCCTGACATCAACCTGATAGCCGAACGTAACCCATGAACCGAACGAAAGCGTGCTGACCTTCAAGCCCGATTTTCCCAATCGACGGTATTCCATGGCGGCTATCCCTTTTCGTTCAGGCGACTAGTGTTCCAGGATTTTCGAAAGGAACTCTTGCGCTCGGTCGCTGTGCGGTTTTCCGAAGAAATCGTCTGTCGTTGCATCTTCGACGATTTCCCCTTCGTCCATGAAAATCACCCGATCGGCGACGCGCCGCGCAAAACCCATTTCGTGGGTGACGACCATCATGGTCATTCCCGACTTTGCAAGTTGCTGCATGACGTCGAGAACCTCGTTGATCATTTCCGGGTCCAGCGCCGATGTCGGTTCGTCGAACAGCATGGCGATGGGGTCCATGGCCAGCCCGCGTGCGATGGCAACGCGTTGTTGCTGTCCGCCTGACAACTGGCTCGGATACTTGTTTCCGTATTCGCCAAGGCCGACGCGGTCCAGCAATTCCTGGGCGCGGGTATTGGCTTCGTCTTCAGTCCGCCCGAGAACCTTGATTTGGGCCAGACAGATGTTTTCCATCGCCGTCTTATGTGGGAACAATTCGAAGTTTTGGAAGACCATTCCGATCTGCGAGCGCAACTTCGGCAGATTGGTCTCTTTGGCGCCCACCGAAACTCCATCCACGGAAATTTCCCCCTCCTGAAAGGGTTCCAGTCCGTTTACGCATTTGATCAGCGTGCTTTTACCGGACCCCGACGGGCCGCAAATAACGACCACCTCGCCCTTTTTTACGCTGCTCGTGCAGTCTTTAAGAACCTGGAAGGAGCCATACCATTTATTGACGTTGTTAAATTTGATCATCGGTGCATCTTCTTTTGCAGGGTCTTCACGTAAAGTGACGCGAAGTAACACATGACGAAATAGACCAGCGCGGCGAAGACATAGAGTTCAACCAGCCGCGAATCCCGTTGGGCCACTGTGACCGCCGAGGTCATGAAGTCCGCCAGACCAACGACGAAAACCAGCGACGTATCCTGAAACAGGATGATGGTTTGCGTCAGCAGGATCGGCAGCATATTGCGGAAGGCCTGGGGCAGAACCACGTAGCGCATGGTTTGCGGATAATTCAGTCCCAGCGCATAGCCGGACCACGCCTGACCCCGCGAGATGCTTTGGATGCCCGAGCGCATGATTTCGCAATAGTAAGCGGCCTCGAACAGGACAAACCCGATAAGCGCGGATTCAAACGCGTCCACCTGCCCCTGCACAATCAACGGAACCAGGAAATAGAACCAGAAGATCACCAGCAGCAGCGGCAAGGATCTGAAGAAGTTGACCCACACCGCGCCAATCCATTGGAAAAGGCGGATGCTGGACAGGCGCATCAGGGCCAGAATGGTTCCCAATGCAATACTGCCAATGGCGGCAAGGCCGGTCAGCAACAGGCTAAGCTGCATCCCCTCCCAAAGGTAGGGCAATGCAGTGACGATCACGCCAAAATCAAAATCACCAAGCATGATCATTTATCCTTCTGGATGCCGTAGCCGGGGATCTTGGTCTTTTCCTCGACACGAACCATGAGGGCGACGACGATCATCGTCAGCACAAGGTAAATCAGCGTGACGGAGGTAAAGGCTTCAAATCCCTGGAAGGTGTAGTTCTCGATCTGGCGTGCCTGATACAAAAGTTCAGCCACACCGATGGTCAGGGCCAGCGACGAATTCTTGAAGATGGTCAGAAATTCGCTGGTCAGCGGCGGCACGATGATGCGGTAACCGACGGGGACCAGCAGGTATCGGTATACCTGAATGGTCGTCAGCCCCATGGCCAGCCCTGCCGCGCGCTGTCCTACCGGGATCGATTCAATGCCCGCCCTCACCTGTTCGGCGACACGCGACGCCGTATAGGTGCCAAGGCAGAAGATGGCGCTGGTTGCTTCGGGAAACGGCATATCGCGCTTCATCCAGCGGCCCAGATCGTCGGGCACCATTTCCGGAACCACGTAAAACCAGAGAAACATCTGAACGATAAGCGGAATATTGCGGAATAATTCAACGTAGGCGGTGGCGACAGCGCGAACGGGAACGGAATCGACCGTCCGTGCCACACCGATAACCGAGCCCAGCGAAAACGCAATAATCCAGGCGACGGCTGAAACAAACAGGGTCCACTCGACGCCTGAAACCAGCCAATCGAAATAGGGCTCCTCAAACAGGATGCCCCAGTTCCAGTTATAATTCATTCGTATTTTTTCCGATGGGTATGAAAGAGAAAGGCCGGGAAGACAACCCGCTTCCCGGCCCCGTTTTCAACCGTTTATTTAGGGAACGCCTGAACCGCAAAGTTGGTTTCAAGCGTTTCGCCTGCGGGCACATTCAGCGCTTTCCCGCCGGGGATCGGCTTCATGAACCACTTGTTGTAGATGTCGAGAATTTCGCCCGAACGGAACAGACCGGCCAGCGTGCGATTTGCGACCAGACGCATGGCCGAATCATCGCGCGGCAGCATCAGCGCGTAGGGATCGAACGAAACGAAACGGCCGACGACTTCGTAGTCGGCAGGTTTCTTGGCCTTGGAAATCAGCCCGAACAGCAGGATATGGTCGGTCGAATAGGCGTCGACACGATCGGTTTCCAGCGCCAGGAAGCCTTCGGCATGGTCTTTGACGCTCAGAATTTTGACGTCCTTGATGCCCAGATCCTTGATGGCGTTCTTGATGGCGCGTTCGTTGGTCGTACCCTGGGCCAAGGCGATCGCCTTACCGGCCAAGTCTTCGACTTCCTTGATGCCGGACGTCTTCTTGGCCAGAATTTTGGTGCCGGTGATGAATGTGGTCAGCGCATAGTCAACCTGCTTTTGGCGGGTCAGGTTGTTGGTGGTCGAGCCGCATTCGATATTGATGTTGCCGTTGGCGATCAACGGAATACGGGTCTGCGGGGTAACCGGAACGAGCTTGACGTTCAATTTGTCAACGCCGACTTCCTTGGCCACCGCATCAACGATCTTCATGCACAGATCCATCGAATAGCCGATCGGCTTGTTGTCAGGGCCGATATAAGCAAAAGGCACCGAGGATTCACGGTGCCCGACGACGATGGTTCCGGAGTCCTTAATTTTTTTGAGCGTACCGTAGAAGTCCGCTGCACCGGCATTCGCGGCGCCGAATACGGCAAACGCCGCAGCTGCGGCAATAATTTTTTTGATCATCTTATCTACCTCTCCTGATTTTATTTATCTGGACCGAATGTGGTCCAATTGGATTGTCGGTTTGTTTTTTTTCGTAATACCCCCCCCGGGGCTGCCGAATTTTGCGCCATCCGACCGGACGAAGTGTCCCTAAAGATCAAATCTGAGGCAAACCGACAATTCGGAATAGCGTATATGGGCTTTGCGACGCAAGCGTTCACTCAAATTTCAACAAAACGCCTGCGCACAACTACTTAGGTGCATCGCAGTTATCGACCCGAAGATGCTGCCCATGTACGATACGGCGACGGCCCGAGGAGCAGAAGGCTGCCTGATGAACGATCTGGACCTATTGTCAAACCGTGTTTTGGAAAAGGCGCATGGCTGCGAGCGCTTGATTGTCGCCATTGCCGGGCCGCCGGGATCGGGGAAATCGACGATTTCGGCAAAACTGGTCGGTCGGCTGAATGATGGGGAAACCTCAGAGCCTTCGGTGGTTTTTCCCATGGACGGCTTTCATCTGGACAACAAAATTCTGACTGAACGCGGATGGCTACCGCGTAAAGGCGCGCCCCATACATTCGATACGGACGCCTTTTTCAAGACCCTGAAGGAGATTCACGATCATCGCCGGGACGTTCCCATTCCCGTCTACGACCGGACGGCTAGCGCGTCCATAATCGACGCGGGGGTTATCCGCCTGCATCATCGGATTGTCGTGACCGAAGGCAACTATCTGCTGCTTGACCAGGCCCCCTGGCGGACCATGAAGCCGCTTTTTGATCTCACCGTATATTTGAGCGTCGAGCCGGATATCCTGGAGGAACGTCTCATCCGCCGCTGGACGGATCGCGGGGCCGAATTTGACGCTGCGCGAAATCGCGCGCTATCGAACGATATGCCCAACGCCCGGTTGGTTGCCGAGAAGTCCGTCCCCGCCGATCTGACGCTGGGGGACGCGTCTTAACCATGGGATCGAATGGAGAAAAAGGCACATTCCTTATTTGCGGCGAAGCGTTGTTCGACCTGTTTTTGGATGCGGACGAAGATATGGGTATGCGCTTCTCGGCTCGCCTTGGCGGTTCTCCGTTCAACGTCGCGCTGGGCCTGGCGCGGCTGGACCGTTCGGTTGCGTTCTTCTCGGCATTGTCGACGGATTTTCTCGGCGCTCGTCTGGCCCGGGCGCTGGAGACCGAGGGCGTGTCGTCCGAGTACATCATCCGAAAGGATGCACCGACGACGCTTAGCGTGGTCGGGGTGGCTGAGGACGGTTCGCCCAGTTACGCCTTTTACGGTCGCGACGCGGCAGACCGGTCCTTAGAGGTCAACGATCTGCCGGAAATCGGCGATCATGTCGGCGCGTTGCATTTTGGTTCGTATTCCCTTGTGGCTGCGCCCACTGCCGATGCGCTGGCCGCGTTGGCGCAGCGAGAGGCGGGAAAAAGGCTGATTTCAGTCGACCCCAATGTGCGCCCGACCGTGGAACCGGACGTTGGCGTGTGGAACGCGCGAATGGATGGGCTGCTCCCCTTCGCCGATCTGATCAAGATCAGCGAGGAGGATATCGAAACGCTTTTCCCTGGCGAATATCCTGGCGATTTCGCCCGCCAGTGCTTGGGTCGCGGGACCGGACTGGTGGTCGTGACCAAGGGTGCCGACGGGGCTGTCGCGTTTGGCAGTTTCGGTATGGTCGAGGTGCCGTCGGTTCAGGTTGATGTCGTTGACGCCGTTGGTGCGGGCGACAGCTTCCAGGCAGCCCTTTTGTGCGGCCTGGAAGAAATGGGCGCGTTGTCGTCGTACGGTTTGAAATCGCTGGGCCGGAAACCCTTGGAGGCGCTGTTGAAATTTGCCGCAGGGGCCGCTGCGCTCACCTGTTCGCGGCGCGGCGCCGATCTGCCGAAACGGTCCGAATTGTCCGCGCCGGACTGGGATACAGCCCCTGCCGCTTCCCGATAATTCTGGTCTCAGGGTTGTTCCTGATAAAGATGCACGTCTCTTTGCGGGAACGGGAAAGACACGCCTTCCTTATCGAAGGTCTGTTTGATGGCTTTGGTCATCGCAGACTTGACGCCCCAGTAATCCGCGTTGTCCACCCACACCCGCACAACCAGTTCAACCGCATTGTCACCCAGGTTCCCCACCTCGACAAACGGGTCCGGATGGACGTGAACACGTTCGTCGGCACCGGCAATACCCTTGATAATTTGAATGGCCTTGTCGATATCGTCGCCATAGCTAATCCCGATGAGCAGGTCGACCCGGCGTTCCGAATTGTGGCTGTAGTTGCTAATGGCCGCTCCCCACAGTTGCGAGTTCGGCACCACGATATGAACGTTGTCCGGGGTGGCCATTTCTGTCGTAAACAAGCCAGCCGTTTTAATCGTGCCGGAAAGCCCCGCACCTTCAATAAAATCACCGACTTTGTAAGGCCGGAACATCAACAGCATGACGCCCGCAGCGATGTTGGAAAGCGTTCCCTGCAACGCCAAACCGATTGCCAGACCCGCGGCACCCAGAATCGCCACAAGGCTTGTGGTTTCAAATCCGAATCGGTTGAGAACCGCAACAATGGTAAATGCCAAAACAGCGTATTTGACCATGCTGGCAAAAAAGCCGGTCAGCATGTCATCCACGGATTTTATGCGGCCAACGGCCTTTGCTGTCGCGCGCTCGGCCCAACCCGCCGCCATCCAACCGACAATGAGGATGGCGATTGCCCCCAAGACATCCATGCCATATGACGCGGCGACGGCGATTACCTGATCAACTATTTCCTGAACTTGCGCAGCAACACCTTCTGTCTCGTTCATAGTGAAATTCCTTCACATTGATGCCTTGAGCCCAGCTCGGAGTTGGACGGTGCTCCCCGTGCTTGTCAAGGAAATTTAGGATCGAACATCATCTTGCGAGAGATGATCGAAGGGTGATAATCATGCGCTCTCACGGGCATTGCGACACCTAGACGGATGGGTGGCCGAGCGGTTGAAGGCACCGGTCTTGAAAACCGGCAAGGGTGAATAGCTCTTCGTGGGTTCGAATCCCACCCCATCCGCCAAAAACCACAATGGATCCGGATTTCGGGTCCTTTTTGGTGTATGGGGACTGGGGTTCGGTGAACGGAGCCAAGGTTCGTTCGCGAAGCGGCATCGCCGCGCAGCGGGGTGAGCGAAGCGAAGCCAATCCCACCCATCCGCCAAAATCCGCGCGTTATCCGACTACGCCCAGGGGCTTTTCCTCGAAGAACGAGGGCGCCAGATTCCACCACTCTTCGACTACCGAAGAATAAAGGGAACGGAAATGCAGACGGTGCTTAAGGTTGCCGTTGTCGAGGTCGTCGAGCGGCGGTTGTTCACCGTATAGCCCGCCCTTGACCCGACCGCCGAAAAGGAAATGCGGCGCAGCGGTACCGTGATCCGTTCCCAAGCTGAAGTTTTCCTT
This sequence comes from Rhodospirillales bacterium, assembly GCA_018648445.1. The sequence goes on along the minus strand of JABGRG010000006.1, from coordinate 52,749 downwards.
CGGCCGCCGTCCGAATTCCGAGTAGGTCATAACCAACACCTTGTCCCATAGTCCCTTGGCCTTCATGACTTCGGCGAAGGTGGACACGGCGCCCGCCAACTCGGAAAGAAGCTCGGCGTGGAGTTCCGGCGGGTCGGCGTGGGTATCGAACTTGATGCGGAACAGTTTGATAAGCGGTGTTTTGACGCCTGACGCCAACAGGCGGGCCGCAATTTCGAATTGCTCGCCCAGAGACGGTCCCGGCGGTGTGATCACTTCGGTCGAAAATGATGCGCCAAGGTCGATATCGCCGATATGCCTGGAGATAATGTCGTCCGTCGCGTCGCGCAGGTGCGCGCGTTTGCGCAGAATATGGGCCAACGCGTCGTCGCCATCGCGGACAGGCCCCCGGCGAACGCGGCTAGATTGCTTTAGCGTCTTCTCGACATTCTTGAGCAGGCTTACGGTGCGTCCCTTGCTACCTTGTAGCGGCCCCATGGCATTGCGACCGAGGATTATGCCATCGGCAGTGAAATCGGACGGTGGCGGGTATCGCTTGAACAGGCGGGATACCCACCCATCGACGAGAGTTTCTTTCGAATCGGAAGCGGTGTTCCAAATGTCGATACCTCGAAAATGGGAAAGATTGGGCTCGGGGTATCCCAGCCCCTCGATGATCGCCATCTCGCGGTTTTTCCATAGCGGCATGAGGGGTTCGAACCCCGGGTGCAATCCACGCTTCTCGTCCAGTTGCAAGACCTGATCGCGGGGAATGGCGATGTTTGGCCTGAGGTCGTAATAATTCGGATCGGTATAGGGAACGACGGTGTTGAGGCCGTCATTTCCGCCATTGAGCTCGACCAATACCAGTGTTCTATCCCAACGCGCAGCGGCCCACGCGGCCCGGGCGAATGGGCTGAGAAGAAGCGGTGTTGTTGCTGTCAGGCCGAGGAATTTACGACGTTTCATAGCGGCCTCTCTATTTCAACTGATACACGGGATCGAGCAGAAGTTTCTCGATCAAAGCAAGGCCCCTGCCCTTCATCGAACGGGCCATTACGGGGGCTGTCGCCAAAATCAATTTCCTGAGTTCTTCGGGCGAATTTTCGGCGATGGCCCGCAACGCTTCTGTATCGGCCATGCCATACGGCCTCTTGGTTGATTGGGGCTTCGCGCTTCGTATCACCGAGAGCAGAAATTGCCGACGAAACAGGGTACTTGTCGTCGTGATCCATTCCGTGCCGCCTTTCCAGCCGTTGACGTCGGGCGGGTCGAATAAGTCCAGCCCCATGCGACGCTGATCTACGCTGACCTGTTTCGGAGACGGGGCCGCGAAATTTAGAAGACGTAAGGTGCCAATGACCAGATCGACGGGTGATTTAATGAGTGCGCCGCGGTTGGCCGGATCGCGAAAATAGGAGCTCACCAACAACCCCTTCAGCAGCGGCCCCAGTTGATAGCCGGAATTGCGAAAATCCGTTGCCAAACGCTTGACCTCGACCGGGTCGGGATGGGGAGAAACGAATTCGCGCCATAACTTCGTCGTAATGAACGGGGCGACGCCGGGCTGTTCGAGAATGGTTTCAATCGCGTCGTCACCGTCCAGATATCCCGTTCGACCGAGAAAGGTTTTTGCCTGCCGATCATGGCTGTTCTTGGCGAGCCGGAATTCTCCCGTCTTCATATTCACGCGCCAGCCCGTAAAGGCGCGCGCTCCCTCTCGTACATCGTTTTCGGTGTACCCCTGCCCCTCTCCCATGGAGTGAAGTTCCATCACCTCCCGTGCGAAGTTCTCGTTGGGCCGACCCTTCACGTTTTTATGCCCGTCGAGGTAATAGAGCATCGCTCCTCCCTTGGAGATGTCGGAAAGAAGATCGCCGAAATTTCCCAGGGCGTTTCGTCGAAGCGCCGCATGTTGTTCAAACATCATGCGGCCAAATTTCACCTTTCTTGCTTCCGTGGCGAAGTGTCCGTGCCAGAAAATGGTCAGACGCTCGCTCAAAGGCGAGTCCGTTTCCAGCATTTCGCGAATCCACCACTGCTCGAGCGCAGTAGTCTCCTTTCGGGTGGCCTTGTTGTAGGCCTTGCGCTCGGCGGCCGTCATTCGAGCGGTGTTGGTTCGCTCGCCCGGACTTATTATCATCTCCGGCGGCGGCAAAAGCGGTTTCCGCCGCACACCGGCGAGGATTTTGTTGACCGCCTGCTCATAGCAAAGGGGCCGTAACGCTTCAATCTCGGTGGTGCGGGGTACGCCAAAACCGGTGCGAGCCAGAAGATGCCGGGCTTCATCGAATGAGATCGGTCTTTTGCAGGCGGCGGGGGCCGCCAGATAGCCGGTGTCGTGGACGGTTTGGCTGACACATCCGCCGACAAGCGCCAAAATAACAACGGAGGAAAAGCGCCACAACACCGCCAGTTTGTTCATCGGCTCGCCCCGCTCATATTTGAAACCACCTTTGACGCCGATTCCATGACAACCTTTTTGATCGCGGACCGACTTACCGACGCGCGCAAGGATGTCGCTGGTTTGCCCGGCAATGCCGCGCAAATCAGAGCCGAGCACGGGGTCCTTGTTCGGCATTTTCGAATCCAGTACCTTACACCTTGCCGACCGGACGCGGACCGGAAGTGGAACTGTAACTCAAAACAGCCCGCAAGGAGTTTGATTTGTCGGTCAAAAAAGCGGAAAAGACAGAATTGGCACATGGACTATTCGCTGCCTGACAACGAGCGCGGAACAATTCTGATTGTCGATGACGATCCGATGAACATCGACATCTTGTCCGAAATTCTCGAGGACCATCATGAAATTCTTTTCGCGACCAGTGGCGCGGACGCGCTGAAGGTAGCAGAAGCCGAAGCACCGGACCTGATTGTCCTGGATGTTGTCATGCCCGAAATGGATGGGTACGAGGTCTGCGCGTCGTTGAAAGCCAACCCCGTTACGGCGACCATACCGGTTATTTTCGTTACCGGCCTTACCAGCGTTTCCGATGAGGCCCGTGGACTGGAGGTCGGCGCCGTCGACTATATTACAAAGCCGGTCAGCCCCCCCATCGTTCTAATGCGGGTGGGTAACCACATCAAGCTGACCAAAGCGCTTGCGATGCTGGCGAAATTGTCGACGACGGATGGGTTGACCGAACTCGCCAATAGACGCCACCTGGACAGTAGAATTGAACTCGAGTGTTGTGGATTGCGGCGCCCGACGGGGCCGCTATCCGTAATCATGTTGGACATCGACTATTTCAAGAATTTCAACGACACATACGGCCATCTGGCTGGCGACGATTGCCTGAAAGAGGTTAGCCGCCTGATCGCCGAGACGGTTCGCCGTTCGCTGGATATGGCGGCGCGGTATGGCGGAGAGGAATTTTGCTGTGTCCTTCCGGTTACCGACCACGAAGACGCAATGAAAATCGCCGAGGATATCCGCGAAAACATTCTGGCTTTGAAAATCCCCAACCGGGGTTCCGACATCAGCAAATATGTGACCGTCAGTTTGGGGGTGGTAACCATCGTTCCCGACGGGAATATCCCCCCCGCCGATGTCATTGCCATGGCTGACGAAAGGCTTTACGCGGCCAAAAACGCCGGCAGGAACCGGACGCTTGGGAAGGATTTCGTGACGACCGTCTAGGGCGGTTCGATCACGCGACAATAAGAACCAGACCAATCGATTTGCTGGCCGGGCGGAATTTCGCTGCTGATTTCATGCGCATAAGCCATATAATAGCCAACAAGGTATTCAGGATGTGCCGCCCTCTTGCATCGCTGTTCGTGGCGTGAAATTGGGGCAAACCGGGGGTTACGCCGAAAATGAATCGCTTGGCCAATATCCTTATCGCCGGAACCGACGCGAAACGGGCAGACCGGCTTTCCGACGTATTGAGCGAGAACAACTGTAACGCCCTCGTCTGTGACGAGGTTGACCAGTTTTTGAGCGAAGCTCGCGAAGGCGGAACCGATTTGGCGATAATCGATTACGAATCGGCGGACATTGATGGTTTCTCCCTGATCGAGGCGTTGCGCGGGCAACCTGAAAGCGCGGGCATTCCGGTTGTTGTGTGGGCAGTTGAGGAAACCAATCAGCTGTTTGAAAAGGCACTGGCTGCCGAAGTTGACGACGTTTACGTGGGGGAACCGCAGGGCGACGAAATTTTCCTTCGCTTTCATCCTTTGATGCGCTTGTCCACCCAGTTGGCGGAATTGCGGCGGCGAACGGCGCTGGCCCGCAAATTCGGCGTCGATATCCCCAAAACACCCGATCTTTCCATCGACAAGGGACCGATTTCGATTCTGGTCAGTTCCAGCCGCAGCGGAACCGCCGATGTGATCGGGGCAGCGCTGGGCGATGGCGGGATTTTGAGCCGGTGCGACCAACTGTTTGAAGCGCGCGATGCCTTGTATGACGGCGAATTCAACGCTGCGGTCGTGGGGGTTGCTCCGGATGATGCCATTGAAGACGTCATGGAGTTTTGCGAAGAGGTCAGAAACAATCCCCGCCTGTTCAATCTGCCGATCCTTTTGATCCCGGAACCCGGTGTCGAGATGGATGCGACCAACGCCATGTGGCAGGGTGCGAGTCGAATTCTCGATGGGATGCAGACCGACGCCCGCATTCGTTATGTTTTGACCAGCCTGGGTACCCGCCAGCGTCTTCGGCGGCGCATCAGCGAGGCCATCGAAGCGGCCAAGGGCGATCCGATCCGAGACGAATTGACCGGCGCGTATACATACGAATTCCTGCGCAACCACCTGGACGTTCTGACCGACGAATCCCGCGAATGGCAGCGCCACCTTACGGTCATCTTCTTCAGTATTACCGGCTCAGTAGAAGACGTGCGCAAGGAATTCGGCGACGCCGCGGCCGATGATCTGAAGCGCAAGGTTTCCCACTGGATTTCAGGCATGGTGCGGCTGGAGGATTTCTCGGCCCGCCACGGTGACGCTGAATTCTGCGTCGCCTTGCCCGATACGCCGCTGGCCGAGGGGGAATTCGTCATGCGCCGCGTTGCCGGTATTCTCGGATACACGGATTTCGCCGTTGACGACGTGTATCGCCCCATAACCATTTCCGTTGCGGTCGGCGCCGCCGAACTGGAAGCGGACGACGATCCCGCCGCGCTCATCGCGCGGGCCCGCCAGAATTTGGAGTAATTTATACCAAGGGCCATGGATAGTGACTTATAGAGATCGTGGACACGCCTCGTCGGGTAGGAGCAAGGCCGCAGGCGATGCGGCATATCGTCAAGGCTTTGCGACGCCCTCCGACGGGGCGTGTCCACGACCGGAACGGCGGCCTTCCCGACCTTTCGGATGTCGTCGCGCGTCCCTTCCGATGTGCCGCATCGCCGCGAAACACGCTCCTAACCGAAAGGCCGGGAAGGCCGTCTCTATAAATCATTATCCTTGGTCCCTGGTATAGCCATGCGGGTTGATGTCATCTTCGACACGATTTGCCCTTGGTGCTATGTGGGAAAACGTCGTCTCGAAGCGGCAATGCTTCTTCGGCCGAACGTCAAGATTGAGCCGCGCTGGCGACCGTTTTTATTGAATCCCGATATGCCCGGAGAAGGCATGGACCGTAACACCTATCTGGTCCGCAAATTCGGAACGGAGGCCCGTGTCCGCCGCATTTATGGAGCCATCGGCGACGCCGGGCAATCGGTTGAAATTGATTTCGCCTTCGATCGTATCCGGCAGACACCCAATTCGGTAAATTCCCATCGTCTGGTGCAGTTCGCGGAAAATCACGGAAAAGCCGACATCGTCGTCGAAGCCTTGTTCCTCAACTATTTCATCAATGGAAAAAACATCGGCGAAAACGAGGTCCTGATCAAAATCGGGTCCGATCTGGGCCTGAACGAGACGCAACTGGCCGACTACCTGTCCAGCGACGAAGACGTGTCCTTCGTTTACGAGGAAAACACGCGGGCCCACCGCCGCGGCGTCAACAGCGTCCCCTCCTTCATCCTCGGCGGATCCATGGTCATATCAGGAGCCCACGAACCGCAAGTCCTCGCCCGCATGATTGATGCGGCGGTCGCTCCGGAAGGCTAACCGCTTTCCGCCGCTTGTTGCTTCAAGGTTTTGCGCATGGCGGTTAACAGTCCGCGCCGGGCGTCGGCGTCGGGCAGGCTGCGCAGGTCGTTGGCCATTTCCAGAAGCAGTCCCGCGTAATCGTTGTGCCAATCGGAAATTAGAGAATTGTCCAGACCGTGGGCATCGATCCTCGGGCTATCCAGGTGGCGGCTGGGCCGCTCGCCGGGCTTGATCTCAAATTCCTCGTCCAGTTGCGGAACAAACAGAAGGTCCGGATTGATGCGGCCCTTGATAAGACGGCTGCGGAAGGCTTCGATGACCGATTGCTCGCCGTGGGTCAGGAAGATGCCGCGCTTGACCGGGAAGCGGTCTTTGATCCAGTCGACAAGCTGTTCGCGGTCGGCATGGGCCGAATAGAAATCGACCGAACGAATGCGCGCGTTGACCGAGATTTCCTCGCCGTGGATGCGAACCTTCTTTTTGCCGTCGACCAACAGGTTTCCAAGGGTGCCGGGGGCCTGGTATCCGACGAACAGCACCGTCGATTTTGAATTACTCAGGTTATTGGCGAGGTGATGGCGGATACGGCCCGCATCGCACATGCCGCTGGCCGCCATGATAATAGCCCCGGACTGGAACCGCTCCAGACCCATGCTTTCCTTCGCTTTTTCAACGAACGTTATGCATTTGTGGCGAAACGGGTTGGCGTTTCCGGCTACGCCTTCCATGCTCTTGCGGTGATGTTCGAACACTTCCGTCGCACGAATGGCGAGCGGAGAATCGAGAAATAGCGGGGTTGGTGGAATTTCTCCTTCGTCCATCAAGGTTCCCAGATCGAACAGCAATTCCTGGGTCCGCTCGACGGCAAAAGCGGGAATAAGAATGTTGCCCCCCGCGTTCAGTGCCGCCTGGATTTCCGCCTTTAACGCGCCGCGCCGGGCAACCGCCGAAAGATCCGAGCGGTCGCGGTCCCCGTAGGTACTTTCGACGACCAGGAAATCAAGGTCCGTCGGGCCCTCCGGGTCCGATTGCAGGGCCTTGTGATCCGGGCCGATATCTCCGGAAAACAGTATCCGCTGGACACCGCCGTTTTCCTCGGTTTCCGGGAACTCAAACTCGACCGAGGCCGACCCCAGAATGTGGCCCGCATTCCAGTATCTAAACCGAATTCCGCGCCCGGCGTCCTGCCATCTTTCCATGGGAACGACCGATATGGCCTCGGCAGTTTCCCGCGCATCCTCGGAGGAATAGATGGGAAAGATGATCGGTTCGCCCCGGCGGCGGTTGCGTCGGTTGATGCGTTTGACTTCCGATTCCTGAATGTGGCCCGAGTCCGGCAGCATGTAGCTGAGCAAATCCCGTGTCGCCTCGGTGGCGAAGATCGTTCCGTTGAAGCCCGCTTTGCGAAGTTTGGGCAAAAGCCCCGAATGATCGATATGTGCATGGGTCAGAAAAACCGCATCGACCTGGTGCGGATCGAACGGAAACTCGCCGTAGTTCAGTTCGCGCACGGTCTTCGTGCCCTGGAACATTCCGCAATCGACGAGAAGGCGAAACCCAGGAAGCTCGACGTGGTAGCAAGACCCCGTAACCGTGCGTGCCGCGCCGCAAAACCTGATCTTGAAGTCCATTTTCGTCTTCCTCCCGGTTAAGGCCACCTACTCCGCTACTGTGGCAATTTTTGCCATCTCCATCATCAATCGATTGACCCCGGTTAGCCGTGAGGCGGGGGTTTCCCAGTGCCGCATAAAAACCAGCCGGTGGTCGGGGCGCAGCTTGGCGGTGCCGACCTGGTTGGAGATGAAGGCCACGAGGCCCGCCGGGTTGGCAAACGTGTCGTTTCGGAACGAGATAACCGCGCCCTTGGGTCCGGCTTCGACCTTTTCGATGCCCGCCTGCCGGCACAGGCATTTGATGGCGATGGTTTTAAGCAGGTTTTCGACCTCGGGCGGCAGCGAGCCGAAGCGGTCGATCAGTTCGGCGGCGAAGGTTTCCACCTCGTCCAGTTCGGAAACCCTGGCGATGCGGCGATAGAGGCCCAGGCGAACCCCCAGGTCGGCCACGTAGAGCTCGGGGATGAGGACCGCGGTGCCCAGATTGACCTGCGGGCTCCAGTCGGCTTCGCTCTCGCCCGTTTCGTCGGCGCCACCGCCGCCCTTGGCTTCGGCCACGGCTTCTTCCAGCATCTGCTGGTACAGCTCGACGCCGACCTCGCGGATGTGGCCCGACTGCTCCTCGCCCAACAGGTTTCCGGCGCCGCGAATGTCCAGATCGTGGCTGGCCAGGGAGAAGCCCGCACCCAATGAGTCCAGCGTTTGCATGACCTCCAGGCGCTTTTGCGCATTGACCGTCAGCTTCTGGCGGACCGGAAGGGTCAAATAGGCGTAGGCCCGCACCTTGGCCCGTCCGACCCGTCCGCGAAGCTGGTATAGCTGGGCCAGCCCGAAGCGGTCCGCCCTATGGATGATGATGGTGTTGACGCTGGGCAGATCGAGCCCGCTTTCAATGATGTTGGTGGACAGCAGAACATTGGTTTGGCCGTCGTAGAACGACGCCACGCGCTCTTCCAGCTCGGCCGCCGGCATCTGGCCGTGGGCCATGGTGATTTTGACCTCGGGCACCAGTTTTTCAAGACGGTCGGCGAGCCCCATCAGGTCTTCAATGCGCGGGCAGACGTAGAAGGTTTGGCCGCCCCGGTAATGTTCGCGCAGGATGGCTTCGCGAATGACCACCGGATCGTAGGGCAGCACGAAGGTGCGTACGGCCAGCCGGTCCACCGGCGGGGTTGCGATGAGGCTAAGTTCGCGCACGCCGGTCAGGGCCAGTTGCAGGGTGCGCGGAATGGGCGTGGCGGTCAGGGTCAGTACGTGAACGTCGGTTTTCAGGCCTTTGAGACGCTCTTTGTGGGTGACGCCGAAACGCTGTTCCTCATCGATGACGAGCAGGCCGAGGTCGCTAAATTCGATGCTTTTGGCCAGCAGCGCGTGGGTGCCGATGATGATGTCGACCTTGCCGTCCTTGAGCCCGGCACGCACGTCCTTGGCGGTTTTCGTGGACACCAGCCGCGACAACTGTTCGACACGCACCGGATAGTCGGCAAAGCGCGCCGAGAAGGTTTGAAGATGCTGGCGGCACAGCAAGGTGGTCGGTGTCACGATGGCTACCTGTTTGCCCGCCATGACGGCGACGAAGGCGGCGCGCAGCGCCACCTCGGTCTTGCCGAAGCCCACGTCGCCGCAAATCAGGCGGTCCGTGGGCAACCCGCGCGCCAGATCACCCAGGGTATCACCGATGGCGCGTTCCTGATCGTCGGTTTCGGCAAAGGGGAAGCGGGCGCAAAATTCATCGAACACGCCCTCCGGGGTATCGAATTTGGGGGCCGGGCGCAAATGGCGAGCGGCGGCCACGCGGATCAGTTCCTCGGCCATGTCGCGCACGCGCTTTTTCAGCCGAGACTTACGCGCCTGCCAAGCGGCTCCGCCCAGCTTGTCCAGCTGCGCCGCCCCGGAATCGGAGCCGAAGCGGCCCAGCATGTCGATGTTTTCGACGGGCACGAATAACTTGTCCTCGCCCGCATAAATAAGACGCAGGCAATCGTGCGGCGCGCCACCCACTTCGATGGCGACCAGTCCGTCGTAGCGCCCGATGCCGTGATCCACATGAACCACGAGATCGCCTTCACCCAGGGTTCCGGCATCCGCAATGACGTCTTCGGGCCGCACGCGCTTTTTGCGGATGGGCCGCGAAAGCCGCTCGCCCAGAATATCGGATTCGGTAATCAGCGTGATGTCGGGAGCGATGAACCCGTGATCGAGGCCCAGCACCGCCATGCCCACCTGCCCGGCGGGTAGATCGGCCAAATCGTTCCAGCCAGCGGGCGCGCGCACGTCTTCCATTTCGTGATCGCGCAGCAATGCAGCCAGCCTTTCGCACGATCCGCGCGAGGCCGCAGTGACGACAATGGCCCGCCCTTCTCGCTTTTCGATGGCGGCAAAATCGCGCAGGGCGTCGAAAACCGTAATCCCTGGCTGCACGCGGGCTTCGCTGAAATCGCGGCCCGGACGGCCGCCCGCATCGGGGTTATCCTCGCTTTGCGGCCCGGCGAAGGGAGACAACGTGGCGACACTGCGCCCCATGAGCAGGCCTTGCCAATCGGGTCCGTTCAGGAACATCCAATCGGTGGGCACCGGATTGTAGGGCGCGCCGCCTGCCCCGCCTGCGGCCTGCGCAACGGTGGCGCGGGCATCGAAATAGTCGGCAATCACTTCAAGGCGCGCGTTCCGAGCCTGCTCGGCCTGATGATCCAGCACGATGGCCGCCTTGTGCGCATAATCCGGCAGCGTCTCAAGGCCGTCATGAAACAAGGGCAGCCAGTGTTCAACGCCCAGATGGCGGCGCGCGGCGGAGACGGACTCGAACAAGATATCGTCCGCCTTGGGCGCGCCGAACAGTTCGCGATAATGGGTGCGAAAGCGCGATACGGCGTCATCATCCAGCGGAACTTCGCTGACCGGTTTGAGAACCACTTCCTTCAGCTTGCGCTGTGTTCGCTGGGTGGTGGCCTCAAAGCTGCGAATGCCGTCCAACTCGTCACCGAAGAAGTCCAGGCGCACGGGGTTTTCCGTTCCCGGCGGGTAAACATCCAAAATGCCGCCACGAACGGCGAATTCACCCGGTTCCATGACGGTTTCCGAGCGAATGAACCCCTGACGGACCAAAAAACCGGTCAGGTCTTCGGGGTCGATCTGCTGGCCCAGTTTCAAAAGGCGGGTCGTTCCGGCGAAGGCCTTGCGTGGCGGAACGCGCTGCAAAATCGCCGAAACCGTGGTCAGGACGATTCGTCCCTTTTTTGATTTTGCAGACTTTTCGTCGTCCAGAAGGCGCGTCAGCGTGTCGATTCGCCGGCTGACGATTTCCGAGCGCGGCGAAACCCTGTCGTAGGGCAGGCAGTCCCAGGCGGGAAATTCAAGACAATCGACGGCGGGTGCAAAGAAGCTGATGGCTTCTTTTGTTTGGGCCATGCGCACGTCGTCGCGGGCCACGAAAATAATATCGAGGCCGTCTGCGGCGGCGTCGGTCAGCAGGCGCGCATCATACCCGGCGGGCGCTCCCCACACCTGCACATGCCCCAGTTCGGAAAGTTTTTTTGATAGCGAAAACAATGGATTACGATTCGTTTCTAATGTTCTTTATGATCTCAATGATGCCCGGATCGATGTGGGGCGGCGGCGGCGCTTTGCCGACGATCCAGTCCAGCAGGTCGTTGTCCAGCGCGTCCAGAACGGCTTCATACCTGTCCAGGCCGTCGGCGTTCAGATCGGGCAAAAAGCGCTCGGCGAAGGCCCGAAGAAGCAGGCTGGTTTCCAGCATTCCGCGTTGGTGGCTTAACAATTTCAGACGTTTTCGACGGATGTCGAGGGACTCGGCCATTGTCTCCTCCGTTGGCTGTCGTAGGATATAGACCGTTCAGATAAATCTGTCAGCCCGAAGCGGAAATAACCATGCGCCCGGAAGCTCTTTTTCCATTGTTCAAGCCTGTGACGTCGCTGGCCGGTGTGGGGCCGCGCATCGCCAAGGCCGTGGAACGGGTGGCGGGCGAGCATGTGGCCGATCTTTTGTGGCATCTGCCCAGCGGCATCATCGACCGCCGCTACGCGCCCAAAATTGCCGAGGCGCGGCCCGGCGTGGTGGCCACCATGACCATTACCGTGGACCGCCATATCAAACCGGCCAACCGTCGCCTTCCCTACAAGGTGCTGGCCCATGACGATACCGGAACCATGGCGCTGGTTTTCTTTCACGCGCATTCCGACTATCTGCGCAAGCAATTGCCCGAGGGCGAAACCCGTGTGGTCAGCGGTGCGCTGGAGGAATTCAGTGGTGAAATCCAGATGACCCATCCCGATCATATCGGGACTGTGATTGATCTGGAAAAGCTGCAATCGGTGGAACCGGTCTATCCCCTGAGCGCCGGTTTGACCCTGAAAACCCTTGGCAAGGCCATTGCCCAAGCCTTGAACGCCGCTCCCGAAATACCGCGCGACTGGCTTGATCCGGCCCACAAAGCGCGCGAACACTGGGCGGATTGGCGCGCCGCGTTGCTGACGGCCCATGTGCCCGAGGACGACCTGGCCCTCGATCCAACCTCACCCGCCCGCGCCCGTCTGGCTTATGACGAACTTCTTTCCAACCAGCTCGCGTTGGCGCTGGTGCGGCTCAACATGCGCAAGCTGCCGGGCCGTAGCGTTTCCGGTGACGGGCGTTTGCAGGCCAAAGTGCGTACATCCCTGCCCTTCTCGCTGACACCCTCGCAGGAACAATCGCTGGCCGAGATCGTAGCCGACATGGCCGAGCCGTCGCGCATGCTGCGCCTGCTTCAGGGTGACGTGGGCAGCGGAAAAACGGTGGTTGCCTTGCTGGCCATGCTGGCGGCGGTGGAATCGGGTGCGCAGGCGGCGATCATGGCCCCCACCGAAATCCTGGCGCGACAGCATCTGGCGACCATCGAACCCCTGGCCGAGGCCGCAGGCGTTCGCATCGCCCTGTTGACTGGACGCGAGAAAGGCAAGACCCGCGAAGCCATCCTTGAAGGGCTGGTCAGCGGCGAAACGCCCCTGGTGGTGGGCACCCACGCGCTTTTCCAGGAAGGCGTCGAGTTTGACGATCTGGCGCTGGCCGTGGTGGACGAGCAGCACCGCTTCGGCGTTCACCAGCGTATGACGCTGGCCGCCAAGGGCCGTGGCGTCGACGTTCTGGTGATGACCGCAACCCCCATTCCCCGCACCCTGACGCTCACGGCCTACGGCGACATGGATGTTTCGCGGCTTTTGGAAAAACCGGCGGGCCGCCTGCCGGTGGATACGCGGGTTCTGCCCATCGAACGGCTGGGTCAGGTAACGGCTGCTGTCAAACGCGCGCTGGACGGCGGCGGCAAGGTCTATTGGGTGTGTCCGCTGGTCGAGGAATCTGAGGTTCTGGACGTGGCCGCCGCCGAGGAACGCTTCGATACCCTCAAGGGCGCATTCGGCGAGCGCGTCGGACTGGTGCACGGCCGCATGAAGGGCAAGGAAAAAGATGCCGCCATGCAGGCCTTCGCCGACGGCCCGCCCGGCGTATTGGTGGCGACCACGGTGATCGAGGTTGGCGTCGACGTGCCGGACGCCACTGTCATGGTCATCGAGCACGCCGAACGCTTCGGCTTGGCCCAGTTGCATCAGCTTAGGGGCCGTATCGGTCGCGGCGAAAAAGCCTCCACCTGCCTGCTCCTTTACGCCCAGCCCCTGAGCGAAACGGCGCGCGCGCGGCTCAACATCATGCGCGAAACCGACGACGGCTTCCGCATCGCCGAAGAAGACCTGAAACTACGCGGCGCGGGCGAACTGCTAGGCACCCGCCAAAGCGGCCTCCCCGAATTCCGCATCGCCGACCTGGCCATCCACGCCGACTTGATAGCCACAGCCCGCAAAGACGCCCAGTTGATCATCGAAACCGACCCGGAATTGCAAAGTGCACGCGGTCAGGCACTGAGAACGCTGCTTTACTTGTTTGAGCGGGATGCGGCGGTGCGGTTTTTGCGGTCAGGGTAGCCTCAGGCGCAGGCTCAACAGTCATTCACACCCGCACATGGTCGTGGTACCATTTTCCATGATCGGGAGGATGTGCCATGCGTGTTTCTCCAAGGTTTTCGGGTGCGATACTCGGTGTTTTTCTTCTTTTTTCGATGATTCTTGGTGCCGCTCTGGCAGAGGCCGCGACGGCCAGCCGGGCGGCGCAGCAGTGCCGGGTTGATGCGGGGCTGTCGGGGGACGTGGACCATCCGACCTTTCAGCAGGCGATGGGTATGTATCAATGCATCCAGGACGAAATCAGCAAGGTCGGCACGGACCAGGGCCTTCTGATGAAGGCATTCGAGAGGTGGCGCGACAAACACGATGAACGGCTGGTTGCGGGGGGCGGCATGTTGGCGGCGCGCAGTTGCTCCGAAGAGAAGAACAACCGCCGCTATGTTGAGGACCGGTTGGGTGACGTGAAGGATGCCCGGCGGCGGCACGAGGCGAACGGGGAAAAGTTCGAGGCGCTTTATCAGGGCTTTATTTTCGAGCTAAGCGTGGTGTTTCTCGGCCATCATGGGGGCGCCGATGTTCTGGGCAAAATTATCAAAATTGTGAATGAGAAATATGTAGGGCGGACCGAGTGGACCGAAAAGGAGAGAAAGGCGCTCAGGAATTTCTACGTGGACCTCCAGCATACCCGCTTTCAAGATGCCTGCGGCGGATCAACGGTTCGCAGCAATCAGCAGCGCCAATGCAAGTGGCAGACCCGCAGGGCTTTCAACGCGGTCCGCGGACGCCACGCAACCACCGCCACGGGATACGTTTGCATTTGTCCGCCCACCGATGGGCGCTCGGTTTGGCCGGCTGCCAACGCGGAGCGTTGCGGTCCCTATCCCAGTGAAACGAGCGGACACAGCCAGCAGACGCCATCCCGGGCGCCGTCCGCACCGCAAGCAGCACCGCCGCCAGCGGGTTCCGGCGGCGGATGGACGCCTATTCAGTGATTTAGCCTTGGATTTCTACGTTAGATCGTCGTTGGTCTTTTTGGGTTTCTTTTTGCGGCGGATTCTGCGGCGTCCGACGGCTGCGCCGAGGATGATCAGGGTAGCGCCACCGCCGGCGTAGTACGGGTTGATGGAATAACCTTTCTTGAAGGACCCGATCGGCGGTTCGAAGCTTGCCGCACACAGCCCGACGCCGATCCCGGCGATGATCGCCATGATGACTTTCCTGATCCAGACTTCCATCACCACATTCCCTCTTTCTCGGGTCAGTTCGGCACCAGTACATTGAATATTATAGCATATTTCGCGAGATGACACGAATTGGTGTTGTCAGCCGAAAAACGCCAGCGCCCCGTGTTCCCACAGGATTTTGCCGCCGATGGCGATCAGCACTCCGCCGCCCAGCAGTTCGGCGAACTTTCCGATGGATTTTGCCTTGGCCACGGATCGGCCCAGATGCAGCCCGACCCCCGTAAACAGCAAGGCAACAACGCCGATCACGGCTGCCGGAAACCAGATGGAAAGCCCCAGCATGGAAAGGCTCAAGCCCACGGCGAGGGCGTCGATGCTGGTCGCCACCGAAAGCACGACCATGGTCATACCCTTGGTCGGGTCCTTGCGGTCTTGCGCCTCGTTTTCCTCGAAGGCTTCGCGGATCATCCTGATGCCGATGTAACCGAGCAGCACGAATGCGATCCAGTGGTCATAGTCTTCGATGTACGATCTAACGCTAAGTCCCAGAAACCAGCCGATAACCGGCATCATCGCCTGAAACAGCCCAAAGTGCCACGCCAGTCGAAAGGTCTGGCGGGCGCTGACGGTCTTGAGCACGATGCCCGAAGCCACCGCCACGGCAAAGGCGTCCATAGCCAGAGCCACCGAGATGGCCAGCAGTTCAATGGGAGCCATTGTCGTGATTGATGCGTCTAGTCGAAATCGGTGTCGGCGCTGCGTTCGCGCCACGTCACCATTTCATCGAGCAGCTCGCTTAGCTTTTCACCGGCCCGTTCCATGGCCGGGTTGCCCAGCACCAGATGAAGCGGTGGATTGGCGTCCAGCGTGGCTTCGATGATCACGCGGGCGGCCTTGTCGGGATCGCCCTGTTGGGTTCCGTGGTTTTTGCGAAGCTGGGTCCGCCACGCGCACGCCGTTTCGACGTAATCATCCATTTTATTGGCCGCCTCGTGCAGGGAACTGCCCGCAAATTCGGTGCGGAACGGGCCGGGTTCGACCACAGTCACGCCGATGCCAAGCGGCTTCAATTCATGGAATAGGGCCTCGCTGATGCCTTCCAGCGCGAATTTCGTGGAGCAGTATATTCCCGATCCGGCGCGAGCCAGAAGGCCGCCGACCGAGCCGATATTGACCACATAGCCCGAGCGTGCCTCGCGCATGGAAGGAAGCACGGCGCGGGTGACGTTCAGCAGACCGAAGACGTTGGCGTCGAAAACCGAGCGCGCCTCGGCATCGCTGACTTCCTCGACGGCCCCGAGCAGCCCGTACCCGGCATTGTTGATCAGCACATCGATGCGCCCGAATTTGGCGAGTATTTGTTCCACGGCGCTGCCGCACTGATCGGCGTCGGTAACTTCAAGGGAGAGGGCGAGCGCGCGTTCCGAGCCGGTGATCCGTGGGTCAAGGCGGGCCACGTCACGCGCCGTGGTCGCCACGAACTCGCCGCGCGCCAATACTTCCAGAGCCAGCGATTTGCCGATGCCCGTCGAGCCACCGGTGATGAACCAAACTTTTGTTGCGCTTCCGGCCATTTGCGTTTCTCCCGTGATTTTTAGGTAACAAAAAGTTCCGGCATGGGGCCGTCGTCAGCCATTGCCAGAATGCCGTTTATCAGGTGCGTCGCCGCTGCTTCGTCCATGCCGCCAAAGGCCAGCAGAACCCGGGCCTTGGCCTTCATTTCATCGGCGTCCAGCATCATTTCGGGATCGCCCTTGCAGTTCAGACGTTCGGCATTGATGCGGCTTCCGTCCGATAAAACGACTTCAATGCGCGCGCCCCAGGATTTGGGGTAGTTGGACGAGAAAGGTTCGGCGGAACGCGCCCGTACCCGGCTGCGTAATCCTGCCAGCCTCTCGCGGGCCTCGGCGTCGAAAGACGAGAATGTCACTTCCCCATCGCTCAGCGCCACTGCCGCCGTGTGATAAAGCGAGAACTTGGCCTCGTACTCCGATTGCGGCGAAGGCCGGTCGCACACATCGACGGCGGCCTGATAGGTGTCGATCGTAACGGTGTCGATCTCGCGCCCCTGCAGTTGTTCGTGAACTTCCAGCGCGGCGTCGATCACCGGATGGGTGTGACGGCACGACGGCCAGGGTTTGATCGAGGTTTCATGAAGCTGCCAGCGGGCCTCCGCGTCGCGGGTTACGGCGTCGGGCTGCGGATCGGGACAGGCGCCCGCGAAAAACCCCTTCTCGCCTTCAAGAATGGCGGGCGCGCCGGTAAAGCCGAAGCGTGCAAGCTCGGCGGCTACGACACCGGCTTCCGCCGCCCTGCCCGCATGGAGATGCTTGCTCATGGCTCCGGTTTCCAGAAACTGCCACAGACCAGCGGCCTGGGTTCCGGCGTTGCCGAGCGCGTGTGTCGCTTGTTCGTCATCCAAACCCAGCAGGCCAGCCGCCGCCATGGCCGATCCGAAAGGCCCGCAGGTGGCCGTATTGTGCCAGATTTTGTAGTGACCGGGACCGACCGCCATGCCGACCCGGCAACAGGCTTCAAACCCCTGCAAGGTTGCGCTCAAAGCTTCGCGCCCCCCTGCTCCAGTTCTTTTGCCCAGCGCGATGACGGCGGGCACAACGACGCACCCGGGATGAACCACCGAGGCGCGATGCAGATCGTCGGTCTCCAGCGTATGGATAAGGCCGCCGAGATAAAGCGCTTCGCGCCCCGCATCCTGGCCTGCCGTGCTCGCCCACGCCGAAAGCACGCGTCCGGGCGGCGATTTGCGACCGGCAATGGCGTTGGCGGCGGCATCGAGAAAATAAAGCGCGGCGGCGCGCAAATCGGCTTCAACGACGGGCTTGGCGCGGATCAAACGGACAAGTTTTCCGGTGAGACTCATTTATTCTCCCGTGGGATGAGAACCGGCGTGTTGTCCTTTTCCCGCGCGATGTCGAGTTCTTCGTATGTCGCCGCCGAGACGGTCGGTTTGTCACGCTTGGCCTTGGGCCGGCGGTCCGGCGGCGTGACGATACCGCCCGAAATCACCATTTTAATGGCTTCCTCGACCGACATGCTCAGCGGAATGACGTCCTTGCGTGGCAGAAACAGCAGGAATCCCGATGTCGGGTTGGGCGTCGTCGGCAAAAAGATGTTGACCGTTTCCTCGACCGTCAGGTTCTGGACCTCTTCCTCGGTGCGCCCGGTGATGAAACCGATAGCCCACATGCCGCGGCGTGGGTATTCGACCAGAACGGCCTCGCGAAAAGCGTTGGAACGCTGAGCCAGCACGGTTTCGAAGATTTGTTTGACGGTGCTGTAGAGGTTGCGGACCACCGGTACCTGGGCAAGCACCCGGTCGATGGATTTATGGAAGAACCGACCCAGAAAACTGGCGGCGACCCAGCCGATCGCGATCAGAACCGCAATGACAATCACCAATCCCAGGCCGGGCGTGGCGAAGGGAAGATAGGTTTCCGGATTGAACCGTGGCGGAAACATGTTGCCGACCTGCGAGTCGACGAAATTGATGAATATCCACGCCAGATAGACGGTGATGGCGATGGGCGCCGTAACCAGCATACCGGCAAAGAAATAACCCCGCATTTTCGCCACCACGCCTTTCTTTACCGGCGCGGGCTTGGCAGAGGGATCCTGGCCTTCGGCGTGCTCAGGAGTTACGGGATCGTTGGTTTCATCCGACATTGAAGGTGGTTCCTAAACTGGGTTGATCAGTTAATCGGGCCCTCTTGCAAACATCGTACAGTTGCCTGCGAAACGCAATGGGCACGCGCATCGGGCATTAACCGCAAAAAAGATGAGGTTTTTCTTGAATTTGCCCTATAGTTTAGAATATTCTCATATCCTAATAAGTGAATATACGAGCAACCCATTAAAAAACCTGGAAAAATCCGGGCAAGAACCAAGGAAGAAAGTGATGCCGAGAGCATTCGTGCGACCTCGCTTCCCCTCTGTTATTGCAAAACTGTTTTTCGGGGCGGCTTTTGCCGTGGGCATGGTTCTGATTGGTGATGCAGCTTTTGCTGCGGGGGACGCCACGTCAAACGCCACCCAAACCCGGGCCACCGCATCCAAGTCGACGGCCGACCATACCAAATACAAGGAATTGCGACGGGACTTCAAAACGGGTCCCGAAGTCACCGAAGCGTGTCTGGAATGCCATACGGAAGCGTCCAAGCAGATTCACAAAACCACCCACTGGACCTGGGCCTTCAAAAACCCGATTACCGGCCAGGAACTGGGCAAGAAAAACATTATCAATAACTTCTGCGTTGCGACGGCGACCAACCTGCCGCGCTGCACCAGTTGCCACATCGGTTACGGCTGGAAAGACGATAAATTCGATTTTGCTTCGGAAAAAAGCGTCGACTGCCTGATTTGCCACGACACGACCGGAACTTACAAAAAGTTCCCTGTCGGTGCCGGGCATCCTGCTTATGAAGACAAGAAATTCATGGGCAAGCCCTTCAAGGCGGTCAATCTGCCGAAGGTCGCGCAGAGCGTGGGACAGCCTTCACGTAAAAACTGCGGCACCTGCCACTTCATGAGCGGCGGCGGCGATGCGGTGAAACATGGCGATCTGGATTCGACCATGTTCAATCCGGATCGTTCGCTTGACGTCCATATGGATGCCAAGGGGCTGAACTTCGCCTGCACCACCTGTCACACGGCGGGCAGCCACGACGTTACCGGCAGCCGCTATGTCACCAAGGCGGTTGATCGGGTCGGCATCGATGTTCCGGGCCATACGGATGATTCGCGGGCAACCTGTGAATCCTGCCATGGCCTGACGCCGCATCCAGAAACCAATCATCCGAAGCTGAACGACCACACCGACAAGGTCGCCTGCACCACCTGCCACGTGCCGGAGTTCGCGCGCGGCGGCAAAAAGACCAAGATGTGGTGGGACTGGTCGACCGCCGGCAAGATGAAGGAAAAGGGCAAGCTGCTCGTCAAGAAGAACGAGGCAGGTGATGTGGTCTATCACACGCTCAAGGGCAGCTTTAAGTGGGAAGGCGACGTCGTGCCGGAATACTACTGGTACGATGGCCGCATCGATTACACCCTCATGGGTCAAAAAATCGACGATACGGATGTCGTGAATATCAACTCGATCTCGGGAAAATACGGCGATCCGGATTCGCGCATCTGGCCCTTCAAGGTGATGCGCGGCAAGCAGCCCTACGACAAGAAAAACAAAATCCTGGCCCTCCCGCACTTGTTCGGGAAGGACAAGAACGCCTTCTGGGGCAATTTCGACTGGAACAAAGCGATTGCCGCTGGAATGCAGTCGAGGAACAATATGGAGTACAGCGGCGAGTACGGCTTCGTCGAGACCCGCTACTACTGGCCGATCCTCCATATGGTTGCTCCCAAGGAAGACGCAGTCGCATGTAACCAATGTCACACAACGGAGAATGGACGTCTGGCGACGCTTTCCGGCTTCTATATGCCGGGACGCGATTCATACCCCTGGCTCAGCAAACTCGGCTGGGTAGCTGCGGCGCTCTCGCTTTTGGGCGTGATCATCCACATGCTGGTTCGGATCGTCATGAACGGTCGTCGGAGTTAGGAAGAAAAATGTCAAAAATCAAAGAAATGGTCTTTACCCGGTTCGAACGTTTTTCGCACTGGGCGCAGGCTGCCCTGATCATCCTGCTGATGATTACGGGATTCGAAGTGAACGGAGCCTACAGCTTGGTGGGCTACGAGGAAGCGGCCGACTGGCACCGGGTATTCGCCTGGGTCCTGATCGGGTTGTGGATTTTTATCATCTTCTGGAATCTGGTGACCGGTGAATGGCGCCAGTACATCCCGACGACCAAAAAGCTGTTCGCCGTGATGATGTACTATTCGGCGGGTATCTTCGATCAGAATGTCCCCCACCCGTACAAGAAAACCCGGGCGGCCAAGCACAATCCGCTTCAGCGCCTTGCTTACCTCTCGTTCAATCTGGCGATTACGCCGGTCATCTGGGTGAGTGGCTTGTTGTACATGTTCTACAACGATTGGACCCGCTTAGGCTTTGATAGCCTGACGCTCGGCGTTGTTGCCGGTGTCCACGCGGCTGCGGCCTTCGCCATGCTCGTTTTCTTCATCGGGCATGTCTACATGGCGTTCACCGGCAAGCCCTTCACGGCCTACTTCTGGGCCATGATCACGGGTTATGAAGAAATTGAGGAAGACGCCGCGTAAAAGAACGGCAACACCTCTTCGACCGGAAAGCCGGGCCGATTGGCCCGGTTTTCTTTTGCCTGCTTCATCGGATTATATATTCGACCGGTTCTCGCACGGGGCGCAGGCGACGCTAATCGTCCTCCGTTGATGATCACCGGGAACGGCCACGTGGACGAGGACGTCTAGAGGTAAACTCCGCTTCGACTTGTTAACTATTTTTCGCCGCTTCGTCCTCGGCACGCTGATTTGCGATGGAGCGGAGGTTTCTGGCAAAGATATTCAACAGTCCCTTGATGAACGGATCGGCCTTGGCCAGTTTTTGGTCCAGCATGGCTCGCGACACGTAAATCAGGGTTGAAACATCGGTCGTCATGGCCGAGGCCATGCGCGGATTATCATCGATCAGGGCCATCTCTCCGAAAATGCCGCCGGGGCCGACGGTACCCAAGACCATTTTCTTTCCGTCGACAACCTTGAAAATTTCGACCGCGCCGGTCTGAACCACGAATGCGCGATGCCCTTCGTCACCTTCCTTGAAAATGACGTCTCCCGGTTGGAACACTTTGCGTTCCAGGACTTTGTCGGCTCCTTGGGCCATGAGCCTCCCCCGCTTTGCTGACGAACCATTACCTCCCCAAAACGTGGGGATTGCTCAAACCAAATTACACCTCTAGTGTCGGCCTCGACAACATCAATTCATCCACAAAGACAAAACGTTCAATAAGAAAAATGAGCCGCGAGTATCCAGATCGTCCGTTTGTAGGTGTCGGGGCCGTTGTCATGCGCGAAGGCCGGGTGTTGCTGGCGCGGCGCGGGAAAGAGCCGCGCAAGGGCTCATGGAGCCTTCCCGGCGGAGCCCAACGGTTGGGAGAAACCGTTTTCGACGCCGCCAAACGTGAAATCCGCGAGGAAACGGGCCTCGAAATTGAGGTGCTGGGTTTAATCGACGTGGTCGATTCCATTCAGCGCGACGATCACGGCGATGTTCGCTATCAATACACCCTTGTTGATGTGTTGGCGCAGACGATCAACGGAGACATCGCGGCTGCCGGAGACGACGCCGCCGAAGTGGCCTGGTTTTCCCCCGACGAACTGGAGCCGCTGGAATTGTGGGAAGAAACCACGCGTATCATTGGTCTGGGATACGAAATGTGGACTATTTTGCAGGCTTCTTCTTCCTCTTCGCCATCTTCGTAACGATTGCGCGGGCTGCCTTACGCGCCTGCGCGCGGGTATACCCCGGCTTCATGTCCGGATGATAAAGCATGTGCAGCAGCAACTTGTCCTGCGGTCCCAGTTCGAAAAGCCGGTCGCGGTCGCTGAAGATGGACGGGCGCAAGGTATTGCTGTCGTTGGGCAAGCCCAGGCTTTGGGTCAGTTCCTCTAAGATACAACTGTTCAGGACGGCCGAATCCTTTTCAGCGTCCACCACGATGATCGCCTTGACGATGCGGCTTTCCGGTTTTTTCCAACTTAGAAAATAACAGTTCGCGTTGACGGCGGCTTTTTTCATGACCGACAGGTATTCCGCCGGGACGGGGATTTTTGCCATTTCCGCGCTTTTGACGAAAATCAATGAGATGCTTTGCACGTTGCTTGTTGGATCGACCTGTTGAAATTTCAGGCGGGAAATCTTCGAGATCGCTTTGAGGTGAGTCTGAGCGAAACCGGCGAGTTCCTTGCTGACTCTTCCCTGAATGCTGATACCGACAGGTCCCTGCCATTTTGAAATCATTCTGGCCGCGTATTTCGGATCAAGTTCCGCACCAAAGACAATGGCGTCGAAATAGTCGACGAGTTCATTGACAGAATACGTCTTTGCCTCGGCCGCGCTGGCGGACACAAGCAAAAGAGCCGTAGCGACCAGCGATACCGCGCTACGGGCCAATCCGAACCGGCTCTTCATCGGCTTCTCCTTTGCGATCCATGATCGTCCAGGATTGTACCATGTTGCGGGCGACCTGAAGATGCCGCGCGAAACTTTCGATCGGCGCCCGGTAGGACCAGATATGGGCAACCCGGCCGTCGGAGCGCGGCAGCACCAGCGACCATTGCTTGAACCGCCGTTGGTTGTCGCTATAGGACACCGAAAATTCGTGGCCCAGAATAAACACGTCGCCCTTGCGGTAAATGTAAGGGCCGTCCCCTTCGAAAACCACGTCCACCGCGTCTTTTTCGAACTGAACGCGGATATCGTCCATGATCATTGAGGCGGCCTGCGCCGAGGTTTCGGCGTTTGGCGGCGCGACGTTCTGAATGCTAACCGTCGCGAAAAACGCCTCGGTTCCCTCGGGGCCGCTGAACATGATGGCTTCGGGCGACGGTCGTTCAAAAATCCAGTCGGCGTCGTATTCGATCGAATAACCCAGCCGCCATTCACCGAACTTGCGAACGGCGGGGCCATCCTCGGCTGCGGCGGGCTTTTCCTGTGCCGGGGCCTCCGCGGACACTTGCGCCGGCGGTGACGGCATATCCCCAGGGGCCGGTTTGAAATCTTGAAGAATCTTGTCGAAGTCCTTTTCAAACCCTTCGAAAAACTTCTCGCGAGCCCTGAAAACAAAGGTGTAGGTGTTGATTTGCCCGCGCGTGATAACGACCCTGTAGCGGGCGCCATTTCCTGCGTAATAGCCGTTGAAGGCGACCAGTCCCGACAGCAGTGTAATGTGCTGCCCCACCTTGCTCCGCCAGGCTTTATCGGGCCCAAGATAGGCTGCCTCCAGAGTTGCCGCCATTTCACTGATGGAAGCGCCGGGGCGGACGGCGGCGGATTGAAGAATGACGCCGAAGCCCTTATCGGAATCGATGGCGATATCAACATTGCCGCCGGGATGGCGCGCACGCGCGTCGGCGGGAATGGGCAGGGAATATCTGCGCTCGGGATGTTCGAAGGTTTCACCGGGCGGGGTCTGCGCGGCAACGGGAAAGGCGGCGAAAACCAAGGCGAGGGAAACGGCCCTCAAGGTTCGCCCGACGATGTTCATTTCTTCCCCCCGGCCGACAATGGATACGGCTGGGGAGAACGTAGCACGAAATTTGCCCTTTGGTTAACCACGCAAAAGGACCATTATTATTGACAGAGAGACGTGCTTTTCGCCTGCCGATTGCAAACGGAGTGGATAAATGGCCAAGACGGCATTGATTTCGATACTGTGTCCGGATCGAGTGGGTCTGGTGGCGGCCATTTCGGGGCGCTTGTTTGATCTGGGCGGAAATCTCAGCGATACGACCTTTGCCGTTTTGGGCGGAGCCGCTGAATTTACCTCTATTTGCGAATTTCCCGGCGGTGCAGATCATGCGGCCGTTGCCGCCGATCTCGGCGCATTGCCGGAACTCGACGGCGCGGATATTGCTGTCAGACCCTTCGGGATGGCGTCGATTCATGGGCCGTCGGGGCAGATTACCCATCGCATCACGGTATCCGGCGGCGACAGGCCTGGCCTGATTGCCCGTCTTTGCGAGGTGTTCGTTCAATTCAAGGCAAACATCGTGCGCCTGAACGCTGAACGCACGCAGGGTGACGGAGGCGACATTCAGTACGCCGTCATCGCAAGCGTCTGGATTCCCGAAGGCCGCGCGCCATCGTGTCTGGCGACCGTCGACAACACCGCCGGTGAAATGGGGCTTTCGTGCCGCTGGGAAAAGCTGGCGGGATAGCCTAGTTAGCCGCTTTTCTTGATCAGGTAGGTGTAAATACCGTCTGCTTCGCCGCTTTCGAGAAGCTCGTTACCTGTCGTGCGGCAAAACGACTCGAAATCATTTACCGAACCGGGATCGGTTGAAAGTACTTTTAGCGTGTCGCCGGCGGCCACGTCTTTAAGGGCTTTCTTGGCCTTCAGAATGGGAAGCGGGCAGTTGAGCCCACGGGCGTCGAGTTCAGCCATTGAGATATCCTCGGGTTTTACGGTCAAATGAATAGATTGATGTCGGAATTCAGGGCCATTTCCATGTAGGTCGCGGCGCCGCCGATCTCGATTCCGTCGATCATGTCATCCCTGGACCATTCGAACAGGTCCATGGTCATTTGGCAGCCGATCAATTTGATCTCGCAATCGACTGCCGCTTCGCGCAGATCCGGAATGGACGCGACACCCTTCTTTTTGATCAGGTTCTTCATCATCGTCGAGCAGGCGGCGTCAACACCGGGCAGAGCCGAAACGATGTTGGGCATCTTCATATGCATGCCCATCAACGGCATTTCCATGCCAGGGTTTCCCAGGGTCGAAATTTGAAGATGATCCAAATCTTTTTTCAGAAGTTGCAGGCCATAGAAGGTGAAGAACATGGAGACCTCCACGTCCATGGCCGCCGCCGTGGTCGCCAGGATAAAGGGCGGATACGCCCAGTCCAGGGTCCCCTTGGTGACGATGATGGTCATCTGTTTGGCGTTGGATTCGGTGGCGGACATGGTGTTCGATCCCGGAGTGCTTGAGGTGCGAATAATTAGGGACCTCTAATGTAATAGGAAATCGCACTCCCCACAAGCCGCCTCTGCCTAGAGCATATCTCCCTTATTCGGAACCGCTGAGCGGCGTCAGGCAACGCTTGCGATGCGCCGGCATCGCTTCTTTGTCAGCAGACCGGATACGGTGTCTCAGCGGTTCCGAATAAGGGAGATATGCTCTAGCGAAACACCATCACCGAACACCGGGCGCGACGCATGAGGTCGGTTTCCATTTTGCGGGTGAACAGACTCTTCAGCCCCTTTTCCTCGGTGTCGGGAATGACGATCACGGAATGGTCAGCTCCCGCTTCGATCAATTCCTCGACCGGATCGCCAACGCGGATAATGGTGTCGAAGACGTCAATGCCCATGGATTCAACAATCTCGCGCGCTTCCTGGGCATGTTTCGCGGCTTCGGGTTCACTTTCAACATCGGGTGCGACCGCGACAATGGCGACGAAACTTTCCGTCAGGTGTGCGAACTGCGCGTCGCGCCGCACGACCTCCTTGGCGATTTCCGATCCATCCGTGTAGATCAGGTGGCTGTGCCCGACCAACAACTGGCGGGCGACCATGACCGGGCACGGCGCGTGCATGGCAACCTTTTCGGCCGTTTCCGGATCCCAGAATGAGCGGCGTTTCTTGCGCTCCCAGCGTTTTGACGCGCCCAGAATGATCAAGTCGTAGTGGCCGATTTCCCACTGTTCCAGGATGCCGCTGGCGATATCGGCCGCGACTTTCAGCTTAAGGATGACGCGGCGCTTGTTGCGCCCGATATAGGAAATCTTGTTGTCGCCGACCGGGTCGCCGGCCACATCCACATGGCTAAATTCAGCCCGCCGGTCCGAAGCCATGTACCCGACTTCGACCAGAATATCCGCGCCTTTTTTCAGATATTGGATGCCCGGAAGCTCCAACCCCCACTCCAGCATATTCTGCCGGGCGACACTGACCTGCAGACCACCTGAACGCAGGCCGTGGTCCATCTGCCGGACATTGAGCAGCACAATGTCGGCCTCGACCCCCTTCCCCATTTTCGCGGCGTAGCGCAAGCTCCTGTAGGATTCCTCGGAGCCGTCGATACATACGAGAATTCGAAACCGATTTTCGTCGTGCTCTTCCATAAAAAAGACACTCCCTTCGGACCGACGATCAAACCCCTATCATGGGCCAGTAAACAGATGCCACCAAGAGCATAACAATGGTGGACATCAGAACCATTTTCCAGCCAACGGATAGAAAGTCCGTCGTTTTCAAATAACCGGACGCGTAAACGATGGTGCATGCGGGCGTTCCGATAACGGTCAGATATGCGAACGCAGACGACACGGCCGTAATGAAGCCGAGGATGATCGGGCTTTCCTCGGCGACGACGGCCAGTTTCAAAACAATGGGGCCGAGAACCGCAACGGCAGCGCCGTTGGACATGGTATTGGTGACGGTTGTCGTCAGGACCGAAACAGCCGCCCACAGGCCGTAGCCGCTATCCGCGCCCAAGGGTTCGAGAAGCGCCAGGAAACTCTCGGCGACCCATTGGGCGGCCCCTGTATTCTTCATCTGAAGTCCCAGCGAAATGGCAGCCGCATACAACAGCACGACCCCCCAGTTGACGCCGGAATTCACGTCTTCCCATCTGACCAGACCGGCCACCAAGAACGCGGCCGCGCCGAACACCGCGATGGTTCCCATGCCGACGTCGCCCGACGCAAAGACCCAACCGCACAGGATCAGGGCGAAGATGAAAATGGCGACCCAGTCGCCGGTTTTCATGGGGCCTTCGCTTTCCACCTGGGCACGCAGCTTTACCACGGCGCGCGAGAGGTTCCGGTATTCGGGCTTGAACGAGAACAGCAGGATCGCCGTTACCAGCGGCAGCTGCAGAATAAACATCGGATAGGCGTAAGCCATCCAGCGCAAATAGCTGACCAGGTACTTCCACGTTTCGGGGCTGGTCGGATCGTAAAAGAACTCCTTCCAATACCCAATCATGATGGCGTTTCGTGCGCCGCCCGAAGGGGTCGCTATACCGGCCACGGAACACCCGTATGAAATCGACAAAAGCAGCACTACGGCCAGATTGCGAACCTTCTTGGGATCTTCCGACGTTAGCGTCACCAGGGTGATCCCCACTGGCAACATCATGGCCGCGACCGTGTGTTCACCAACGAAAGAGGCCAGAAAACCTGAAACCGCCGAAATGCCGAGGCAGACGCGCCAGGTTCGCGTTCCGGTCATGCGCACGATGAGCCAGGCCAGCCGCTTGTCCAGCTTTTGCTTGACCACGGCGACCGCCAGCATCAGGGACCCCATGATGAAGAGCACCGAATCTGTCATCAGGCTTTTGGCGACGGTGGACGAGTCTATGCCCAGCAAAAAGACCTGCCCGACGACAATCAAAAGCGCGACGGTAGGCAAAGGAATGGGCTCGGTCACGAACAGGATCGTCGCTACCGCCGTCATGGCCAGAACGACCATCCCTTCACGGCTCAACCCCTCGGGCAACGGCAGTTGCAACATGATCGCGCCAACGATCAGGGCGTAGAAGAACCAGCGTTTTTCTCGGAAATAGTATAGGCGGAAGCGAAAGCGAACGGCTTTGCGGAAAAATCCGAAACCCAATGTTCGGTGGGCGATAGCTGATTTCGGCCGTTCGGCGGTACCGGCTTCAACACCTGCCGGATCATGACGGCCCTTGCCGCCGTGCCTGCTGAACCAGTCCGCCATGAAATGCAACCCACCCGCAAATCGGTTTCAACCTAAACTGATTTAGCACGTTCCGGCTGTTATCACTAGCAGGCGGCTCTAATCTCTTTGATTCTTTTAGCGTAATCGTCTGCGCTGAATACGGCATTGCCGGCAACCAGCACATTTGCCCCGGCCTTTACTACTTTGCCGGCGGTATTCGTGTCGACACCACCGTCGACTTCCAGCTCGATGGGCCGGTCTCCGATCATGCGGCGGACGCGCGCGATTTTGTCCAATTGCGATTCGATGAATTTCTGGCCACCAAAACCGGGGTTTACGGTCATGACAAGAATAAGATCGACCTTGTCCAGAACATACTGGATGGTCTCTTCTGAGGTCGACGGATTGAGGGCGACACCGGCTTTCTTGCCCAATTCACGAATGGCCTGAAGGCTGCGGTCCAGATGCGGACCGGCTTCGGCATGCACGGTGATGATGTCGCTTCCGGCCTTGGCGAACGCTTCAAGGTAGGTATCGACGGGCGAGACCATCAGGTGCACGTCGAGTATTTTTTGGGTGTGCGGCCGGATGGCCGCGACAACACCGGGACCAATGGTCAGGTTGGGAACGAAATGGCCGTCCATAACGTCAATGTGGACGTAATCGCACCCGCCCTCGTCAATGGCGCGCACCTCTTCGCCCAGTCTGGCGAAGTCGGCAGACAAAATCGACGGAGCGATCTTTACTGACTTGACCATGATCCCGGTGTGTCCTGTTTGCTAGCGGACCTGCGGGTCCAGCGAACCGTCGGCATAGCGCGCAGCCATGTCAGTGAGCGGCAGCACCTTGATCTTGGAGGCCTGTCCGTCGCACTGGAACTGCTGGTAACGTTCTTCGCACAGCTTCTGCATGGCGGCGCGGGCCGGAACGAGATAGTCGCGCGGGTCGAACTTGCCCGGCTGTTCAACGAAGACCTTACGGATGGCGCCGGTAATGGCCATGCGGTTGTCGGTGTCGATGTTCACCTTGCGCACGCCGGTCTTGATGCCGGTGACGATTTCTTCAATCGGCACGCCGTAGGGTTGCGGCATGTCCCCGCCGTATTCGTTGATGATGTCCTGAAGTTCCTGCGGAACCGAGCTGGAACCGTGCATGACCAGGTGGGTGTTCGGAAGTTTTGCGTTGATCTTGGCAACCACGTCCATGGCCAGAATTTCACCGGTCGGCTTGCGGGTGAACTTGTAGGCCCCATGCGAGGTACCGATGGCGATGGCCAGGGCGTCGACCTTGGTCTTGGCGACGAAATCGGCGGCTTCGTCGGGATCGGTCAGAAGCTTTTCCTTGTCCAATTTGCCTTCAAAGCCGTGGCCGTCTTCCTTGTCGCCTTCGCCGGTTTCCAGCGAGCCCAGGCAACCCAGTTCGCCTTCGACCGAAACGCCGACCATGTGGGCCATATCGGCGACCGTCTTGGTCGCTTCGACGTTGTAATCGTAGGAAGCAGGCGTCTTGCCGTCTTCTTCAAGCGAGCCGTCCATCATGACCGACGAGAAGCCGGACGTAATGGCGCTCATGCAGGTCGGCGCTGAGTTGCCGTGATCCTGGTGCATGCAGACCGGAATATGCGGGTACATGTCGATGGCCGCCCGGATCAGGTAGCTGAGCACGGTGTCGTTGGCGTATTTGCGCGCGCCGCGGCTGGCTTGCATGATGACCGGAGCGTCCAACTTGTCCGCCGCCGCCATGATCGAGAGCATTTGCTCCATGTTGTTGATGTTGAATGCGGGAAGACCGTAGTCGTTCTCCGCCGCATGGTCGAGCAATTGCCTAAGTGAAACGAGTGCCATTTGGTTAAGTCTCCTTTGTTGAATTACAACCGCGATTTTGCTGCGGCGATGACGTTCTCGGCGTTGATGCCGAAATGTTCGAATAACTGTCCGGCCGGACCCGACGCGCCGAAGCCCGTCATTCCGACAAACGATCCATTGTCGCCAAGGTATTTGTCCCAGCCCTGGCCGATGGCCGCTTCGACGGCAACGCGCACGCCGCCGGGCGCGCCCAACACGGCTGCCCGATAGGCCGCATCCTGGGCGTCGAATAGCTCGAAACAGGGAACCGAGACGACGGCAGTGGGAATGCCCTCTTTTTGCAGGGCTTCGCGGGCTGCCATGGCGATGCCGGTTTCAGCCCCGGTACCCAGAAGGGTTACCTTGCGTGCTCCGCCTTCGGCTTCGGCCAACACATAAGCGCCGCGTGCGCTTTTGTTTTCGTCCGAGTCGTTGCGGTTGGCGGGAATGCCCTGTCTGCTTAACGAAAGAACCGACGGGGTGTTCTCGGATTTGAGCGCGATCTCCCAGCATTCAGCCGTTTCCATGGCGTCGGAAGGACGGAATACGTTGAGATTGGGAATGGCGCGCAGGGAGGCGATGGTTTCGACCGGCTGATGGGTCGGACCGTCTTCGCCAAGACCGATGGAATCATGGGTCAGCACGTAGACGACGCGAATCCCCATCAGCGCCGACATACGGATCGATGGGCGCATATAGTCGGAAAACACCATGAAGGTTCCGGCGTACGGGATGAAACCGCCGTGAACGGCAAGACCGTTCATGATCGCGCCCATGGCGTGTTCGCGAACCCCGTAATGAATGTAGCGACCGCCGAAATTGTCCTTCTCCAGACTATCGGTGCTGCTGGTCTTGGTGTTGACTGAGCCGGTCAGGTCAGCCGATCCGCCGATCAATTCGGGGATTTTGTCGGTTAAAACCTCAAGGGCTTTGCCGGAAGACTGGCGCGACGCCCAGCCCGGCATTTCGCCAGCTAGGCCCTGCCGGTAGTCGGCGGACGCTTCTTCCCAGCCTTTGGGCAATTCGCCTGCTTCGGTGCGAATGAATTCGTCGGCCA
The DNA here is from genome assembly GCA_018648445.1 of Rhodospirillales bacterium. The sequence continues at coordinate 21,772 of JABGRG010000006.1, read as the reverse complement.
ATGCATTATCAGTGGCGGCCAATCGGGCTTCCCAGTCGTTGCGCGCACTCTGGCCGCGCGATCCGGCCGTGCGCCAGGCCGAAAGAACGTCGTCCGGCACCACGAAAGGATCGTGGGGCCAGCCCAACTTCTCGCGGGCACCGGCGATTTCTTCGTCGCCCAGCGGTGAGCCATGGGATGACGACGTGCCCTGCTTGGTCGGTGCGCCAAAGCCGATGGTCGTTATGCAGCCGATAATCGTCGGCTTATCCGATTTTTTCGCCGTTTCGATGGCGGCGGCTACGGCGTCCTGGTCGTGTCCGTCAACGGCAAGGGTGTTCCATCCGCTGGTGACGAAACGCGCCAATTGATCCTCGGTGCGCGTAAGGTCCGTTGATCCGTCGATGGAAATGCTGTTGTCGTCCCACAGCACGATCAGCTTGTTCAGCCCGAGATGACCGGCAAAGGATACGGCCTCGTGGCTGATCCCTTCCATCAGGCAACCGTCGCCCGCGATGACGTAGGTAAAGTGATCAACGATATCTGCGCCGAAGCGTTCTTGGCGCATGCGTTCACCCAGCGCCAGACCGACGGCGGTGGCGAGACCTTGCCCAAGCGGGCCGGTCGTTGTTTCAACACCGGGGGTATGGCCAAATTCGGGATGTCCGGGAGTCATTGAACCCAGTTGACGGAAATTCTTGACCGCCTCGATGTCGACGCCTTCGTACCCGGTGAGATGCAGCAGCGAATAAATCAGCATCGATCCGTGACCGGCGGACAGCACGAACCGGTCGCGATCCGGCCAGTTGGGCTCTTGCGCGTCAAACTTTAGAAAACGGGTGAAAAGAACCGTCGCAACGTCGGCCATTCCCATGGGCATCCCCGGATGGCCGGATTTGGCTTTCTGGACAGCATCGGCGGACAAAAACCGAATGGCGTTGGCCATGTCTTTTTGCAGCATAAAAAAATCTCCAATGTCGATCATATTTGCGCCCCGTGCGGAAAACTGTCTCGAAGCAATTCCCGGCACGAATAAAAGCGCGCGGTAAGAATCAGACTTTGGGTCGAGATATGCACGGGGGCGGCCACACTATACGGAGGTGTTTCGCCCTGATCAATAGCCGCAAAACGGCTTGTTCCGTGAAGGAAAAAAGGCTTGACCCTTGTGGGGCCAAGCCTTTCGAATTTGGGGCGAGAGAGGGGATTTGAACCCCCGACATCCAGATCCACAATCTGGCGCTCTAACCAACTGAGCTACTCCCGCCATGAGCGGGTCACTGTGTAGCTCCAAGCCGATGTTCCGTCAAGTATTCTGCTTGCGCCCTTCGGCTGGTTTTTTTGGCGGCGTTTCGGGCCGGTGCGGTCCCCATATCTTTTTGTAATAACCATCAGCTAACAGCAGTGCTGCCGCCGGATTGTGAGCCAGCACCCGGTCCTTGGCCACCAGCGTCGTCACCAGTGCTTCCGAGTGCTTGAAAAACAGGCTGTCATGGCCGACGCACAGGCCGAGAACGACGTTAAAGTCGGTTCCAGATCGATTGAGCAGTTGGGCCTGCGTGATGGGGTTACACATGGCCTCATAGTTTCCGGGGCGGATTTTCTCGCTGTCTTTCAGGCCGATGTCCTCTTTCGCGACACCGCCGGCTTTGCAGCATACCGAGGCAACCTCGAAGCCGTGGCTTTCCAGAACCTGGCTCAAGGTATTGGCCATATCTATGAACCCGATACAAAAGGCGATGCCGATTTTGTGGTATTCCATGCGCTTGGCGAAAACGCAGACCTCCTCGACCCGGGTCCACTCGCAATAACCCTCGGCCTCGACCTTTGCCGATTCCCGGGCCGTTCTGGCCAAATCGGCGTCTTCATACTTCGCGATCCCCTCGCTTATGCCTTCGTCATCAACCTTGCTGGGGCACCAACCGGGGCCACGTTCCGGTTCGCCATCGCGGCAGGCGCGAATTTCAGCGGGACAATAGGCGCAGGACGGGTTTTCGTAGGCCATTGGAAATCAAACCTCTTTATTTTTCAAATGATTAAGCTGCTAACGCCATCGTAAAGAAGCTTGAGCCCGCTCGCAAACAGGAACAGGTAGCAAAGTCTATAAAACCAAACCGGCGAAACCCGCTTGTGAAGCCAAACCCCGATAACGACGCCAAGCGGCGCCAGCGGCGCTAAAATCAGAGACATGGTCAGATTGCCGACGGGCAGCAGGCCCAGCCACCAATAGGGAATAAGCTTGGTGTAATTGATGGCCGTGAACACCATGATCGAGGTGCCGACGAAAAGCGTTTTGTCCATGCGCTGGGGCAGCAGATAGGCGTTGGCTGGAGGACCGCCTGCATGGGCGATAAAACTGGTAAATCCGGCTGCTGCGCTCCATGCCATTCCCTTGAGGGTGTTGGGCTCGGTGGCGGCGCTCGGTCCACCCCTTTTTAACCAGTGATGAAGCGTGAACGATACGGCCACGCATCCGACCAATATCCTGATAGTGGCGTCGTTGAACATGTGAAACGTGGCCGTGCCGATAGCGATGCCGAAAAACGCCCCAGCGGCCATGATCTTCAGGTTCAAAGCATGCCAAGTTTTTCGGTACGCCCAGACACCGGTCAAATCCATAAGGCATAATATGGGCAACATGATCGCCGCCGCCCGCGGGACGGAAATCACCATCGCCAAAAGCGGCACGCCCAGCATCGCCAAACCGCCGCCGAATCCGCCTTTCGATATCCCCGCCAACAGAACGGCCGGAACCGCGACGAAATAAAAAAGAGGATCGGTAATCAACAGACTAAACCCATGATATCAACTCTGACCCCAAATTATTGCTCGGCTGTACCCCGTTCCCGGCCATCGGTTCAATGACTTTCACCTTCTTTTTCCATTTTTCAGGGGCGATTGATGAAAGTTGTGGCGTTTGCTTAATTATTAGGCACAAATCTTGTGCGGTTATTAAGAGAGCCTGCCAAAATCATCGCCAACCTTTTGAAAAATATATGTTTTCCGATTTTCGCGCCGATTGGCACGCAACCTGCAATTAAACGGGTGGAGCCCGTGGGGGGCTGCCAAGAAAACGTTGAACCCGGGCACCGGAGTTTTAGCCGGTTGGCTCGGTTTCGTCGCAATTAGAGAGGGGGCACGATTTCATGAAAAAAATCGAAGCCATCATCAAACCGTTCAAGTTGGACGAGGTCAAGGAAGCCCTTCAGGAGGTTGGCCTTACAGGAATTACCGTGATCGAGGCGAAAGGCTTCGGTCGGCAGAAAGGCCATACCGAATTGTATCGGGGCGCCGAGTATGTGGTGGATTTTCTGCCGAAGGTCAAAATCGAGGTCATTCTTGACGACAGTCTGGTCGAACCTGCGATTGAAGCGATTCAGCAGGCGGCGCGCACGGACCGCATTGGTGACGGAAAGATATTCGTAAGCACCATTGAGGAAGCGATCCGTATCCGAACCGGCGAACGCGGAAACGATGCCGTTTAGCAAATCTCCAGTTGATAACTCTTATATCCATGCGAAGAGGAAGCACGACATGACTTTGAACTGCAAATCCGCCGCCGACGTCCTGAAGATTCTTAAGGACGAGGACATTCCGTTCGTCGACCTGCGTTTCACCGATCCGCGCGGCAAATTGCAGCATTTTGCCATGACCGCCGATTGCATCGACGAAGACTGTTTTGTTGATGGCCTTATGTTTGATGGCTCGTCCATCGCTGGTTGGAAGGCCATTAACGAATCGGATATGGCGCTGATCCCGGAAGCATCTACAGCGGTAATGGATCCCTTCTCCGCGCAGCCGTCGCTGGTTATGTTTTGCGATGTTCTCGAGCCCGCCACCGGTCAGCCCTACGGTCGTGACCCGCGTTCGGTGGCCAAAAAAGCCGAAGCGTATCTGGCCTCGACCGGTATCGGTGACACCATTTATTTCGGTTCCGAAGCTGAATTTTTCGTATTTGACGATGTGCGGTTCGACGTTGCCATGAACCGCTGCTTCTATGAATTTGAATCCGAGGAAGGCCCGTATGTCAGCGGAAAGATCATGCCCGAAGGCAATGTCGGCCACCGTCCCGTTGTCAAGGGCGGTTATTTCCCGGTTCCGCCTGTGGACTCGGCTGCCGACATGCGCGCCGAAATGGTTACGGTGATGAAGGAAATGGGCCTGCCCATGGAGAAGCATCACCACGAAGTGGCCCCCAGCCAGCACGAACTGGGCATGGTTTTCGGCAGTATGGTCGAAAATGCCGACAACCTGATGATTTACAAGTATGTGACGCAGATGGTTGCCCATTCATACGGCAAGACGGCCACCTTCATGCCCAAGCCGGTGGTTGGCGATAACGGTTCCGGCATGCACTGCAACCAGTCCATCTTCAAGGACGGCAAGCCGGTGTTCGCGGGTTCGGGCTATGCCGACCTTTCGGATACGGCGCTTTATTATATTGGCGGTATTATCAAGCACGCGCGCGCCCTGAATGGCTTTACCAACCCGACGACCAACAGCTACAAGCGGCTGATTCCGGGCTTCGAGGCACCGGTGCTGCTGGCTTATTCGGCCCGCAACCGTTCGGCGTCATGCCGCATCCCGTTTGCCACCAATCCCAAAGGCAAGCGCGTCGAAGTCCGCTTCCCTGACGCTACGGCCAACCCCTACCTGGCTTTCTCGGCGATGTTGATGGCCGGTATCGATGGCATTCAGAACAAAATTCATCCCGGCGATGCCATGGACAAGAACCTCTACGATCTTCCGCCGGAGGAACTCAAGGACGTTCCGACCGTGTGCGGCAGCCTACGTCAGGCTCTTGACGCACTGGATGCCGACCGTGACTTCCTCAAAAAAGGCGATGTTTTCACCGACGATCTGATCGACGGCTTCATGGATCTGAAATGGGAAGAAGTTTACAACTTCGAGCACACCCCGCATCCCATTGAATTTGAGATGTACTACTCCCTGTAAGACCAGTCCCGGACGCGGTTTCGTACCGCATCCATACCTTGGGCCGCCGGTTATCCGGCGGCCCTTTTTTTGCGGGTTAGCGCACGTTGAAGACCAGTTTTCCCCGCAGATGACGGGCTTCGCTCACCGTCTGGGCCTGGATCGCCTCGGACAGGGAAAAGAGGGTGATTTCAGGCGCGCTTACGGCTCCGGCTTCGAGAAGTTCGACAATGCGTTCGAGATGTGGACGATCCCGCCCCACCCGTGGCCGCAGCGAAGTCAGGTCGGACCGCGGCGGTTCAGGCGCTTTGGCCCCGGATGCGATAAACGCGGCCCGCCCTCCCCATTTGAGTACGGAGAAGGAGCGTTCAGCAACCTCACCGCCGACCGTATCGAACACGGCGTCGCAATCGGACACGACTTCCGTGAAATCAACGGCGTTGTAATCGATGATTTCGTCCGCGCCGAGACCTCGCACATAGTCTTGGTTCGCAGCGCTGGTCGTCGTGATCACGTGGGCGCCAATATGCTTGGCCAGTTGGATGGCAAAACCGGCAACCCCGCCGGCACCCCCCTGGATCAGGACTTTCTCACCGGCTTTCAGCTTTAGCGTATCCTCGATGGAGACCACCGCCGTAAGCCCGATGAGGGAAAGGGCCGCAATATCGATGTGGGAGACACGCTCCGGTTTCTTCGCCACGATGGCGGCCTTGATAGCGATTTTCTCAGCATATGCGCCTTCCTGGCCGACATCGCAGACCCCGAAAACCGCATCGCCGATTTTCAGATCATCCACATTGTCACCGACATTCGTGACGACGCCCGAGAAATCCCGTCCCAGCACGTAGGGAAAGTTCGTGATCTGATTATTACGGCCCGTGCGTACCTTCCAGTCCGCGCCATTGACGCTGGCGGCGTGAATGTCGACAAGAACTTCATCGGCTGCGGCGATCGCGTCCGGCACCTCACCGAATTTCATCACCTCCGGTCCGCCATGTTTCTCGAAGAAGGTTGCTTTCATAGATGTCTCTCCTCGGCAAATGCAGGCAATCAGACCGGCGCGGTCGGCGCATTTCGGGGCGGGGAATCGCGTTTTTCCCGGTTTTCGCGGAAGGCGATGTAGATGGAGCTGGAAAAGATGACGACAGCGCCGATCCAGGTCCACATTTCGGGAACTTCGGCGAAAAATACATAGCCGACGAGCGCCGCCCAGATCAATTTGGTGAAATCAATGGGCAAAACGGCTGTGGCATCGGCCAGTTTAAAGGCCTGGGCGATGGTCACGTGCATGGACGATCCGATGACACCAATACAGACAAGCCAGGCCCATTGTTGGGGGCTGGGCCAGGACCAAACGAACAGTGCGGGTATCAGAGAGAACGGCATCAGCAGAATGGCGGCGTAGAAGGCAATGGTAATCGCCGAATCCTCGCGCGACAGAACCTTGATGATCAGCAACGCCAGGGCCCAAATGGCTGATGAAAACAGAACCAGCATTGCACCCAGGTTCATGGCTTCGCTGCCCGGCCGGATAATGATGACGGCGCCGATGAAACCGATGGCCAGCGCCGTCATGCGCCGCGCCCGGATCGGTTCGCGCAGCAGAATAACGGCGAAAAGGGTGGCGAAAAGCGGCGACACGAAACTCAACGAGGCGACCTTGGCAAGTGGTGTGATGCTTAATGCATAAAAATAGGTGAGCATCGCCGTCAGGTTTATTGCGGCGCGCAGGGCATGCCAGCCGAAACGCTTGGTTTTTAACGGTTTCCACCCATAGCTAAGAACCAGCGGCATTAACGCGACGAGCCCGAAAAAATTACGAAAAAAGACGATCTGAAACGGGTGCATATCGGCTGACACATGGCGCACCAGACCGGCCATGCATCCCGAGCCGACCGCCGTCGCCAGCATAAACAGCGCACCCCATAGGGCTTGACGGGACGCCCGATCCTTCGACGGGATCGTCGATGCGGATTCTGGCGCTGGGTTTGGCATTTTCGGTTCCGTTTTGCGTCGCTTCGACAGGATAGAAATACGAACCTATCACCGACGCAAGGTTGCGCGAACCCTTTAGGAACCTTTTTTTGGCAGATCTACGGCGAACGTTTGAGACCCGTTTCCGTGAACTTTATCGTGGGCGCGAACGATAACGCGCGAAAGTCCAGCCGGAATTCGAACCCCGCTCAGGCTGCGGGTGAAAGGCTGTTCGGTTTCGTGGGGATGGAGAAGCACGCGGGTGGCCAGGACCTTTCCGGAGGCGTCCAGAACCTCCCAGCGATCAGCATAGTGGTCCCACCCGGTATCGTCGTGGCGGACGGTAACATCGAACCGATATGATCCGCCGCCGGAGGCAACCGCACGAACCTTCAACACACTTGGTTCCCCGGCTGCGGCCGGTTGGCCGTGCAGCGAAAAAAGGACCGTACCCAGTAGAAACAGGGCCGAAAAACAGCGGCGCATGACGTTCTCCAATCCACATTACCCTTTGTTCCTAATGGCGATTTTGCCGCATGAAGACCACTCACTATGGCGTGATTTAGATGCATGTTGCTTTTTTGTTCTCATTATGATATCTCTCTGTTCTCGTTTTCGGAGCCAAAAATGTAGGAGATCGAAATGGCAGCCGTTCGTGTTCTCGGAGAATTTTCGGCAATTGCCGGCTTTTTCGCCGCCGCCTATCTGTGGCTGTTGATTATTTGACCATGTGGGTCCGTGTTCAGGCGGGCGGCACCGGGCGTTTTCGACCGTGATCATCGATGGCGACGTAGGTGAAGATGCCTTCGGTTACCTTGGCGTCGAGCCCCGTATCGTGACGCAAGGCCCATGCTTCTATGTGGATAGCGATAGAAGTAGTGCCGATTTTGCGGATATCGGCGTAGCAGCAGACCACGTCCCCCACATAGACCGGCTGCAAAAGGACCATTCCTTCAACGGCGATGGTGGCGACGCGGCCCTTGGCCCGGTGATCCGCCGTGACGCCGCCGGCGATGTCCATTTGCGACATCAGCCATCCGCCGAAAATGTCGCCGTTCGGATTGGTGTCGCGCGGCATGGCCACGGATCGGGTGGCAAGTTCGCCTTGGGGCTTCATCGCATCATCGGACATGGTTATTCCCTTGTTACCACAACATCTTGTTACTTTGTGTATGAAGGCGTACTGTATCACGGATATGTCGCGGGTCGCCCCTAATTCGGGGCGCGCCGTCGCGAATCTACACTTCAGGGAACTCTGAATGAACGATCTATTCCAGTTTTCGAGCCCGCAGAGCGAAAATTATTCGGCCAAGGACATAGAAATTCTTGAGGGGCTGGAGCCCGTGCGGCGGCGGCCCGGCATGTATATCGGAGGCACTGACGAGAACGCCCTGCACCACTTGGTCGCCGAAATTCTGGACAACGCCATGGACGAAGCCGTGGCCGGATTCGCCAATCGCATCGATATCGAACTCGCCGTGGGAAACCGGTTGACCGTTCGCGACAATGGTCGCGGTATTCCGGTCGATCCGCATCCCAAGCACAAGAACAAGTCGGCCCTGGAAGTGATTATGACGACCCTGCATTCCGGCGGGAAATTCGGCGGAAAAGCCTACGATACGTCTGGCGGGTTGCATGGGGTCGGTCTGTCCGTGGTAAATGCACTTTCGGATGAATTGACTGTCGAGGTCGCCCGCGATCGCAAACTGTGGCGACAGGCCTATCAGCGGGGAAACCCGACCGGGCCGCTCGCCGATGCTGGCGCGGTGAATAACCGCCGGGGAACGATGATCTCGTTCCATCCCGATCCCGAGATATTTGGCGGGTCCGCGAAATTGCGCCCTTCCCGGCTTCATCGATTGGCCCGTTCCAAAGCGTACCTGTTTCGAGGCGTCGAAATTCGCTGGTCGTGCGACCCCAGTATCCTGAGCGAGAACGATCCCGTTCCGGCGCAGGAATCCTTCCATTTTCCGGGTGGTCTGGGTGATTTTCTGGCCGCATCCTTGGACGGGCGCAAAACCCATACCGACACCCATTTCGTCGGTCAGGCCAAGCTCAACGGTGGTTCCGGTCGTGTCGAGTGGGCAATCGCCTGGCCGATGGATGAAGACGCCTTTATGAGCAGCTACTGCAACACCGTGCCCACCGCCCAGGGCGGAACCCATGAGCAGGGGCTGCGCTCGGCCCTGCTGCGCGGAATCAAGGCTTACGCCGAATTGGTCAACAACAAGCAAGCGGCCAAAGTAACGGCGGAAGACGTTATCGGCGGCGCCTGCGCGATGCTATCGGTTTTCATCAAGGACCCGCAGTTCCAGGGGCAGACCAAGGAAAAACTCTCCTCGCCCGAAGCGGCGCGCCTTGTCGAGGCGTCGCTGCGCGATCATTTCGACCACTGGCTTTCCTCGGCTCCGGATGCCGCAGGTGCTCTGCTTGCGCGCGTTGTCGAGCGCGCGGAGGTGCGTATGCGCCGCCGCCAGGACAAGCAAACCAAGCGCCAGTCGGCGACGCGCCGCCTGCGCCTTCCCGGAAAACTGACGGATTGCACCCGTAGCACCGCTGCCGGAACCGAGATTTTTCTTGTCGAAGGGGATTCGGCGGGCGGATCGGCCAAGCAGGGACGCTTGCGCCAAACCCAGGCCATCCTGCCGCTCCGCGGCAAAATTCTGAACGTGGCCAGCGCATCTGCCGATAAAATCCGCGCCAATCAGGAATTGAGCGATCTGGCCGAAGCCCTGGGGTGCGGTATGGGAGACACCTATCGGGATGACGCCCTGCGCTACGAACGCGTCATCATCATGACCGACGCCGATGTTGATGGCGCGCACATCGCTTCTTTGTTGATGACATTTTTCTTTAAAAAAATGCCACAATTAATTGATAAAGGGCATCTTTTTATCGCAATTCCGCCGCTCTATCGGATTTCTCAGGGGGGCAAGACGATCTATGCCCGCGACGACGCGCATAAGGACGAGCTGCTGCGAACCGAGTTCAAGACCAAGGGCAAAAAGATCGAAATCAGCCGCTTCAAAGGCCTTGGCGAAATGCCGCCAGCGCAACTCAAGGAAACGACCATGGACCCGGCCAAGCGCACGTTGCTGCGCGTGACCGTCCCCGACCGTGAAACCGAAGACGCCGGGACGGCCAAGGCGACCACCAAGCTGGTCGACGCGCTAATGGGCCGCAAGCCGGAACTGCGTTTCGCCTTCATTCAGGAACGAGCCAAATTCGTGGACAACGGCAACTTGGACGTTTAAGTCAGCGCAGCCTCACCCCATTTATCGGGTAGAATGAAACCACCGGTGTCGAAACCGATGCGACCTTGCTTGATCACGGCTTTAGCGCTGGCCGTCCCGCTTCTTTCGTCGTGTACCGGCGAAATCATGCAAAGCCATATCAACCGGGTTGGCGTTCCAAGTTACTTCACCTTCGCCGCCGGGCCCGGAGAGATGCGCACCGTCGTCCTGGGCAACCCGTTTGCCGTTTCCAAGGAGCTCACCGGCCAGGCGGTGACCGATGCCATGCAGGGAAACCACGCCGGGCCGCGCACGCGCTTTACGACGATGCCCGGTCCCGCGGCGCGCGCGTCCCACCGCATCGTGGTCCTTTTCAATCCGGCCCGGTCCTTCAGCCGATATGATCTTTGCGATGATCCGGCTGCTTTGCGGTCGGGGCCGACGGTTGGGGAACGGCTTGTGGCGCTTGTCGGCTATTGTGTCGGGGATTATCTGTTCTCGGATGCGAAGATCAGCATTCCGGCCGTCGCAACGCCTTTGGATCCGCGCTTTGCCAATATGATTTCAAGCGCCATGTGGGAACTGGTCCCATCCCGCGATCCCTTCGATATGGACGACGACTGCCGGGTGCCGATCTGCCAGTAAGTCCGCTCAATAGGCGGGTATCACGGTTTCCTCGAGACCGGCGGTTTCGTCGCAGCCGAGCATAATATTGATGTTCTGGACCGCTTGTCCCGACGCGCCCTTGCCCAGATTGTCGATTAAGCCAACAACGACCGCCTGCCCGCGCGCCGCATTGCCAAACACATGCAGGCGCAGATCGTTGGTGCCGTTGAGCGCTTCGGGCTCCAGCGCGCTTTTAGCGGTGGTTTCCTCCAGCGAAGCCACGGAAACAAACCGGCATCCGGCGTAGTGTTCGGCCAAGGCTGCGTGAATGTCGGCCGGGCCGGGTTTGCCGGGAAGCGACCACAATTGCAGCGGAACCTGCACCAGCATGCCCTGACGGAACCGCGCGATGCTGGGCACGAACAGTGGCCGGTTGTCGAGGCCGCTCCAAACCCTGATTTCCTCGGTATGCTTGTGTTCCAGGCCCAGACCATAGACCCGGAAGGCATCGTGGGAATAGTCGGGCGAATTCACGTCCTCGAAGTCGGAGATCAGCTTCTTTCCACCGCCCGAATACCCCGATATGGCGTTGATGGTTACCGGGAAATCGGCCGGGATCAGTCCTGTGGCGACCAGCGGACGCAGCATGGAAACACCGGTGATGGCGTAGCAGCCTGGATTGCTGACCCGCTTGGCCGCGGCGATTTTGTCCCGTTGGTCGGCAGCGTACTCGGGCATACCGTAAATCCAGCCCTCGGCGGTCCGATGCGCGCTGCTGGCGTCGATTACGCTAACCTCGGCGCTGTCGATCAATGAAACGGCTTCACGTGCCGCATCATCGGGCAGGCACAGCACCACCAGATCGACCGAATTCAACACCTCGCGGCGGCTTTCCGGGTTCTTGCGCTCGGCTTCAGGCAGGCTAATCAGGATTACGTCGTCCCGGCCTTCCAGCCGGGTTCTGATTTGCAGGCCGGTGGTGCCGACCGCGCCGTCGATAAATACCTTGAACGTCATGCCTTGCCGTCTCCGTTTGTCGAACTCGTCTCACGCCGCTTGAATTGACGAATTCCGCGCAAAAAGCAACCCAAAATCCGACCATCGACCACCAGCAGCCCCATCCCGATGATCGCCATGCCCAGGATTTCCGACGCGTTAACCCCCTCGTCCAGGAGCGTCACTCCCAACAAGGTCGCGCTGATGGGAATCAACAGCGTGACCAGCAGCAAGTTGACCGCGCCCGCCATTTTCAAAATCCTGAAGTACAGGATATATGCGAACGCGGTGCTGAGGCCCGCTATTCCAACCAGGGCCGCCGCCCCGTTCCATGACATCCGGGCGAAATTGGCCCCGTCATGCCAGGCCGCCGGGCCGACGCACAAAAGGGCCGCGAACATCAGCATGCCGCAGGCTGATACCTCGGGCGCCATTCCACCAAAGCGCTTGCCGAAAATACCCGCCAGCGCGTAGGAGAACGACCCGGCCATAACCATCGCGCCGCCAAACAACGCGCCCGTATCCATTCCACCTCCGCCGATACCGAACAGCACCGAAACCCCCGCCACGCCGATAACGACGCCGACCAGCTTGCGAACGCCGACGTCTTCATCGCGGGCTACGAAATAGGCCAGGGCCACGGCGAAAAACGGTGTCGTCGCGTTGAAGATGGAGGCCAGCCCACTGTCGATAAAGGTCTGGCCATAAACGATCAGGTTGAAGGGCACGAAGTTGTTGAGCAGCCCCATCACCAAAAAGGCTTTCCAGTTGGCTGCTATGTCCAGCCGCAACCCCCTGCCCTTCACCACCGCCAGCAAAATCAGAAAGCCCAGAAACACCCGCCCGAAAACAACCCCGAAGGGACCCAATTCGCGCAATATGACGGCGTTGAAAAAGAATGACCCGCCCCACACGACAGAGAGCGTCATCAACAATATCCAGGCCAGGGCAGACATCAGCAGTTGTTCCTCAAAATTTCATCCTTCCCGATGGTTGGGAACACCCAATCTGCCCCCCTTCGCGGGGGCGCTTCCATCCGTTTCTTGCGGAATTGGTGTCGTCTGCGCTATTTCGCGACGTATTCCCAGCCCGGTTGCCAGGACTTCGTCTTGCGCCAGTCGTCGGCGAAGGCTTGTTCCCACGTTTTGCCTTTCAGAAGCACGTCGAGGGCGAGTTGGGGGGCTTTGTGAGCAACGATGGCGATGACTTTTCCTTCATGTGTCTTCTTTAGATCGGCGAGGAAATTCGCCATGCGGGTTTTGACCATCTCATAGCTTTCGCCGTTGGGCATGGGTCGGGCGATGGATTGCTCCTGCAAAGGCTCGACGAATTCGGATGCTTTCGCGTTAAAGTCGCCGTAATTGCATTCGCGCAGGCGCGCATCCTGGATCACCGGGAACTTTCCGCCCCACGTATGGTGCACGGAATCGACAGCGCGTTTTAAATCGGAACAAAAGACGACGTCGAAATGCTTGCCCGCCAAGGTTTTTCCGAGGTCTTTGGACTGCTGAATTCCGAGCTCCGAAAGTTCGACATCCGACCAGCCGGATGAGATGTCTTTTTCGTTATCGGTCGTTGTGCCGTGTACAAAGTAGGTGATCTTGACGTCTTCGATCATTCAGCGGATCCTTCCTGGGGTAATCATCAAATCAAGCTGAAATATAGCCAAATTTTCCCGTTTCCGAAAAACAAAAGGGCCGCTGACGAGGCGCCCCAAAAGCGCGAAATCGAAGCCCAACTGGTGTACAATGCCTAGGGTTGAAATTGAAGAAATGCCGGGATTGCGGACGCCTCTTGTGGGCGGCGGGAACGCCATAAATCTTCAAAATGCCGTTTCCACATTGTGAAATTGTTTTTCAAAAAGCTCGCTAACTCGCATGGACCCTATTATACGCCGTTCCATTATTTCAACAGTTAGATGGAAATTGACCCATGGCCAGAATGACAGCAGCTGAAGCAGCAGTGCGGGTGCTTGAGATGGAAGGCCTCGATCAGGCCTTCGGCGTGCCGGGTGCTGCAATCAATCCTTTCTATGCCGCCATGAAAGATCGGCAGACAATCAAACACATTCTGGCGCGCCATGTTGAAAGCGCCTCGCATATGGCCGAAGGCTATACGCGGGCAGTCGCAGGCAATATTGGCGTGTGTATCGGCACTTCCGGGCCCGCGGGCACGGACATGATCACCGGGCTGTATTCGGCATCGGCCGATTCTATACCAATTTTGTGCATCACCGGTCAGGCGCCGCGCGCCCGTATGCACAAAGAGGATTTCCAGGGAGTCGACATCGCCTCAATCGCGGCTCCGGTTACCAAATGGGCCACCACCGTGCTTGAGCCCGCTCAGGTTCCGCGGGTGTTCCAGCAGGCCTGTCACCTGATGCGTTCGAGCCGTCCGGGCCCGGTTCTGATCGACCTGCCCTTCGATGTTCAGGTTGCCGAGATCGAGTTCGATTACGAGACCTACGAGCCGCTGCCGGTTTACAAGACCGCTGCCAGCCAGGCGCAGATCGAAAAATCCCTGACGATGCTGATGGAATCCGAACGCCCGTTGATCGTCGCCGGTGGCGGCATCATCAACGCCGACGCTTCGGACCTTCTGGTTGAATTCGCCGAAATCGTCGGTGTTCCGGTGGTTCCCACCCTGATGGGCTGGGGCAATATTCCGGACGATCACCCGCTGACCGCTGGTCAGGTTGGTCTGCAGATCAGCAACCGCTACGGCAACGCCAACATGATGGCTTCCGATTTCGTGTACGGCATCGGCAACCGTTGGGCCAATCGCCACACCGGATCTGTCGACAAGTACACCGCGGGCCGTAAATTCGTGCATATCGACATCGAGCCGACCCAGCTTGGCCGCGTGTTCATGCCCGACTACGGCATCGTTTCGGACGCCAAGATTGCGTTGCAGATGCTTGTCGATACCGCCAAGGTCTGGAAGGCCGAGGGCAAACTCACCGATTTCGGCGCCTGGGTCGAGGAATGCCAGAAGCGTAAGACTGACAGCGAAATGCTCCGCCGCACAGACTTCCCGGATACGCCGATCAAGCCGCAGCGCGTGTTCCAGGAAATGAACAAGGCATTTGGCCGTGACACCCGCTATGTCACCACCATCGGCCTATCGCAGATCGCGGCAGCACAGTTCCTGCACGTCTATCACCCGCGCCATTGGCTCAACTGTGGTCAGGCCGGACCCTTGGGCTGGACCTTGCCCGCGGCGCTGGGCGCGCGCGTTGCCGATCCGGACGCGAATATCGTTGCCATTTCGGGCGACTACGACCTTCAGTTTCTGATCGAGGAACTTGCCGTCGGGGCTCAATTCAAACTGCCTTACATCCACATTCTATTGAACAACGCCTATCTGGGACTGATCCGTCAATCACAGCGCGCGTTCGATATGGACTTCTGCGTGCAGTTATCGTTCGAGAACATCAATGCGCCGGAAGTTGAAGGTTACGGCGTGGACTTCCAGTCCGTCGCCAGGGGCCTGGGGGTTAAGGCCATCCGCGTCAGCGATCCGGACAAGATCGGCGAAGCCATTGCCGAAGCGAAGGAACTGATGAAAGAGTTCCAGGTTCCTGTCGTGATCGAGATGATCTGCGAACGCGTGACCAACATTGCCATGGGCGCCGAGATTGACGGCGTGACCGAGTTCGAAGACCTGGCAGCGAAGGACTTGTCCGACGTGCCGACGGCAATCGGAATAGATTATCACGAAAACGAATAGGCGGATCGGCAACGCGATCCGGCGGAGTTGGTTCCGCATAGAATAAGGGCGCTTCCACAAGGAAGCGCCCTTTTCGTGAGTATGTCCGTAAAGCTTAGCGCTTCGAGAACTGGAAGCTGCGGCGGGCTTTGCGGCGGCCGTATTTCTTGCGTTCCACGACGCGCGAATCACGGGTCAGGAAGCCGACTTTCTTGAGCGCGCCGCGCAGGGCGGGCTCGAAGTAGGTCAGGGCCTTGCTGATGCCGTGGCGCACGGCGCCGGCCTGTCCCGAGAGACCACCACCGGAAACCGTGCAGAACACGTCGTACTGTCCGGTTCGTTCGGCGACTTCGAACGGCTGGTTGATGATCATGCGCAGGACGGGGCGTGCAAAGAAGGTTTCCAGATCGCGGCCGTTGACCGAGATCTTGCCGGAGCCCGGCTTGATCCAAACGCGTGCGATGGCGTTTTTGCGCTTGCCGGTGGCATAGGCGCGGCCCTGCTCGTCGATCTTGGGTTCGGGAAGAGCTTCCGGTTCGGCAGCGACCGGGGTTTCGGTCGAGGCCAATGTGCCGGCTGCGGCTGCGGCGCCGCCGCCTTCCATCATTTCTTTCAGGTCTTCAAGGGTCTTGACGTCTTCGGCCATGCCTACGCGCTCCTCTTGTTCTTCGGGTTCATCGCGGCCACGTCCAGCGTAACGGGCTGCTGGGCGGCATGGGGATGTTCCGGACCGGCGTAAACGAACAGCTTACGCATCTGGCGGCGGCCAAGTGGCGAGCGCGTAACCATGCGTTCGACCGCCTTCTTGATGACGAATTCGGGCCGCGAACTGGCCAGGGCCTGTCCTGCCGTCTTCTGCCTGATGCCGCCAGGATAACCGGTGTGCCGGTAATAGATCTTGTCGGTCAGCTTCTTGCCGGTCAGTTTGACCTTCTCGGCATTGACGACGATGATGTTGTCGCCGCAATCAATGTGCGGGGTGTACATGGGTTTATGTTTGCCGCGCAGGCGCATGGAGATAATGGAGGCCAGACGCCCGAGGACGATATCCTCGGCGTCGATGATCAACCATTTGCGCTCGACGTCGGACGGCTTCGCCGAATAGGTTTTCATCATATTCTTTCGAATCTGTGGTGAACACAAACACGCGGCCCGGTTCCTCCGGGCCGTGGGGCGCGGATTATGCCACTTCTTTTCGCGATGTCAACGCAAAAAGTTGTTAAATAACCGTGAGTTAAATACAAGGTATTATGATACCGCACGATCGTCGGGAAGGAAAAATGCAATGGCGGAAGCGGCAGCGGCGAGCGCTGAAAGAAGCACGAAAAGCCAGAAAAAGCCGCCGGTGGCGTCAAAGATCATGCCTTCCAGCTTGACGCCGAAACCGCTCAGCCCCAATGCGATGACGAATTTGAGGCCATAGGCCAATCCCCGGCGATTGGGCGGTGCGTAGCGCGCGACCAGACAATTCTCGGCTGGCAGGGTTCCTGAATTGGCCGTGACCATCAGAATACCGATGATCACCATTGGCGCTCCGCTGAAATAGGCCGCCGGGAACAAAAGCAGAGCCTGACAGACGAAGCTCAGTTGATAGACTGTTTTCAACGGAAAACGGTCGGCCAGCCAACCGGCAAAAATCTGCATTACCCCGGCGACCGCGTAAACGATAGCAACCAACGCCGAGATGGCGAACGCGCCGTGGTCGGCGAAATCAGTTACGCGAATGGAAAACAGCTTGGGCAGGCCCGCCTGCGTTGCCTGATAAATCAAGCCGTTGCAAATCATGGTCAGGGCCAAAACGCCCATGACGCGGATGGTGTCGCTGCGCGAGGCCGGGGGATCGGCGCGCATGTCGCCCTTGCTTTCGACAATCGTACCGCGCGCGACCAGATAGTAGAAAATCACGCCGGTAACGACGATGACCGTCCCCGGAACAATAAATGCCGCGCGCCAGCCGAATCCGTCGATCAACGCGCCGGACATCAGGGCCGCCGCCGAAGGGCCGAACCCGCCAAACATGCCGTTCAGGCCCAGCGCTGTTCCCCGGTTGACCGCATTTCGCACCAGCCACGCCATGCCGACCGGATGATAGATCGAGGCGAAAAGACCGGTAACCGCCAGCCAAAAGGCGATCATAAAGGGGCCTTCGGCCAGACCGGTCATGACCATACCGCCGCCGGTCCCCAGGAAGAACAGGCCGATCATACCCACCGCGCTCCAGCGGTCGCCCAGCCATCCGGCAAAGGGGGCGGCCACGCCCAGCAGAATGTTGCCCACTAGAATCAACGCCACGGCATCGCCGTAGGAAAGGCCCAGTTCCGGCCCCATGGCCAAAACCGCCACGTAGAAAATCGGGCCACACAGATGCGAAAAACTGTGGGCGATCCACGAGAACCCGATGGAAAGTCTGGCTGAGAGAACGGACATACGATCTTTCTTTTTCTTCGATGGCGTCAGGGTTTCATCCACGGCGGATTTTTTACGATGATTTTAGCTAAGACGGGACAATCCTCGGCATGGCTTCCCGGCAGATAGCCAATGCTCATGAGGAATTCGTTGACCACCTCAGGTCCGGTGAACTTGAAGGTCTTGCGAAACAGCTTGACCCAATCCTCAAGCGCCAACGGATGATGCGCCGCGATCCAGGCAGCGAACCCGCCGTGACTTTCCCGCAGGCCCTGGATGCGCCGCGCGTTCTCGATGATGGACGCGATCTTCAAGCGATTGCGGATGATGCCCGCATCGTTCAAAAGCCGTTGCTGTTCGGCATCGGCGTAGGCAGCCACGGTATCCACATCGAACCCGTCAAAGGCTGCGCGCATGTTTTCACGCTTTTTCAGCACCAAAAGCCACGATAGCCCGGCCTGAAAGATTTCCAGCGACAGGCGTTCAAACAGTTCCGCCTCGTCCTCCAGGGGAAAACCGTATTCTTCATCGTGATACGGGCCGTGAAACGGATGGCCCGGTGCGGTGTCGCAATACCATGGCATAACTTGTTGATCCCTTTAGCGAAATCCGATCCAACCGGTTTCCATGACCACATAGACGACGGCCCAGATAATGCCCGAAATCACCGTCGTTGCTCCCGCTTTTACCAGCATGTGCGGTTTTTTCGGCGCGCTGGGCGCGTGGCCCTTGGCGATGTCTTCGGCGTCGATGGGTCGGTTGCCCCACGGCAAAACCATGAAGATCACCAGCCACCAGGTGACCGCATAAACGGCGAGACCCGTCACCCAGGTCATGGGCCCACTTCTTCCAGCTCGATCAGCGTACCGGCGAAATCCTTGGGATGCAAAAACGCGACCGGATTGCCATGCGCGCCGGTTTTAACGTCGCCCAAAACCCGCGCGCCCTGCCCTTCTAGGCGCGCGACCACGGCGGCCAGATCGGCCACCTCATAACAGATATGATGAACGCCGCCCGACGGGTTGCGGGCAAGGAAACCGGCAATGGGCGAGGCTTCGCCCAAAGGTTCCAGCAATTCGATACGCGTGTTGGGAAGATCGACAAAAACCACCGTGACGCCGTGCTCTGCAAGGGCGCTGGCCTCCGAAACGGCGGCTCCCAGGGTGTCCCGGTACAGCGCGGCGGCGGCCGCCAGATCGGGGACCGCGATAGCGATGTGGTTGAGGCGTCCGATCATGACCCTTCTCATATTTCCCTAGATACGAACGACGTGAACCTGCGTCAGCGGTTTTTTGCCGACGGTTTTGCGGAACGTGCGACGTGTTGCCAGGCGCACGGCCTCACTGGCCGCTTCGTCGTCATTTTCCCTCAGTTTCGCGACGGCCCGGCTAATTTCGGCACGCACTTCCGAAAGGGGCGTTTCCTCGCCCTCCTCCAGCACGCCGATCTGCGAAATCTGGGGATCGCCGACCAGTTTTCCCGCACTGTCCAGAACCACCGTAACCATGGCCGAGCCCGCATACATCGCCTTGACGCGGCTGCGTACGATCTGACCGCCCAAGGGGACCAGACGGCTTCCTTCGATGGCCAGCCGCCCCACCGGGGCTTCGTCAATAACGCGCGCTTCGCCCGGCCCCAGTCTGACGACAGCGCCGTTTTCGATCAGAACCACTTGCCCGGCGCCGCATTCGCGCGCCAGTTCCGCGTGTTCAGCCAGATGCCGGGATTCACCGTGTACCGGCACACTGATCGTCGGGCGAACCAGTTCATACATGGTTTTCATCTCATCGCGTGCCGGATGACCAGAAACGTGAACGAAACTGTCGTCCTGGGTGATGATGCGAACACCCTTGCGGGTCAGCAGGTTTTGAATGCGCGCAATGGAAATTTCGTTGCCCGGAATGACGCGGGACGAAAAAATTACGGTGTCTTCGCGTTCCAGACGGACGCGCGGATGCGACCCGTCGGCGATGCGCGACAAAGCGGCGCGCGGTTCGCCCTGACTGCCGGTGCAGATGATCAGCGTCTGCTCTTTTGCCAGATGCGCCACATCGTTTTCGTCGAGAAATGCCGGAATATCGTTCAGATAACCGTTTTCGCGGGCCGCTTCATACATGCGCCAAAGCGAGCGCCCAGCAAGAACCGCGCTGCGCCCGTTGGCGGCGGCGGCTTTGGAAATGGTTTCAAGGCGCGCCACGTTGCTGGCGAAACACCCCACCGCGACACGGTTCTCGCATCGTCCGATAACTTCGGTCAGGCTTTCCAGAAGGTCAGCTTCCGAGCCCGATTCACTTTCCTCGAACACGTTGGTCGAATCGCAAACGATGGCGTGCACGCCGTCATCGCCCATTTTTCGAAGAGCGTCCTTTTCGGCCGCCGCTCCGATCACGGGATCGGGGTCCAGTTTCCAGTCGCCGGTGTGCAGAATTGTGCCCACGGGTGTGCGCAGCGCAATGGCGTTGGGTTCGGGGATGGAATGGGTCAGCGTCACCATTTCAAGGTCGAAGGGTCCGATCTGGAAATGGCCGCTTAACGGCACCTCGTGAATGGGCACTTCGGAGGCGAATTCGCCCGCGTCTTCACGCAACTTGCGCCGGAGGACCGACAGCGTGAAGGGCGTGCCGTAAATCGGGCATCTCAGGCGGTCCCACAAATAGGGAACCGCGCCGATGTGGTCTTCATGGGCGTGGGTCAGCACCAAACCCGCCAGACGATCAACCCGTTCCTCGATAAAGGACGGATCGGGCAGGATGACATCGACGCCCGGCGTGTTTCCGTTGGCAAAGGTAATGCCGAGATCGATCATCAACCATTGCCGCTTGCCCGGTTCGCCGTAGCCGTAGAGGTTCAGGTTCATTCCAATCTCGCCGGTGCCGCCGAGCGGAACGAATACCAGGTCTTCGTTTTTTTTCGTCATCTCATGATTTCATATTGCGGGCGTCAATGGAGAGCAGGCCCTTGATTGTCAAATCAACATCGGCGCATCGGATCATAGGTGACGCGTCAGCGAAAAGCGGGGCCAAGCCACCGGTGGCGATCACTTCCATCTCGGCGTCAGCGCCATTCTGTTCAAGGAATTCCTTGCGGATGCGCCCGATCAGCCCCTCGATCATACTTAGGTAGCCCCAGAAAATTCCCGATTGCATGGCCGGAACGGTGGATTTGCCGATGACCTTTTCGGGCCGGGCCACGGCAATGCGGGGAAGTTTGGCGGCGGCCCGGTGCAGGGCCTCCAACGACAGGTTGACCCCCGGCGCAATAACGCCGCCGCAGTAATTTCCACCCTGATCGATAACGTCGAAGGTGGTGGCCGTGCCGAAGTCAATCACGATCAACGGCGTTCCATAAATTTCACGGGCCGCGACCGCATTTACCAGCCGGTCGGCGCCGACCTCCTCCGGGTGATCCAGCAGAATTTCGATACCCAGTTCGCAGTCCGGTTCGCCGATGACTAGCGGGTCGGCGTCAAAGTACTTGCGGCACAGGGTTTTGAGGTTGAACAGCGTTGCCGGAACCACAGTAGCGACGATGGCCTTGTCGATATCGGTGCGGTTCAGTTCGGCCAACTGCATCAAATGGGTCAGCCAGACCCAAAGTTCATCGGCGGTTCGGTTGACGTTGGTCGCGGCGCGCCATTCTCCGCGCAGCTTGCCCGCGTCGTCGAATACGGCGAAGACGATGTTGGTATTGCCCGAATCGATGGCGAGAAGCATGTGGTCAACTCCAAGAAGTCTGAATCTTACGCGGTCGGGAAGAAGACGTCGCCCGCCGTGATTTTGGTCCGTTCGCCGTCTTTGCGCAACACGATCAACGCGCCTTGTTCGTCCAGACCTTCGAATATCCCGGTTATGGCGGCGGAGGCAAGGTTTACGCCGATTTCCTTACCCAATCCAACGGCGCGGGTCAGCCACGCGTCACGAATGGGCGGAAATCCACCG
>JABGRG010000217.1 GCA_018648445.1 Rhodospirillales bacterium | reverse complement strand
AGGCGGCTTCTTTGATCTCGTCGCTGCTGCCCTTACCCTCTTTGGCCAGTCCGGCAAGCTTAACGATGAGTGCGTGCTCTGCATTGATTTCAAGAATGCGCGGCGTTGACTGGTCCAGTTGCTTGTGTTGTTTGAGCATCCTTTCCAGTTGAATATCCATGTCACCTTCGCCGGAAACCAGACAAACCGGACTGTCGGTCAGGCGTTCGGAAACGGCGACATCCTTAACCGCGTCACCTAATGAAATTTTCAACGAGGCGATCAGTTCGTCAATTCCCGGCGCCTGCTTCTTATCTTTCTTCTTTTTGTCTTTGGTGTCCTTGTCAGCGTCTTCTTCCTTGATGTTATCAAGGTCGGCACCACCCCGGGTTACCGATTTGAAGGGCTTGTCCTCGAAAGAACCGACAGCAGGCAGCCAAAATTCATCGACCGGGTCGGTCATCAACAAGACCTCGACCCCGCGCGACCGGAAACCTTCAAGCTGCGGGCTTTGGCGAACCGTCTCAAGATTGTCACCGGTAATATAATAGATCGCGTCCTGGCCTTCTTTCATATCGGCGACGATGTCAGACAGGCTGCGCAGTCCATCGGATGCGGTCGTCTGAAAACGCGACACCTCGAGAATTTTCTCCCGGTTGGTCTGATCCTCATAAATACCTTCTTTGAGGACAGCCCCGAAATTTTCCCAGAATGCGGCATATTCCTCGGGTGTTTTCTCGGCCTTTTTCTTCAGTTCGGTCAATACCCGTTTGGTCAGGCCGGTTTTTATTTTGGCGAGACGCGGGTCATGCTGGAACATCTCGCGGCTGATGTTCAGGGGCAGGTCTTCGGAATCGACAATACCGCGCAGGAAGCGCATGTAAGGCGGCAACAGTCCTTCGCAATCTTCGGTGATGAAAACCCGGTTAACGTACAGTTTGACATGGCCTTTTCGTTCCGGCGTGAACAGATCGAATGGCGCCATTGTTGGGATGAACAACAGATTGGTGTAGCTCATCACGCCCTCGACCCTGTTGTGCAGGGTCAGCCACGGCTCATCAAAAGCATGGGCTACATGATGGTAGAATTCCGTATAGTGTTCGGGCTTGATCTCGCTTTTTTGCAACGTCCATAGGGCCGAAGCAGAATTCAGGGTTTCCTCGCGCTCGCCATCCTTAAAGATAATGGGAATGCCGATGTGGTCCGAATGGGCCTTGATGATATGGCTGATGCGCGGCTCGTCCAGGTATTCCTTGTCTTCCTTGTTCAGGTGCAGGGTCACGGTGGTGCCGCATCCGTCGCGCTTGGCGGTTTCGATGGTGAACTCACCCCTGCCGTCCGAACTCCACAGGAAAGCCTCTTCCTGACCAGCCTTGCGGGTCAAAACATCAACCTGGGAGGCAACCATAAAGGCCGAATAGAAACCGACCCCGAACTGGCCGATCAGCGAGACATTATCCTTATCCTTGGATTTGCCTTTCTTTTCAGCCTCCGCATTGGCGTTTGCCTGGGCCAGAAAAGCCTCGGTGCCAGATTTGGCGATGGTGCCCAGGGTTTCAATCAGTTCTTCGTGACTCATCCCGATGCCGTTATCGGATATGGACAGGGTCTTGGCTTTGGCGTCGACGCCAAGGATAATTCTGAAATCGCCTTCTCCATCACTTAGGGAAGGATCGGTCAGGACGGCATAACGCAGTTTGTCACAGGCGTCTGATGCATTTGAAGCCAGTTCGCGCAGGAAAATTTCCTTCTGGCTGTATAATGAACGCGCGACGATATCGAGAAGCTTGCTGACTTCCGCCTGAAATGTAAATTTTTCCTTAGCCATAACGTCCTTGTTATCCCCACTCACCGATTGAAAAAAAATTATATGCGGGAGATATGTGCGAGAATCCACATGGACGCAAGTCCCGTTTTGAAAACTTTGAATTTTTTACCGATGACCGGAAACAAAATTGACGAGATGCAGCAGCGGTTACTCTGCGAAATCCAGGATAACGCGCTGGAGACCGAGACCTATACCGGCCGGCGAAGTTTCTCCGATACCGTCATGGCGGCGCTGGCGCATGTGCCGCGTCACAAGTTTCTGCCGCCGGGGCTGAAAAAGATAGCCTACATCAACCGCCCCCAACCCATTGGTTTCGGCCAGACCATTTCGCAACCCTACATTGTTGCCGTAATGACCGACTTGCTGGACCTGAAACCAACGGACCGGGTGCTCGAGGTCGGCACCGGATCAGGTTATCAGGCCGCTGTATTGTCAGGCATCGCCGATTCTGTGTTTTCCATGGAAAGCGTCAAATCCTTGGCCGAAAGTGCAGCCGAGCGACTCAAAGACCTCTCCCTCGACAACGTCAAGGTTCGCCATGGCGACGGCTATAAGGGGTGGCCGGAAGAAGCGCCGTTTGACGCTATTATGGTAACCGCAGCGCCCGTTAGCATTCCCCAGGCCCTTTGCAGACAACTTAAAGGAGGCGGTCGCATGGTCGTGCCCGTAGGCCCACAATATTCAACACAGCTTTTGAAAGGGGGGGGCAAACAGGACGACGGTAAAGTCCATTTTCGCACTACCCTGCCCGTCGCTTTCGTGC
>JABGRG010000005.1 GCA_018648445.1 Rhodospirillales bacterium | reverse complement strand
GCCCGCCGGTCGCCACGCGCGGCGTTCCGCCGAACCCCGTAACCTGACAAAACAGCCGGTAAAGCGGAACCGAGGCGAAGGCCAGCCCAACCATTCCCGCGACCAGCAAAAACAGCGACGCGGCTGTATATATGTGGCGTCGATTCGTCATTCCACACCTTGTGCGGCTTCAATCTTGGGAAGGTCCTCGTGGGTGTGGAACGGAGCGGGCGACGGGACCGTCCATTCCAGGGTGGTTGCGCCCACACCCCAGGGGTTGGCTTCGGCCGCACGGCCCCTGGTCAGCGTATGCCAGACGATGTAGAGGAAGAAAAACGTCCCGATGGCCGTAATCAACGCGCCGACGCTGCTGACCATGTTCCAACCTGCGTAAGCATCCGGGTAGTCGGGGATGCGCCGCGGCATGCCGGCTGCGCCGAGAAAATGCTGCGGGAAGAACAGTAGATTGACGCCGACGAAACTGGCCCAGAAATGGATTTTTCCGAGGGTCTCCGAGTACTGACGACCGGACATTTTGCCGATCCAGTAATAGAAACCCGCGTACATGGCGAAAACCGCTGCAATGGACAGAACGTAGTGGAAATGGGCGACCACGTAATAGGTGTCGTGCAGCGCCACATCCATTCCGGCGTTGGAAAGAACGACGCCGGTGACTCCGCCCGCGACGAACAACGCGATGAACCCGGTGGCGAACAGCATGGGCGTCTTGAGCTCGATGGAGCCGCCCCACATGGTGGCCAGCCAACTGAAAATCTTGATGCCCGTGGGCACCGCGATGACCATGGTCGCCAGCACGAAATAGGCCCGCGTGTTCACGTCCAGGCCCACCGTGTACATGTGATGGGCCCAAACCACGAAGCCGACGAAACCGATGGCGCACATGGCGTAGGCCATGCCCAGATAGCCGAACACCGGCTTTTTCGAAAAGGTCGCGATGATCTGGCTGATGATGCCGAAGGCCGGGATAATGATGATGTAGACCTCGGGATGGCCGAAGAACCAAAAGAGATGCTGCCACAAGATCGGATCGCCGCCGCCCTCGGGCACAAAAAAGGTGGTGCCGAAGTTGCGGTCGGTCAGCAGCATGGTCAGCGCGCCCGCCAGAACCGGTATCGCCAGCAAAAGAAGGAACGCGGTCACTAAAATGGCCCACACGAACAGGGGCGCGCGGTGCATGGTCATGCCCGGCGCGCGCATGTTGACGATGGTGGTAATGAGGTTGATGGCACCAAGAATGGACGAGGCCCCCGCCACATGCAGGCTTAGGATCGCCAGATCCACCGCCGGTCCGGGGTGGTAGGTGGCACTGCTCAACGGTGGATAAACGGTCCATCCGGTTCCCGGTCCACCGCCCGTTACCCCGGCCAGAACCAAGAGCACCAAGGCCGCCGCCAGCAGCCAGAAACTGATGTTGTTCATGCGCGGGAAGGACATATCGGGCGCGCCGATCATCAGGGGCACAAACCAGTTGCCGAACCCGCCGATCATGGCCGGCATGACAACGAAGAACACCATCAGAAAGCCGTGCGCCGTGACCATCACGTTATAAAGCTGCGTGTCGTCGATGAACTGAATGCCGGGCTGGGCCAATTCCAGGCGGATGTACCACGACATACCGCCGCCGATAATGGCGCCGATCATGGACAGCACGATATACATCGTGCCGATGTCCTTATGGTTGGTCGAATAAACCCATCGGCGCCAGCCGGTGGGATGGTGCGCTGCGCTCATTGGGAAACCTCCCGGGGGGAAACCTCTCTGGGTGCTTGAACAACACGCGTGGTCGACGCGCCGTTGTCGGCGAATTCCTGCTTTGCGTTTTTGCTCCAAACGTCGAATTCGGCCTTCGAAACGGCCTTTACGGCGACCGGCATATAGCCGTGATTGACGCCGCAAAGTTCCGAACACATGCCGTAATAGGTGCCTTCTTCATTGACCCGCACCCAGGTTTCGTTGGTGCGCCCCGGAACCGTATCGGTCTTCAGGCCCAGGGACGGAACGGCCCACGAATGGATAACGTCGTCTGACGTCAGCAAGACGCGGACATTGACGCCGACCGGCACCACCACAGGATTGTCCACGGCCAGAAGCCGGGGCTGGCCGGGCTTCAGTTCGTCGTCCGGAATCATGACGCTGTCGAAGGTGAAATCCCCGTGGTCGGGATATTCATAGGACCAATACCATTGATGGCCGACGACCTTGATGGTCATGTCGGCATCAAAGGTGCGGTCCATGAAAAACAGCAGCCGCAACGAGGGAAACGCGATAACCACCAGAATAAGGATGGGAACGACCGTCCAAAGGACTTCCAGCGCGGTGTTGTGGGTGCGTTTGTTGGGGACCGGATTTCGTTTGGCGTTGAAGCGCCAGATGATAAATCCCATCAAGCCCAGAACGCCCAGCGTGATCAGCGCTTCCATG
The DNA here is from genome assembly GCA_018648445.1 of Rhodospirillales bacterium. The sequence goes on along the minus strand of JABGRG010000005.1, from coordinate 77,669 downwards.
GTGAAAAGAATGGCGTTGAAGCTTTGAATCTGCTCGGCCACCGGCGAGGCGGCGGGTTGCAGATCGACCTGCCACGGAGTTGCCAGACCGGCAGCGGACGAATCACTCGCCACGGTGGCGCAAGCAAGCGCGATCAGCGTGGCCACGGAACGAAAATGCGTAAACATATGCTCCACCCAAAAAATACCCATCCATATATTAGGTGGGGGTATTGCGAATGCAAATCAGAACAAACAAATAAACTATTTTTTCGGGTATCCGGGGCCTTGATTTCGGCCCATACGTTGCCGAAGATACAAATGAGCTTCCGGGGGAAACGAAGATCATGAATAAATGGGTGATGGCCGCGATCATGCTGGCGGCGGCTGCAATTATGTACGCAAGCATCATTTACAAGATGTCCTGATGGGTTTCGAGACGAGCGACCTTACGCACGTCATTGCGGGGCTCAACGGCGCTTCGGTGCTATGCCTGATTGCGGGGTTTGTGTTGATCCGCCGGGGGGAGAGGGCTGCCCACCAGGCGGCGATGGTCGGGGCGCTGGTTCTTTCGGCGGCGTTTTTGGTGGTTTATCTCTATTACAAAGCCAATTCGGGTTTCGCCAGGTTCGGTGGCGAGGGCTTTATCCGGCCCATTTACTTCACCATCCTTTCCCTTCACGTTTTGGGCGCAATCGCCATCGTGCCGTTGGTTCCGTTGACTGTCTTTCGCGCACTAAAGGGCGATTTCGCCGGCCACCGCAAACTGGCGCGCAAAACCTGGCCGCTGTGGATCGCCGTCGGCGTTTCCGGCGTCGTCGTCTATGTGATGGCGGTTCATTTGTTTCCGGCAAGCGGGTGATGGATATGATAGAGGCCTTTGAACGGGCGGCCCAGGGGCAGGTCCAGCGACGCGAGTTGTGGGGATGGTGCGCGGTGGCCGTTGGGGCGTTGGCCATTGCCGGTGTTTTCGCCCTTCTTCTGGCCTTGTCGCGCACGCCCGGCGTTCAGGACATCGTGCCGTGGCCCCTGGAATTTTTCGGCAAGGCCCTTGTCATTCACGTCGTTTTCGCTTTCGTCATCTGGTTTTTGGCGGTGTTCGGGGCGGGGCTGCATGTGGCTGTTTGGCAGGTCACACCAGAGGGCCAAACAAATCGGCCACAATACGAATTTGCCGGAAGGGCCGGACTGCTCGCCACCGCCGTTGCATGCGTCCTTCTGTTCGTTCCGGCGCTTCTGGACAGGGGTGAGCCGACGCTCAACAACTATATCCCGGCAATTATCGATCCCGTTTACTATCTGGGGCTCGGCGTCCTCGCGGTGGGGTTGGCCTTGCCTGTCTTCAGGCTCGTGGTGACGCCCTTTCGCCAGCCTGCCGATACGTTTTCCATAAGCGTGGCCAGCGGTGCGGTCGTTTTCATGCTGGCCCTGATTTGCTTCGGTCTGGCCCTGAACGAGCTGGCCGGAGAACCACCTTCGCACGCGTTCAACGAGGAGCTTTTCTGGGGCGGCGGCCATATGCTGCAGTTCCTCAGCACCGTTATTATGATTGGCGCGTGGTCGGTGCTGGCGCGCATTAGTTTGGGGTGCGATATGGCGCCGCGCCGCGTGCTGATTGGTGCAATGGTCTTTCTTGTGGCCTGCGCGTTGCCCGCACCCGCGTTCTATTTCATCTATCCGCCCTTTTCCGGCGAGCAGACGAGTGCTTTCTCGGCCCTTCTTTGGGCCTTGGGGCCGCCGACGTCCGTTTTGGCCGTCTTCGCCGGGCGGACAATCCTGCGCTACCGAAAGGATCAGGCGTTGCCGTGGGGTGATCCGGCCTTTCTTTGTCTGGTGCTGTCGATCACCGTGTTTGGCATCGGCGGCGTGCTGGGCATGTTCATCGACGGGACCGACACCCGCACACCGGCGCACTATCACGGGGTCATTGCGGGGGTGACATTGGCGTTCATGGGGCTGTTTTTCAGGTTTTTCCTGCCGCTTTTGGGCCGCACCGTTGGCAGGGTCCGGTTCCTGATCTGGGCATTTGCAGGCGGCCAGACGCTGGCCAGCCTCGGCCTGTTTCTGGCCGGCGGCTACGGTGCGCCCAGAAAGGTGGCGGGCGAGGCGCAGGGGTTGGACGAAATGGGCGCCATCGTCGGAATGGCCATGAACGGCTTCGGCGCGTTGATCGCCGTGGTCGGCGGGGTGATGTTTATCTGGGTATGTGCGCGGAGGTTATTATCCACCGTCGATGGCTGAGAGAATGTCCAGGTTCGCGCCGGGTTCGACGGTGTCTGTGGGCCGTAGCAGTGTTTCCCCCTGAAGAACCATGAAGCCCGCGACGTCGCCGTTTTCCATACCGGCCGGGATGAACCTTTGAAGGGCCGCGTCCTCGCGGCAAAATCGTTTCAACAACTCGCCCATAAGGATAGGAGCCTCAAGCACAAGTTCGGTCTCTCGCCCTTTCACGGAATCGAGCGGCGGATACCATCGTATGCGTGATGTTGCGGGCATGCGTAATCCTAATGAGTCGTGAACCAATTTCGATATATAGTCACTGGACCAAGAATGAAAGACTTGCGGGAGGGAAGAATGGAGCGCGATAGTTCCGACCTTCGGACCGTTGAGCGAACACGTGTAGCGGTTTGGCTGCTGTGCGTGTGTGCCATGATCTACGTAATGGTGCTCTTGGGGGGGATTACGCGGCTAACGTATTCCGGCCTGTCCATGGTTGACTGGAAGCCGTTCAGCGGCTGGCTGCCGCCGCTAAATGCGCAGGAATGGGAAGCGGTGTTCGCCCAATACCGCGACTATCCGGAATACAAGGAACTGAATGCCGGAATGTCGCTGGCCGAGTTCAAGTCGATTTTCTGGATCGAATTCATTCACCGTTTCTGGGGCCGGTTGATTGGCGTGGTCTTTCTGGTCCCGTTCATTTTCTTTTTCCTCAGGGGATGGATCGGCGGACGGGATTTGCCGAAGTTCCTGCTCATGGGTGTTCTGGGTGCGCTTCAGGGTGTGCTCGGCTGGTATATGGTGAAAAGCGGTCTGGTCGATCATCCTGACGTCAGCCCCTACCGATTGACGGCCCATCTCGGTTTGGCGATTTTCATCTATGCTTTCGTTTTGTGGGCGGCGCTCGAATTGCTGCGGTTGCCTGAGCGCGAAGGGAAGTCCGGATGGTTCGGTGCTTTCGCGCCCGTGGTCCTCATTTTCGTGACCATTATTTCCGGCGGCTTCATGGCCGGGAGCGCCGCCGGGTTCGGTTACAACACGTTTCCGACCATGGATGGCGAATGGTTGCCGGAGGGGCTGTACGCCCTGGAGCCGTTCTACGCCAATTTCGCGCTGGACATCACCACGGTGCAGTTCAACCACCGGATTCTCGCGTATTGCATCGTCGCGCTGGTCTTCGTTTACTGGGCCTGGGTTCGGGCGACGGGCAAAGGGGCGCGACTGAAATTTTCCGCCGATCTTCTTTTGGGCGCGGCGCTGGCACAGGCAACCCTCGGGGTGGCGACACTGCTTTTGCTTGTGCCGGTTCCGGTGGCTCTTTTGCATCAGGCGGGCGCGGTGGCGCTTTTGAGTATTGCTGTTTGGAACGCCGTTGAAATCCTTGCGACTGAAAAACCCGTTCCCATATAGCGACAAAGGTTAATCACAAAGCGGAGAGATGATGGCGCAAAGCACGACCAAGTACGCGGGTACCAGTGTTGCGCGTGCCGAAGAGGTCCCGGAATATCGTTTCCGTGTTGCCGACTATGCCGTAATCCTGAAACCGAACGTCATGTCGCTGGTGGTTTTCACGGCGCTGGTGGGGCTTTTCCTGGCGCCGGGAAATATCGACGTCCTAACGGCGTTCGTTGCCATTACCTGTATCGCTTTGGGCGCGGGCGGGGCGGGTGCTGTGAACATGTGGTACGACCGCGATATCGACCGCACCATGGCGCGAACCAGCGCGCGCCCCATTCCCGCGGGGCGCATGAATCCGCGGGCTGCCCTCTTATTCGGATCGGTGTTGGCTGTGGCGTCGATTGGCGCCATGGCGGTTTTCGTCAACGTCGTGGCGGCTGCATTGTTGGCGGCGACTTTCGTATATTACGTACTGATCTATACCGTTTGGCTGAAACGCCGCACGCCGCAAAACATCGTCATCGGCGGAGCTTCGGGGGCGTTGCCGCCGGTGGTCGGCTGGGCCGCCGTGACCGGTGGCGTTGATGCCGGTGCGCTTGCGCTGTTCGCCATTATCTTCTTGTGGACGCCGCCGCACTCGTGGGCGCTGGCGCTTTTCAGGCGCGACGATTATGCCCGCGCCCGCGTGCCCATGCTGCCGGTCGTCGCCGGTGACCGGGCGACGCGCAATCAAATCCTGGTTTATTCCCTGCTGCTGGTCCCGGCTTCCCTGGCGCCGGTCGCCATCGGGCTGTCGGGCGTTCTTTACGGCGTCGCCGCAAGTGTTTTGGGATGCCTGTTCGTGCGCCACGCCGTTCGCGTTTGGCGTGATGAAACGGACGCGTCGGCGCGGCCCATGTTCGGTTTTTCGATTTTGTACCTTTTCCTGATTTTCGCCTTTCTGCTGGCCGATACCCTGGTGCCGATTTCCTATTAAATCGCCTGAGTGAAACCCAGTGTCGGATGGGGCTCGTAGGGCTCTTCCAGACGCGCCATTTCGGCTTCTGACAAGCTCACGTCCATCGCGGAAACGGCGTCATCCAGATACCGCATTTTGGTGGCGCCGATGATGGGCGCGGTGATGGCCGATTTGTGCAGTATCCACGCCAGCGCGATTTGCGCCGGTTTGAGGCCACGCTCGGTAGCCACTTCCCCAACGCGGTCGGCGACCCGGAAGTCCGCTTCCTTGAAGTAAAGATTGTCGGCGAAGTCGTCGGTGGCGGCGCGCGACGTATCGCCTCCCCCACCGGCATTGCGGTTGCCCGCGATAAACCCTCTGGCCAGCGGGCTCCAGGGGATCAGCCCGATGCCTTCCTCGCGGCAATAAGGGATCATCTCGCGTTCTTCCTCGCGATAAACCAGATTGTAGTGGTTCTGCATGGACACGAATTTCGTCCAGCCGTTGGTTTCGGCGGCGAACTGCATCTTGGCGAACTGGAATGTGTGCATGCTGGACGCGCCGATGTACCGTGCCTTGCCCGCCTTCACCACATCATGCAGGGCTTCCATGGTTTCCTCGATGGGGGTGTCGGAATCAAATCGGTGGATTTGGTAGAGGTCCACGTAATCGGTACCCAACCGTTTGAGACTGGCGTCGATGGCATCCATGATGTGCTTGCGGCTCAATCCCCGGTCATTGGGGCCGTCGCCCATGGCATTAAAAACCTTGGAGGCGATCACCACCTGATCGCGCGGCGCATATTCCAGCAAGGACCTGCCGGTAATTTCCTCGCTGACGCCCACGGAATACACGTCGGCGGTGTCAAAAAAGTTGATGCCGAAATCCAGCGCCTTTTTGAAAAACGGTTTGGACTCGGCCTCTTCCAAAATCCATTCGCGCCACGATTTGCTGCCGTAACTCATGCAGCCCAAACACAGGCGGCTGACCTTCAGGCCCGTTTTTCCAAGGTTGACGTATTCCATTGCGGCCTCCGGTTGAAAGATGTCACGGTGGGTATGGACCCAAGCCCCGACAATGTTTCAAAATAGTGGGCGCGGGTCAACCGCGGCAGGGAGTTGAAAATCATGGAAATCCAATGGCTCGGGCATTCCGCCTTTCGTATCGTCGCCCAGGGAAAAACGGTTCTTGTCGATCCCTTCTTCACGGGAAATCCGGCCTGTCCGGAAGATGTGCGAAAGATCATCGGCAAGGTCGATCACATCCTGATCACCCACGGGCATGGCGATCACATCGGTGATGCGCTGGACATTGGGCAGGAACATGGCGCGCAGGTCACCTGCATTCACGAGGTCGCCGCGTGGCTCGGCAATCAGGGCCTCGCCAACTGCGTCGGCATGAACATCGGCGGCACCGTGCAAGCCGACGGCCTCGCCTTCACCATGGTCAACGCCGTTCACAGCGCCGGGTACATGGAGGACGGCAAAAGCGTCTATATGGGCGTGTGCGCGGGCTTCGTCATCAGGTGCGGGAAGTGGTCGGTCTACCACACCGGCGACACCGACATATTCTCCGACATGACCCTGATCCAGCGCCTGCATCAACCCAACGTCGGCCTGATCCCCATTGGCGGCCACTACACCATGGACGCCAAAGCCGCCGCGCTGGCCTGCAACGAATTGCTGGACCTCGACATCATCGTGCCCATGCACTTCGGAACCTTCCCAATCCTCGCCCAATCCGCCGACGAGTTCGCGGGAATGGTCAAGCGTGGGCGGGTTGAAGCACTGACGCCCGGCGGAACGCTTGATTTGTAGTATGTTTCCTTGAAGACTGGGCTCCGCCCAGACCCGCAAAGGGCCAACGCCCTTTGAACCCGTTGCGTTTCTAGTAATTAGTTAGCTGTCACCGTAATTCAGGAAATCACATGGCCAAAGTCGATATCAGCAAGCTTCATATCCTGGTCGTCGATGACGAAATATTTATTCGCAACCTACTCGTAAGATATCTAGAGGAAATAGGAACGGGACAGATATCTTCCGCTAGCGGCGGGGCTGCAGCACTGGCAGCTTTACAGAAGGCACAGCCGAAAGTGGACGTGATTCTTCTGGACCTGGAAATGCCAAGGGTCGATGGCTACGAATTCATTGAGAAATTGCATAGTGATTTGTTGCCGCCGCTCTCGGACACCCCTGTCATCGTCGTCAGTGGCGTTTCCAATAAAACGTCCTTCGACAGGTTACGTAAATTGGGAGTTGGTTTGTTTCTGATGAAACCCGTCACCCCTGAACACCTGGTAACACGCATCAACGCAGCTGTGAGGCAAAAGATTAATTGAGCCTCGGCGCAGCGAATTACGGTGACGGTTTAAATTTTCGGTGCCAGTCTACTCAATTTCCGCAAGGTATGTTTAAAGAGTAAACTGTCACCGTAATCCGTCACCGTAATCCCGTCACCGTAATCCCACCGTAATCCTGTCTGTCACCGTAATCCTGTCACCGTAATCCAAAACTGTCACCGTAATCCTGCAAGGTACGTTTAAAGAGTAAATTGTCACCGTATTTGTCACCGTATTCAAACTGTCACCGTATTCGTCACCGTATTCTGTCCACCGTATTCTGTCACCGTATTCTAACCCGCCTAATAAGCGGGTTAGTTGTCTGGGGTGGAGAATGCTCTTAAACTTGGCAACCAACATATAGCAGAGAAGGTAGCGTAATGGGATCAGGATCACGACCAAACAATGCCGATGACAAAATGATAGCGGCTATCGAGCGCGGCGATCAAGGCGAGTTTCAAGATCGCAAAGCACCCAAAAACACGGATATGAAACTCATTAAAGAAAAAGAAGCAAGATCAGCAAAATCAATGGGAAAAACCGAAAGGTTGAAAGCGTTGAGATTGGCTGCTGAAAAAGAAGGCAAGGCTAAATGATCACAGAAAACCCAATATGTGGAAGATGTTTTATGCGGTTTTCTGGGTCGCGATAATGGGGAATTAACCATTAGCAAAAGGGAGGGTTAGTATTTATCGCAACCTAGGTTCTTGTAAGAAGTTGTGATATTTGCCAACAAAGCGTACGTGTCTCGGTAACCCTCATCTACGGAAGGGGGGATAACCTCAAGAACTCCCGCTACCGTTGAAGCCTGTGCAGCAAGATCGTGCAAGGCGCGGTATTGATTGAGTGCGCTAGTTGCTGTGCCTATATGCTCCTTAATCACACGGCATGTCCCACCTACGTTATTGATTGTGTCCGTAATGCTCCCAGCTTGAGCAGGCGCGGTAAGTAGCAACGCGACAAAAACGAAAGGCAGACACTTCATTGCTTTCCTCCTCAACAAAAGCCGGATAACGGTACGCCTCGACCAACGTGAGCGCAATGCGGAGCCCGGGCTTTCTTTTTGCGTTGCAGCCACGTCCCTTGCGGGCTGGAAGCTTGACATTTTGTAATAGGTATGATATCACAAGATAGTTATTTTAAATCGTAAATAAGGAAAATGGAACCGCTTCTCTGGTCGGCGGGTTTTCGCTGTTTGGGAGTGTGTTGAAAACAAAGGGAAAAATGGCGAAATGACGATTTATGACGAGGAATGACGATAAAACGGTGGGAGCGGCGACGGGAAATAGGCGAATTGTCGCGTGATTTCAAATGGTTGAGGGGATTTGGCGGATTTTGGCGGTGGCGGGAAAATCGTCATTTCCGGACGTCGGCCCTCGCCCGCGATGGCGTCTGCTTCTGAGCCAATGGCGGAAATCCCGGCGGCATTAACCGTGCTGTCGATCAGGTGGCCCGCCCGTTGGGGTCGAAGCCGAATACGGGGCGGGCTTCGTATAGGTCTTCGAGGCGGGTCATGTCGTCGTCGTCCAGCGCGATATCGAGGGCGGCGACGGCGTCGGTGAGGTAGGTTTCCTTGACCGTGCCGATGATGGGCGAGGCGACGCCCGGTTTCTTGAGAACCCAGGAAAGGGCGATCTGGATGGTCTTGACGCCGTGTTTTTTGGCCACCTCGTCGGCCCGTTCAGCGATGGTGAAATCGATGTCGCGGTAGAACAGGTCGGCCGCCTTTTGGTCGGTTTGCGAGCGCAGGGTTCCGCCGCCGCCGTCGCGGCTTCGGTTGCCGGCGAAGAAACCTCTGGCCATGGGGCTCCAGGGCGTGAGCGCCACGCCTTCGCCGACGCAATAGGGGTTCATTTCGCGTTCTTCTTCCCGGTACAGAAGATTGTAGAGGTTCTGCATGGAAACGAAGTTGGCGAAGCCGTTTTTCTCGGCGCAAAAGCGCATCTTGGCAAACTGATAGGCGGCCATGCTGGACGCGCCCAGATACCGCACCTTGCCCGCCCGCACGATGTCGTTGAGCGCTTCCATGGTTTCCTCGATGGGGGTCTGGCCGTCGAAGCGATGGATGATGTAGAGGTCCACGTAGTCTGTGCCAAGGCGGGTCAAGCTTGCATCAATGCCGTCCATGATGTGTTTGCGGCTCAGGCCTTCGTCGTTGGGGTGCTCGCTCATGCGGCCGCAGACCTTGGTGGCGATGATGACCTGGTCGCGCGGGGCCAGTTCTTTCAGCAGGGTGCCGGTGATCTCCTCGCTGATGCCCGTCGAATACATGTCAGCCGTGTCGAAGAAGTTGATGCCCAGGTCCAGCGCGCGCTTGAAAAGCGGGCGGCTTTCGGACTCGCCAATGGCCCATTTCTGAAAAGACGTACTGCCCACGGCGGAGGTGCCGAAACAAACCCGGCTGACCTTCAGGCCCGACCGACCCAGATTGACGTATTGCATGGACACGTTCCCCCGTTTGCTCCATTTTGCGCCCGCGCATCCTACAACCGAAAATCCTTCTGGAACACCAATGAACGAAAAAACCGGACCGTTCGCGAAAATCGGGAGTGCGCGGCGCGGTATCGCCTGGATGCTGCTGAGCATTCTGATCGCGACCGTGATGGATACGACCGCGAAATATCTGACGCAGTTCTATCCGGTGCTCCAGATCATTTGGGCTCGGTACATATTTCAGGCGGTTCTGGTTTTTATCGTGTTGGCTCCCCGTTTGCCGCGTTTGGCCCAAACCAACCGATTGGGCATGCAACTGCTTCGGTCCGCGATTTTGCTGGCGGCGTCCATTTTTTTCCTGTTTGGTCTTCGCAGCGTACCGTTGGCGGACGCCAGCGCAATCATGTTTATGGCTCCCTTGATCGTCATCGCGCTGTCGGTTCCGCTATTGAAGGAGCGGGTCGGGCCGCGCCGCTGGATGGCTGTTGTCGTGGGCCTGATCGGCGCGCTGATTATCGTGCGGCCGGGCGTGGGCGTCATGCAGACGGCAGCGCTGTTTCCCGTGGGGACAGCGGTGCTATATGCGTTCTATATGATCGCCACCCGCCATCTGAGCCACACGGATTCCCCGGTTACCACGTTGATCTACACGGCCTGTGTGGGCGCCGTTGTAATGAGTGCGATCGCCCCATTCGTATGGATTGCACCGGATATGAAGGGTTGGTTATTGCTGGTTGTCCTGGGATGTCTGGGCGCGGGATGCCATTTTGCCTTGATCAAGGCGTTCGATGAGGCGGCGGCGAGTGCGGTCACGCCTTTCGAATATTCGCGGCTCATATGGGCGACCGTTCTGGGATTTCTCGTTTTCGGCGACCTTCCCGACGGCTGGACGATTGTCGGGGCTACGTTGATCGTCGCCGCCGGACTTTACGTCTACCGCCGGGAATCCAGGACCCGTTAAAGCATCATTCCGGCGCCGGGTCCTGGGATCGCGAATAGATTGCGTCAAAGTCTTCGAGGTAATCCTTGAACAACTCGAGGAGTTCGGGGTCGAAATGCGACGGCCGCGTTCGATCATCGCCGTTTACAATGATGTTGACCACGTCTTCGTGGGTCATTGCAGACTTGTAAGGCCTTGGAGAACGCAGCGCGTCGTAGACGTCACATAGCGCGACGATGCGGGCGACGACCGGAATTTCGTTGCCGCAGAGGCCCGCGGGGTAACCGCTTCCGTCCCATCGTTCGTGATGGGTCAGCGCGATGACCGCCGCACACTCCATGACCGGCTGATCCGACACCGACAGAATCTTGTGGCCAATCATGCCGTGTTCCTTGATGGCTTCAAATTCCTCTGCTGTCAGGCCGCCTTTTTTGATCAGGATGCTGTCGGGGATGCCGATTTTGCCAATGTCGTGTAGCGGGGCCGCTAGTTCGATCTCCTTTGCTTTCTCCTCCGGCCAGCCGAGATGGCGCGCGATCATCCCTGCATAGGCGCCGATCCGCCAAATGTGCTGGCCCGTATCCGTGTCCCGGTATTCGGCGGCGACGGCGAGATGGCGAACAGAGTCTTCGTAAGCCGCGTCGACCTTGCCGGCCAGTGAACGGACCTCAACGGCTTTGCGATTGACCTCGTCAATAAGGCTCAGGCGGAACTCGCGTTGGGTTCGCCGAACGGACGCCCGCTTGCCCGCCTGACGGACGGCATCATGCAGATAGGTGAATTCCAGGGGTTTGACCAGGAAATCCGTGGCTCCGCGACGTAGTGCGCTAATTGCGGATTCCGCATCCCCGTGGGCCGTCATGATGATGAACTCGAGATCGTCATATCCCCGGTCCCGGATTTCGGACAAAAGCTCCAAACCGGTTTTTCCGGGCATTTTCAGATCCGAAACGACGATTTCGATCGTGTCTCCGTTTGCGTCGAGCGCCGCCAACGCAGAGTCCGCATTAGACGCTTCAACGCAATCAATGCCCTTCATCGAAAGGTATCCGGCTACCGATGAACGAACGATATCTTCATCGTCCACGACCAAGACTTTTCCGGTCCGCGCGGCTGTTTCTTTATTCACGTCGATCATCTTGTTTGCCAGTTCAGCGGTTTGCATCGAATGTCTCTTCTTCTTGTTCAATCCCCTTCAACGGTTTCTTCCTCGCATCGATGGCCTGGCGAATGATGTGTGCGAGCTCGCTCGGTTCGACCGGCTTTCGGACGATCTCGTCGATTCCCAGGTTTGCTAGGGTTTTATCAGTGCCGGGGGGCCTGTATCCGGTACAAAGAATGATCGGAATTTCGGGACGAATTTCCCGTAATTTGTGCGCCAATGCATCGCCGGTTATCCCCGGCATGATTTGGTCCGTGACGACGATATCGAAATGATCCGGCATCGATGTGAAGACCGCCAACGCCGCCAGTCCACTGGTTAGCGCCTCGACCTCATAGCCGAAGTGTTCCAGGTAAGGACCGACCGATTGGAGAACCATTCTTTCATCGTCGACAAGCAGGATGCGTTCGGTGCCGCCAAATCCGTTCCGCTCCACTTTGTCGGCCGGGAATTCGCCATCACTGGTGCTGGGAAGATAGATGCTGATGGTCGTTCCCTTGCCCGCCGTACTCGTCAGTTGAATGCCGCCACCGTGCTCTACGACAATACCGTGAACGGCGGCCAATCCGAGGCCGGTGCCCGATCCCACCGGTTTTGTTGTGAAAAACGGATCAAACGCGCGGTCACGGGTGTAGACATCCATGCCGCATCCGTTGTCGGAAATTCGCAATCTGGCATAGTTACCGGGAGGTAAATTCAAACCCGCCGCCGCAATTGACCTTTTGGCGACGAGTTTTTCCACCGATACATCAATGGTCCCGTGTGTATCACCAATGGCATCGGCCGAATTGGCGCAAAGGTTGAGAAGAACCTGATGAACCTGGGTTGGATCGACCATGACCGTTCCGGCATCGTCGGAAACATTCCAATTGATCGTTATCGATTCCGGAATCGAGGCATGCACCAGATTGACCGCTTCGTCGACAATGGAATGCAGGCTAACGGGCCGCATGTCTGCCTCGCGCCGACGGCTGAAGGCGAGAAGCTGCGAGACCAGATCCCTGGCTCGTTCGGATGCGACCTTGATTTGCTCAAGGTTGAACTGAATTTCGTGCTGGCCGTCCAGTTTTTCGACCGCGATATAGCAATGTCCCATGACACCGGTCAGAATGTTGTTGAAGTCATGGGCGATGCCGCCGGCAAGCGTGCCTACGGCCTCGAGCTTCTGGGCCTGGCGCAGTTGTTCGTCCAATAGCCGTTTTTCGGTGGTGTCCGTAATGACGCACAGAAAGTTGGTGATCTCTCCGGCGGAATTGGTGATTGGTGAGATCGCCAGCGACGCCCAGTACGAGTCACCGTTCTTCTTTCGGCGATTGAGTTCGCCGCGCCATTCTTGACCGGAATTTATTCGCTGCCAAATTTCCTCGGCTCCATCCGGATCCGCGTCATCGGGGGTCAGAAAATCGGGGACGGTCCGGATAACCTCTGCAAAATCGCACCCGGTAAGTTTGAGGAACCGAAGATTGGCGTATTCGACTCGTCCGTCGGCGTCGGTAATTAAAAGCGAGGCAGGGCTTTGCTCGACCGCAACGGATAATTTACGAAGTGCTAATTCCCCTTCCTTGCGCTCTGTAATATCGTGGGCGACACCCTCAATTCCGGCGACATCTCCTGCCTCGTCAAAATACCGGCGGGCCGTCGTCAATGCCCATATGGATTTGCCGTGCGTGTCACGGAAACGCAATTCCACGCGGACCAGTTCGTCCTCGTTCTTCTCCAGAATATCGGTAAGGCCTCCGGCCGCACCCGGGTCGGCAAAGAACTCCGAAATTCGCCGGCCGAGTAACTCTTCCGGCGTAACGCCAAGAAGACTGATCACGGAAGGGGATATCATGATTATTCGACCGTCGCGGTCGGTACGGAAAAACGTGTCGATCATATTATCGAGAATTCCACGAAGGTCTCTTTCCGACCATCGCAGCGCCTTTTCCGCACGTTTTCGCTCGGAAATATTGGTGCCGACTGAACCGACGCCCGTCACCGTACCGTCCGAGCCGATGATGGGGAATTTGACTGTGAGGTCAGTACCGGGAAGGCCGTCCCAGTCGATCCGATCGCTTTCAAATTCCACCGGTGCCATATTTTCAACGACGTGGCGGTCATATTCGGACAATTTGGATGCGTATTCCTCGGGGAAAATATCGAAGACGGTTTTTCCTCTCCAATTTTTGATCAATGCGCCGTACTGCCGCTCCCACTGTTTGTTGACGACGATGAATCTGCCGTCCTTGTCCTTCAATGAAATTGCGGAAGGCGAATTGTCAATAATGGCGCGCAGCCATGCCTCGTTTTTCCTGAGTTCGACCTCGCTTTCCTTATGGGCCTGTTCAGCGCGTTTTCGTTCCGCGATTTCATCACTCAATTCCCTGGTCCGGTCGGCAACGCGGTGTTCCAACTCGTCATAGGCTTTGCGAATCTCAGCTTCGGCCTGCTTATGCTCCGAGATGTCCGTGTTGATGACACCGATGGCGCAGACCTGACCGTCAACTCCCAGGATGGGGAACCGATTTGACAGATGTGTCCTTCCTTCACCGTCCGGGTCGTCCTCGGGCGATCTGACCAGGATATCGGAGACGGACTCACCGTTCAGGGCGCGCCGATCTAGTTCCGCAATGTGTTCGGCAAGGGGTTTTGCAAATAGGTCGGCCGCATTCCGGCCGATCGCTTCGCCGGGGGCGAGGCCAAAGCTCTGTTCGAAGGCGGCATTGACGGACTCATACGTTCCGTCGATGGCTTTCAACAATATCGCGGACGGCGAATTATCGAGAACTCCGCGCAATCGAGCCTCGCTTTGCCGCAAGGCGTATTCGGCGTCCTTTCTAATTGATATGTCCTGGGCGAACAAAATCGTGCCGCCGTCATGGGTTTCATGTTCATCGACGCCAACCCAATTGTCCCAGACTTGAATTTCAATCGGTCCGGTTCGATTGCGGCGGTGAATGAGGCGTTGGCGAATCCAATCTTCCTCGCGCCCCATTGCATCAGGCAAACCGCCATTTTGCAAAATACTTCGAAGGATATCCTCGAAGGTTTTTCCGGCAACCAGTTTTCCGGTTTTGATGAGAAGGGAATCATAATATTCGTTCCAAAATACGAGACGGTCCTTGGCATCGAACAGGGCGACGGCGATGGGAACGGTTTGGATGGCGTCGAAGAGTTGGCGGCGGTTGCTTTTGTCAAGGATTGAGAAACCAACCTTATCCTCTCCGTCCCCTAAATTTCGCCTTGCGGCGCGAAGGTCCCGGGTCAAGGCTGGCACCAGACGCGCAAGATTGTTGCGTTCCACAAAGTCGTGGGCGCCTGCGGCCATGAATTCAGTGGCGGCTTCGAAATCGACGACGTCGGTGATGAATATGAACGGGAGGTCCAGGTCGAATTGCCGGAAAAGCGAGAACGCATCTGGGCCGCTCAGGCTAGCAAAATCGAAATCGCATATCACCGCGTCCCACGGCCCCTTCTTCAAGGCCCGGCGCAGTGCCGTCTTCGTTCCTACGCATTTGGGAGTCGTGTCGAAGCCACCGCCGCGGAGACGGTCGATCAATGGCCCTTCGCAGAATTCCCGTTCTCCTACGAAAAGCAGTTTTATTGGCGTCGCCATTGACAAATTCCGGACCACCCAATTTGGACTATTAGCGCCCACTCAATTTAAAGCGGCGGTGTGAAGACAGCGGCGGAAGGCGTCCGCTAGCGCTTCAGCCTCCCGCCGCTGTCGGTCAAACACGAGCTCCGATTTCAATTTCGCTCGTCGGTGAAAATGCGACGGGCGTATTTTCAAAGCTCCGCCGGCTACCTGCTCAACTATCCCTTTCGAGTAGTTTTTCGACGTCGAGAATGATGAGGAGTTGGTTTTCGAGGCGGTAGATTCCGTTTGAAAAATCTCGCCACATGGGGTCGACGGTGGCCGGATTTCTGTCGTACCGGTCATCGGGGGGCGACATGACCTCGCCGACGGCGTCGATGCGCAGGGAATAGAGGTTCCCGGCCTGTTCGACGACGATGTTCATGCCCGGGTCGTCGTCGTCGCGGGGCGGCAAGCCCAGGCGCTTGCGCATATCGATGACGGTGACGATGCGTCCCCTGAGATTGATCGACCCAGCCACCACCTTATCGGCCAGCGGAATATGGGCGACCGGACGCGGGCCGAGCACATCCTGGACATCCAGTACCGGGATGCCGAACCACTGACCGGCAACGGTGAGCGTTACATACTCCTGGGCGTCGCCAACGGCGCCTGTGGCTTTCGTTTCCTCATTCATGGCAATAACCCCGCTCATTCTTCGTCTCCCGTTTCCACGAGCGCGTTCCGGGCGATGGCCTGGTCCACGGTTTCGATCAGATGGTCGCGGTTGAACTTGGCGACGTATTCATCAAAGCCCGCCTCGCGTCCTTCCGCCATATCGCGTTCGCTGGCGTGGGTCGAAAGCGCGATCAGCGGCAGTTCCGTCCACGCGCCGTCTGCGCGCACCGTGCGTGCAAACTCGAAGCCGTTCATCCCCGGCATCTCGATGTCGCTGACGATGGCATCGAATTCCGCCCCGCCGTCACGCAAGGTCAACGCGGCCTGAGCGTCTTCCACCGCTACCACGTCATAACCCGCCACCGACAACTGCGGCCGCATCAGGTTGCGGAAGAACGGGCTGTCATCGACCAGAAGAAGACGATGGCCGATCCGTTCGTCGTCGCTGGCACTGGCCGCTGCGGCCGCGCCGCCGCCGCCAGCCCGCCCGAACCAATCGCTGAACGCACGGGTCAGGTAATAGGCTGTGTCGATCACGTCAGTCGCCTTGCCGGCGACCACCGCCGTGCCCACCAGGCCCGGCTCTTCCGCCTTCAGTTCAACCGAGATGCGGTCCTCGACAATGTCGATGATGTCTTCAACAACCAGACCCATGGAACGGTCGCCTTCGGTGAACACCACCGTCGCCTGACGACCTTCCGTGCCCCATTCATGGTCCGGATTGAACGGCACCAGCGGCATGATGTGGCCGCGGTACTGAACCATGGGAACCCCGTGCGAATGTTCGACCTTGGCCAGGTCAATTTCTTCGAGGCGCGCCACCAGGGCCAGCGGAACCGCCTTCAGCTCCTCCGTGCCCGCCCGGAATACCAGCAGCGATGTCACTTCCTGGTCGAACGAGACCCGACGCTCGGCTGTGTCCGCCGCGTCATCCGTGCTCATCGTAACCGCGCTCGTTGTTGCCGAGATGCCGTTCGGATCCAGGATCATGATAACGCTGCCGTCGCCCAGGATGGTGTTGCCCGAGAACATGGCTATGTCCCGCAAAATCGGCGACACGGGCTTGACCACGATCTCTTCGGTGTCAAACACCCGGTCCACAATCACGCCGAAACGATAGGTCCCGACCTGACACACAACGATGAACTTCTCTTCGCGGGCCAGCGCCTGAACGCTGCCCTCGCCGCCGCCGTTCAGCTTCAGAAGGTGGCTCAGAACGACCAGCGGCAAAAGACGGTCGCGAAGGCGCAGCACCGGCGCCTCGTTGATCATCTCGATCGCCGTCTCCGAATTCTCCGACGCCCGCACCAGTTCCAGAACGCTGATCTGCGGGATGGCGAACCGTTGCCCGCCGCATTCAACCACCAGTGCCGAAACAATGGCCAGAGTCAGCGGAATTTTGATGGTAAAGGTCGAGCCCAGACCCTCTTTCGAGACAAACTCGATAGTGCCCCCGATCTTCTCGATATTCGAGCGCACCACATCCATGCCGACGCCGCGGCCCGAGACGTTGGTCACCTTCTCGGCCGTCGAAAAACCGGGCCGCATGATAAACTGCTGGACCTGCGCCTCGGTCATGGCGTCAAGTTCGGCTTCCGTCGCCAAGCCGTTGGCAATCGCCTTGTCGCGGATGCGATCCGTGTTCAGGCCGCGACCGTCGTCGGCGATTTCAATAATAATATGACCGCCCTCGTGATAGGCGTTAAGGCGCACAACGCCGATTTCCGGCTTGCCCGACATCGACCGGTCGGCCGGCATCTCCAATCCGTGATCCGCCGAGTTACGCACCATGTGCGTCAGCGGGTCCTTGATCAGCTCCAGAACCTGACGGTCAAGCTCGGTTTCCGCACCCAGCATCTGAAGGTCGATCTTCTTGCCGGATTCAACCGAAAGATCGCGCACGATTCGCGGCAACTTCGACCACGCATTGCCAATGGGCTGCATGCGCGTCTTCATCACGCCTTCCTGAAGATCCGTCGTAATCAGGCTAAGGCGCTGTAAGGGAACGTTGAACTCGCTGTCGTCCTGACCGCGAACCATCTGCAAAAGCTGGTTGCGTGTCAGAACAAGCTCGCTGACCAACGTCATGAGGTTTTCCAGCAGGCCCACGTTCACGCGAATGGACTGCGCTGCCACCGACGGCTCTTTCGGGACGTCAGCCTCCTTCTTCGCGGCCGCCTTCTTCTTCGGCGTCGCCTTCTTCTTGGGCGCAGGGGCCGGAGCCTCTTCAGGCGCAACTTCCACAGGGGCCGCCTCTTCAGGCGCAACATCCCCGGCTGCTGCTGCCGCCGTTGCCGCTGCCGCTTCCTGCAGAACCAACGGCGAAGCCTCAATCCCTGACGCCTCAGCCGCCGCAACCTCTTCCAGCAACTCTGCCGCAACCGGGAAGCCTTCGTCCGACTCCTCAGGGCTCCAATCCTCGGGATTTGCGTCCTCGGTTTCCGGAGCCGCCTCTGAAGCCGCCTCAGGCGCCGCATCAGCTGTGCTCTCAACATCCCGGCCCTCGGCCGTCGCGTTCAACTGGTCAATCAGATCCGAATCCTCGCCCTCAGGCTCCGAGCCCGTCTCCTCCAGGGAGGCAAGCAAATCCTTGATCCGGTCAATGGAACTCAAAATCAGCGTCACAGCACCCGGCGTAACTTCCAAAGCACCATCCCGGAACTTGCCCAAAACGTTTTCCGCAGAGTGCGCAACCGTTTCCAGACGGGGCAGTCCCAAAAAGCCGCACGTCCCCTTGATCGTATGAACAAGGCGGAAAATATCCTGTAGCGTCTCCGCATTGGAAGGATCGCGCTCAAATTCAACAAGCTCAACGTCAATAACGGCTAGGCTCTCCGACGTTTCCGTCAGAAATTCAACCAAAAGATCGTCCATCCCGCGTTCCCTTCATTCGAAGCAAAATCTAACAAACCAATTACTCAAAAAATGGCAAAACCTGCGCAAAGGTCTTCATTAAGACAGGGTGAACTTATCAGCGGCGCGTTGCTGGAAGATGTCGTTGAAACACCTTTTTTGTTTCGAATTGTCGCCGGATTGTAACAGTTTGAAATATACGCCCCGCCCGGTTTTGCCCGGACGGGGCGTCGTGTGCTTCCCTTTTGTAAAGGAAGGAGCTTAGGTGGCCCGCACGTTATCCAGGAACTTGCCGACCTCGGAACGCAGCGTTTCCGACTGCACGGACAACTCGCCCGCCGCCGAACCCGGTAGCCCCCATTGCGCGTTCCTGACCTGCACGTTCCTTGCCCTGAAGGAAACTCGTATAGGCGGAAATCGTGTTGGTGGCCGACGCGTTGGAACTGAGCACCGCCATCTCTTCGACGATAGCCAGCAGCTTGGCGATGGTGGGGGTGTAGTAGCTGGCCATTTCACCGACAGATATTGTCAAGCCGCTGATTTTGGCCCGGCGGTCATCGAGCAGGGAGACGGCGTCACGGGCGATTTGGATGTTTTTCGACAGCGAGCCGCCAAAGCTTTCGACCCGGAATTCCTGCGGCTGCCCCGTTTCAGCGACTTCGCGGCGTTGGTCGAGCAAAGCCGACGTAGCCATGACGACAAGTCCGACGATCGGAACGAACACGGCAATCGCAATTTTGGTGCCTTTTTTTATTGACCGAAAAAGGTGAAGTATTTTTTCCCTCGCTATTATCCGTAAGTAACCGCGATGTCATCGTCGCAATGGGTGCTGACGAATTAGATAAAAATTATTTATAAAAAATGATTTTAATCCAACCGGTAAGGATAATAGATGGAAGCACTCCAAATATCGGCACCTAAGCCCTATCAGCCCAAAATAAATTATGAACAAGGTTTGTTTCAATCTCGTGTCAAAAAGAGTAATTTTGGTGATGAATTATTATTATCGAGTGACGTAAAGCAGGGATTCCTCAAGATGACTGGGGTGTCTTTGCGTTTCCAAAGCAATACGAACCTTGTTATGATTCGAAGACTTGCTTCTGAACCCGGGGAGGGGGAATGACTGGTAAGAGGATTGTCGGGGGAGGCGACTGAGGAATGCCTGAGCATATTCTCGTCGTTGAAGACGAACCGACCGTACGAAGTTTCATTGAAGAATACCTGGGTAGCCAGGGGTATCAGATGTCCGGAGCCGGGGATGGTGCCGGTATGCGCCAGGTTATGGCTAAGCAGGATGTGGATCTGGTGATACTGGACCTTATGCTTCCCGGCGAAGACGGCCTTGAATTGGCCCGCGAGATCAGGTCGGGCTCCGATGTGCCGATAATTATGGTGACGGGCCGCGCCGATACGGTAGACCGCGTTGTCGGACTGGAGATGGGGGCCGATGATTACATCCCCAAACCGTTTGAGGCCCGCGAGCTGCTCGCGCGGGTGCGATCGGTTTTGAGACGGAGCCAGCGCGCGGCACCGGTTAGTGAAGAAGGCATGGCACGGCAAACCATGGCCGCATTTGCCGGATGGCGGCTTGATCGTGGGCGGCGGCGGCTTTCGGGACCGAATGGCGAGGAAGTTCGGTTGACCTCGGCGGAATTCGATCTGCTGGTCGCGTTTGTCAGTAATCCCGACAAGGTGCTTAGCCGTGACCGCCTGTTGGACTTGGTGTACGGTCGCGAGATGTTTCCGTTCGAGCGTAGCATCGATGTTCTGGTCATGCGCTTGCGGGGCAAGATAGAGGAGGATCGGGCCAATCCGTCCTTTATCAAAACGGTGCGTGGAGCCGGGTACGTATTCACGCCCGAAGTGGAAGTGAAATAAGCGTGCCGATGTGCTCGGGTAGCGGAATGCAGCCGCTTGTCCGCCGCCGGTTTTTCTCCAAGGGCAATAAAATGTATTGCGATAAGGGGACAACTGCCAATACTCTTAGGTTGACTGGGTCGGCGCGCGGTTGTGAATCGCGGTCTCGGGCCGATGGAACGTGGGAGGTGATTTTGGGTTATCGGGGTCATCCAGGAACGGAGTGACAAATGGCTGTCGACAAAAAAATGAAGGTCCTTATCGTTGACGATTATCGTACGATGTTGAGGATTCTCCGAAATCTCTTGCGTCAATTGGACTTTAGGAACGTTGAAGAGGCCACGGACGGCACCGAAGCTCTTCAAAAACTTAGAGAAGGCGGGTACGGTCTCATTATTTCAGACTGGAATATGGAGCCGATGACCGGCATCCAGCTCTTGCGCCATGTTCGTGGCGACGAAAAAATGAAGAGAATTCCCTTCATTATGGTTACAGCGGAAAGCAAGCCTGAGAATGTCGTTGCCGCGAAACAGGCGGGTGTGTCGAACTATATCGTCAAGCCGTTCAACGCGGAGACGCTTCGGGGAAAAATGGCCAGCGTTCTGGGCGAGTTTTAGGGTCCGACGATGGCTGGGAAAAGAGTGGACGTTGCGCGGCTCCTGAGCGAACTGCGTAACAAGTACGGCGATACCGTCAAGGTCGAGGAAGTCGCCAAGGTCGTCGGTACCCTGTTAGCCACCAACACGGGCGAAATGGCCGGGGTCAGCCGGAAGATTTATACCGAGCTGGAAGCGCTCAATCGGTACATCCAATCAGCAAAGGCCGAGATATCGGCCCTGCGTCCCGACGAGGTGAAGGACGAATTCCTGCCCACGGCAACGGGTGAGCTTGACGCGATCATCGCGGCGACCGCCGAGGCGACCAACGCAATTATGGATGCGACCGAAGTTATTGAAACGGTCGCAGACGCGCTCGAAGGCGAGCAGCAAGACAACCTGATGAATGCGACAACAAATATTTATGAAGCGTGCGGTTTTCAGGACATCACCGGACAGCGCATTACCAAGGTTGTTAATACGCTCAAGGAAATTGAGGATAAGGTCGACGCGTTGGTTTCAGCTTTTGGCGACAAGATCGACAAGGTTAAAGTGGAGAAGAAAAGCGAAGCCGCCGTGGCGCCGGACGATCTATCGGACGCCGATCTTCTTGAGGGTCCGCAGATGAATGGCGAAGGCATTTCACAAGACGAAATCGATCGTCTGCTGGCGGACTTCGACTGACCATTCATTCGGCTCGCCGAAATGACGACCTCCCCTTTGTCCTCGAGGGGAGTGCGTCGGCGTGCAGACGCGAGTTGATCAGGAAGCTGGGCGGGGGCGCCAATAAGAATCGAACGCTACTCCCGCTGTCCCTAATCCAACTGAGATAGCATCGGGGCCGAGTCCTCAATTTTTTGAATATTTTCGATTCCCTGCTTGATTTCACTCATGATGAATTCGCCGCGGCGCACAGGGCCGCCCGTGTCCTTGTTGGGGAACAGCTTGGCCCACGCCTCCATTTTTACGGAAAGAGAGCACAGGACACCGCCAATGGTCGTGTGATAGCTTTCGATCAGTTCTTTGACTTTCTGGAAACGTTCGGCGGACACGTTGTCCCACATGGACATGGTGGAGCGGTCGAAATTCTCAAAACGCCCGGTGATCGCCGCCATCAATCCGTTGATCGTATCCTCGATTTCGTCGCAGGTCTTCATCAGGTTTTTGTCGTTGCGAAGCTGCCAATTGCTTCGAATATCCTCCATGGTGTCCAGAAAGCCCGTGATGATCGGCTCGATCTGATCCAGGCATTGTCGGTAATACGATAGCGACAGAAAAATATCTCCGTAATCTTCCAGAAATTGCGGGACTGCGGACAACTTGATGTTCAGCTTTTCCGCCATCAAATCCAATTTTTCGCGCGCCTTTTTCACGTCGGGGTCGCGAAACAGGCCGACAACGTCGTCGAAATCCTTGATCTCCATGTCTTCGCCACCGTAGATCTGCATGATCAACGGTCGCGAAAACAGCTTCATGTATTCCGTAAGTTCGATGTTCTTGGCCGGCGACAGCTTCAGCGCATCAATGCTGTTCACCATCACCCCGTGTTCGCGCAGGTGAATGCGAAGACTGTAGACGTCGTAGCTCGCCAAACCGCCCAATTGCATCAGAAGCGTGCGATCCGCCACCGGTTTGTCCGTCGGCCAGCCAAATTCCTTGCCGACATCCATAATCTCCATCTGTCCGCTGCCGGTGTCCTGCTCATCGAAAAATTCGATGACACTATGAAGGCGGACATTCTTGATCAGCCGCGCGCGGCGCAACGCCGGCGTCTCGATTGGCATGATCGCCAAAGGCAGTATGTGAAGTGAATCCCGATCAACATCCGGAACCGCTCCCTGGGCATACGAGTTGACGTCAGTGTCCATTTCGGTTTCCCATTTTCCCGTGGCCGAGCAATCTCAAGATGTCGCAAGGTCAATGATCCAGCCGTCAGCCAGACCTTATGCGGGAATTGGATTTAGGTCGAGCCCAGCCTTTCATTGGGATGGATATTTGCACGTGGATTATTGACGCTCGGCTGTTTCCCCTTGATGACGGATCGTGGGCAAATGGGTAACGCTTTGTAACCATCCCATGACAGACCGTAACAATGCCGGTGGTTGAACACCGGATTTTTCTTGCAATGTTGACAGCAGATGCGATTTTGGCGGACGCCTTGTCGACCAGTGGCGTCGACACCCATATAATGATACAAGAATCTAGCTAGGAAATTCTTTCCGCCGAGGAACTGCCCATGAAGTCCTGTCTGATCGTCGATGATTCCCGCGTCATCCGAAAGGTGGCTCGAAATATCATGGAAGACCTTGGTTTCGAGACCGAAGAAGCCGAGAACGGGCAAATTGCGCTCGAGGCCTGTCAAAAACGTCGGTACGACGCGATCCTGTTGGATTGGTACATGCCCGTCATGAACGGTATTGATTTTCTTCGGGCGATGCGTGCATTGCCGGGGGGGAGCGAGCCGGTCGTCGTCTTTTGTACGACCGAAAACGATATCAGTAATATTCAAGAGGCCATTACGGCTGGCGCCAATGAGTACGTTATGAAGCCGTTTGATAGCGAGATTATTCAAGCCAAATTTGCTCAGGTCGGCCTTCTCTAACTGGAATATTGAAAAAGCCTTGGTTGTAGAATCTCGACACAGTGCCGTTGACTCGCGGACCGCCGGTTCTCCGGCGGAGAATGTCATTCAGGTAATGGTGGCCGATGATTCCGCCGTCGTTCGCGGATTGATTTCGCGAATGATAAATGCGGAATCCGATATGACCGTTGCGGCATCTGTCGGCAACGGGCAGTTGGCGGTCACCCAATTGGCCAGAACCGAGATTGATGTCATCGTTCTCGATATTGAAATGCCGGTTATGGACGGTTTGACGGCTTTGCCCAAGCTGAAGGAAATCGACCCCAACGTTCAGGTGATCATGGCATCAACCCTGACGCTACGGAACGCCGAGATCAGCATGCGGGCGCTGGAGGCCGGAGCCGCCGACTATGTCCCCAAACCGACATCTTCCCGTGAAATCAGCGGGGGCCAGGATTTTCGCCGCGATCTGATCGAAAAGGTCAGAAATCTGGCCCGCGTTGCCAAGGCTTCTCGAAGCACCGGTGCGACACCGCGCCTCGCGACGGCTCGACGTGCACATATTATGGTGCCGCGACCCGCGCCCGCGCCCGTCGTGCTGCGGGATGCGCCTATTCAAAAGCCGAATGCGCTGGTCATCGGAAGTTCTACGGGCGGGCCGCAGGCTTTGCTTAACGTTCTTAAGGGATTGGGGCCGCCGCCTACCATACCGGTGTTTGTGACGCAGCATATGCCGGCGACTTTTACGGCGGTTCTAGCCGATCACATTACCCGTTCTTCGAGTTTGACCTGCGCCGAGGCGCAAGACGGAGAGGTCGTGGTCCCCGGGCGGGTCTATCTTGCGCCGGGCGGTTTTCATATGTTGGTGGAACGAAAAGGCGTGCAAAACATCCTTCGCCTGGACGACGGCGCGCCAGAGAATTTTTGCCGGCCCGCAGTGGACCCGATGTTGCGAAGCATCGCCAAGGTTTATGGCTCGCGGGTGCTGGTGGTCGTTCTTACGGGAATGGGCACGGATGGATTGAAGGGGGGAAGGATCGTTACAGCGGCGGGGGGAGCGTTGATTGCCCAGGACGAGTCTACGAGTGTCGTCTGGGGGATGCCGGGGGCGGTTGCAACGGACGGACTGTGTAGCGCCGTTCTGCCGGTGAGCCACATTGCTCCTTATGTGAAAAAGATAATAGGAAAAGTCGCATGAATCCTGACGATTTTGACTTCGTCAGTCAGTTTTTCAAGGCTCGTTCGGGGCTGGTTCTGACGCGCGACAAGGCTTACCTGTTGGATAGCCGCCTTATGCCGGTTGCGCGCAAGAAGGACATGAAAAGCGTAGACGAACTGATTGCCGCCATGCGTCTTGGCCGCGACGTTAAGCTATTGAACGACGTTACCGAGGCGATGACCATCAACGAGTCGTTCTTTTTCCGCGATATCAAGCCGTTTGATATGTTCCGCAACGTTGTCCTCCCGATGTTGTTGGAAAACCGGGCGACCAAGAAAAGTTTCCGTATCTGGTGCGCGGCCTGTTCCAGTGGACAGGAACCGTATTCACTGGCCATGGTTCTTCGCGAGGAAAGTGCCAAGCTGGCCGGATGGCGCACTGAAATCGTCGCTACCGACATTTCCGGCGAGATGGTGGCCAAGGCCAAGGCGGGGATCTATTCGCAGTTTGAAGTTCAGCGCGGCTTGCCGATTCAGATGTTGGTCAAGTATTTCAAGAAACAGGAGGACTTGTGGCAGATCGACGCATCCCTTAGGGCAATGGTGCGTTTCCGCGAATTCAATCTGTTGCACGATCTTAGGGGATTGGGCTCGTTCGATGTGGTTTTCTGCCGAAACGTCCTGATCTATTTCGACAACGAGACCAAGGGCAAGGTGCTGGCGCAGATTTGTAAATTGATGCCCGAGGACGGCCGGTTATTCCTCGGTGGCGCCGAGACGGTTCTTGGCGTTTCAGACCGCTTCAAACCGGTGTCGCAAAACCGCGGGCTTTACGCGCCCGCTCAGGGTGAAGAGAGCCCGCCGATCCCGCTTCGCCAAGCGACACGGACCGCAGGCGGGTAGCCCGACCGATCTCCGAAATGTTTCGCCCGGCCCCAAATACAGGGCCGGGCGTTGTTTTTTGTAACAGGCTGTGGGAGCACTTTCCGACCAAATACGGTCATTCTGATGCTCTTCGGCGGAAAGTGCTCTAGGCTTCGCCGCGGTACTTTTTGGCGATTTCGGCGACGTCGATGCCGGCGTATGGTTCGTAAACGCGAACCACGCCCGCATCGGCCTCGTCACCCAATCCAGCAGCCGCGCCCATCATGAAAACCTGATGGGCCGCCGCCGACACGGGCAGCGGGAAGCGCATGGCCTTTCCGGCTTCCAGTACAATTCCCAGATCCTTGACGAAAATATTCAAGGCACTAAGCGGGGTATAGTCGCCCGCCAGAATTTGCGGCACGCGGTTTTGAAACATCCAGGACGAACCGGCACTGTTGGAGATCACCTCATAAAGTGCATTTGGGTCTGCGCCGGCTGCCGTTCCCATGGCCATGGCCTCGCCGAAAGCGGCGATATGAACGCCCGCCAAAAGCTGGTTGATCATTTTCACGGTGGATGCGGGGCCTGCGGCGTCGCCCAGCCGATAGATCTTCTCGGCCATGGCGTCCATGGGCGCGTCGGAAGCGGCAAAGGCGTCTGCTGATCCGGAGGCCATGATGGTCATGGTTCCTTCCATGGCCTTTGCGGCCCCGCCAGAAATGGGCGCGTCCAGAAAGTGAACGCCCTTTTCGCCCAGGCGCTTTTCAACGTCTCGGGCATAGTCGGGAGGGACCGTGACGCACAGCATCACCGTCGATCCCGCTTGCATGGCACCGACCGCGCCGGTTGGGCCGAACAAGACCTCCTCGGCCTGCCCGGCGTTGATGACGACGACGACCACAAGCGCCGATCCGTCGGCGGCATCGGCGGGCGTCGCGGCCGCCATTCCACCTTTGGCGCACAGGGCTTCCACGGCATCGGCGCGAATATCGCAGCCCTTGACGACAAAGCCGCCCCTGACCAGACTTTGAGCCATTCCGGCCCCCATTGCGCCAAGCCCGATAAAGCCGATGGCTTGATTGGCTGATTTTGCCCCGTCAGTCATTTTCCTTGAACTCCCGTCATTTTTCGCGCTGTTGATAGCGGTATCATAATTCTTTTTTTTCCCGAATCAAAGGGATATGCTCTATGAACTTTGCGACACGAGCGTGGTGGCGAAAATCAGGGAGATCAAACAATGCGCGCAGCCTACATTCACGGAATCAGAGACGTTCGCATGGGTGAATTACCCGAACCCGAGGCCGGTGGCCAGGAACTCAAGCTAAAAGTTTCGGTGGTCGGTGTATGCGGCAGCGACGTCCACTATTACGTGGAAGGGGGGATCGGCCTTGATCGTCTCAAGGACCCGTTCGTTCCGGGCCATGAATTCGCGGCCCGCATTTGCGACGAGGCAGCCGCAGAATACGGGTACGCTCAGGGTCAGTTGGTCGCCGTTGATCCGGCCCGGCCCTGCGGAAAATGCGTCCGTTGCCACGGGGGCCATCCGAACCTCTGCATGAATATGGTTTTTCGCGGCGGCACGCCCAATTCCGGCGCCTTGACCGAATACGTTTCGGCCCCGCCAAGCGCCATTTTCCCGGTGGCCGAGGGAACGACGCCGGTGGAAGTGGCGATGATGGAGCCCTTGGGAATCGCCGTGCACGCGGTTGGTTTGGCGAAAATTCGCCTGATGGAAAATATCGCCGTTCTGGGTTGCGGCCCTATCGGGCTTTGCCTGATCCAACTGGCCCGCGCCAGCGGCGCAGACAATATCTTTGCCGTCGATCCCCTGCCGCACCGGCGCGAGGCGGCCCTGAAAATGGGCGCCGACAAGGCGGGTCCGAGCTATGAATCTGTGGCCGAATGGACCGATGGATACGGCGTCGATCTGGTGCTGGAGGCGACCAACGATGGCAACGCCTACGAACAATCGGGCGAAATTATCCGCCTGGGCGGCCGTGTCATTCTGGCAGGCATTCCCGACGGCGGGCACTATGGCCTCGAATCCTTCCAGCTTCGGCGCAAGGGAGCGACGGTGAAGCGCGTGCGCCGCATGGGCCACGTCTACCCGACGTGCATCAACCTGGTCGCGCGCGGCCTTGTCGATCTGGAAGCCATCGGCACCCACCGGTTCTCGCTGGAAGAAACCAACGCTGCTTTCGAGTTGCAGGCCGAGCGCACCGACGGCGTGCTCAAGGCAATGGTTTGGCCCAACGGCTTCGAAGGGTAAAAGTCAGTCCACCCAGCGGATTTTATCAGGCGCCATCAGGTCTGCCGTGATATCCAGCGCGGTCAATCCCGCTTTGACCCGCTGGTCCAGATCTTTCTCGGCATCGCGGACCCGTGTGAGGGTGTCGCGCACTTCGCCGATTCGCGCAAAGGGAACGACGACGACGCCATCGCGATCACCGACCACCACGTCTCCAGGGCCGACGTTTACGCCGCCCATCGCCACAGGCAGACCCACCGTGCCGGGGCCTTTGCAGACAGGCGAATTGGGGGTCAGTCCTGCGCAGAAAGCCGGAATTCCGACGCCGACAATCCCCTCCAGATCGCGCATCAATCCATCGGTGACAAACGCCACGACGCCCTTGTTGCGGGCGACGCCCAGCAAAAGGTCGCCGCACACCGCCGTTTGCTCGAAGGCGTCGGTGCCGACCATGAGAACATCGCCCGGCTGCGACATTTCGACAGCGGCCACCAGCGCCATGATGTCGGCAGGACCGCAAAAGCAAGGCAGCGCGACACCGCAAAAACCGATCGGCATTCCGTCCTTTTCGCCCAGCGGCTTGATATGGTGATCAAGTGCGCCGCGCCCGCCCATGGCGTCGACGAGGAAGCCTGTGGGGGTGGC
The DNA here is from genome assembly GCA_018648445.1 of Rhodospirillales bacterium. The sequence goes on along the minus strand of JABGRG010000005.1, from coordinate 49,224 downwards.
CCCCAAATCCGCCAGATCTTCGGCGGAGGGTCGCGGGAGTTCACGCTTTATTGTCAGGACGGGAGGTTCTTCAATCATTGGATATTCGCTCCTTGGTGTTTTTTAGGAAACCGTGACCTAGCTTTTTTTCATGGATGACCAAATACGGCCGAAACGGCGCCAAGGGCCATGGCATTTTCTCATAAAACCCATCCCGATCAGGCCAACGCTGATCTCTTTCATGGCACGTCCCTTCGATTGAATAATCAGGAGATTGTCTGGTTTTCGTCCCGGACAGAGTTCTTGTTTTCATACATGCGGGCGTCGGCCAACCGCGTGAGATGATCAATTCCGTCTGCATCGGTGGGAAACAGGGCAACGCCAATGCTGACGCCGATTTCGATGTGAATGCCTTCAATCTGGTACGGTTGGCGAATAGCGGTGGCCAACTCATCCGAAACCGTCGACGCCGTTTCGGCGTTTTTGACCCTGGAGAGAAGCACGATAAACTCGTCGCCTCCGACACGGGCCACCGCATCGCTGCCCCGCAGCCTTTCCTTGATGCGCTTGGCGATACGTTTCAGCAATTCGTCGCCGACCGGGTGCCCGTGGGTATCGTTGACCGGTTTGAAGTCGTCGATATCCATGTAGACGATGGCAAAAATGGAACCATCGCGCTGCGCCTGCTCCCGCAGAAGCTGCGCCTGCTCAATAAACAGATCGCGGTTGCCCAGACCGGTAAGCGGATCGCGCAACGCTTCGCGCAGAAGGTCCATTTCCTTCCGCCGCCGATAAAGCGCATAGGCGACGCTACGCTCAAGCTCGAACCGATCAAATCCGCCTTTGACCAGATAGTCCATTGCGCCCAGTCGCAACGCCTCCACGGCGACCCTTCGATCCACCTTCGAGGTCAGCAAAATATAGGCGGTTGGCCGGGCGATGGCGTCGGAATTCCGAAGCACGTCCAATCCGGTTTCGGAACCGAGAAAATAGTCCAGAAGACAAACGTCGAAATCGTGCTTGGCTATTGCAGCAAGCGCGTCCTCGGTGTTTTGTGCAAAGGTGACATCGGAGGCCCCAAAACAAACTTTGATCGTTTCATGAAGAAAACCGGCGTAATCGGGATCATCCTCGACGACCAGAAACTTCAGGTTTTCTTTATTTTCAACCATCAAAGGCCAACCAGTCTTGACGACATGTCATGCAGAGTTGCGACAGCATCGCCCAGCCAAGTTTCTATTGCAATGAAAAGAGGCTTTTGCCCTCCGGGGGGAAAGCGGCTCTTGCCCTTCGGGGCCGGTTCCGTAGAATGCGCGGGCCATGCCCCCTCCCATTCTCACATTGCAAGATATTGATCTGACCTTCGGCGGTACGCCGATGCTTGACGGCGCCGAACTATCGGTTTCCCAGGGGGAACGGCTGTGCCTTGTCGGTCGCAACGGTTCAGGAAAATCGACCATCCTGAAAATCGCCGCCGGTTTGATCGAGGCGGATGGTGGCGAGCGGTTCGTGCAGCCGGGCGCGACGATCCGCTACTTGTCTCAGGAACCCGACCTTTCGGGTTGCGAAACCGTGTTATCTTACGTTCTGGCCGGTCTGGCTCCGGGGGACGATCCTTACCGCGCGCAATACCTGTTGGAACAGCTCGGTCTGACGGGCCGGGAAAGCCCGGCCAGCGTGTCAGGTGGCGAGGCGCGGCGCGCGGCTCTCGCCCGCGCCCTTGCCCCCGAACCCGATATCCTGCTTCTCGACGAACCCACCAACCATCTGGATTTGCCCGCCATTGAATGGTTGGAAAGCGAAATCAAAAACTCGCGCTCGGCGCTTGTGCTCATCAGCCACGATAGGCGTTTCCTGGAAAATCTGTCGCGGGTGACCGTATGGCTGGATCGCGGCGAAACCCGGCGGCTGGAAAAGGGGTTTGCTCACTTCGAGGCGTGGCGGGACGAATTCCTGGAACTTGAGGAGTTGGACCGCCACAAGCTGGACCGCAAACTCGCAGCCGAAGCCGATTGGCTGCGCTATGGCGTCACGGCGCGGCGCAAACGCAATCAGGGGCGTCTTCGGGCGCTAAAGGCCCTGCGGCGCGAACGCCGTGAACAGCGCAAGGTTACGGGCAACGTCAAGATGACGGTCGCTGAGGGGGTGACGTCGGGCAAACTCGTTGCCGAAGCCAAGGGCGTGTCCAAGTCATATGGCGAGCGTGCGATTGTGAGGGACTTTTCCATTCGCATCAAACGCGGTGATAGGGTCGGCATCGTCGGCCCCAATGGTGCGGGGAAAACGACACTGCTCAATTTATTGACCGGGGTCCTGCCATCCGACGAAGGCTCGCTCAGGCTCGGCGCCAATCTGCAATTCACGTCGCTGGATCAAAAACGCGATAGCCTCGATCCAAAATGGACGTTGAGCGATGCGCTAACCGGCAACGGCGGCGATACCGTTTCGGTCGGCGGAAATTACAAGCACGTCGTCAGTTACATGAAGGACTTTCTGTTCGCTCCCGAACAGGCGCGAACGCCCATCGGGCGGTTGTCGGGCGGCGAGCGGGGCCGGTTGATGCTGGCCAGGGCGTTTTCCCGTCCGTCCAACCTGCTGGTGCTTGACGAACCGACCAATGATCTTGATCTGGAAACCCTTGATCTGTTGCAGGAGATGCTGGCCGATTACGCCGGTACGGTTCTGCTGGTCAGCCATGACCGCGATTTTCTGGATCGTGTTGTTACCTCGGTGATTGCCGACGACGGTCAGGCGCGGTGGATCGAATACGCGGGTGGCTACAGTTTTCTGGATAGCCAACGCAAGGGCAGATCCGTTGAACAAACGGTCGCCAAACAGCCCCGGCGAAAAAGTGTTGGAAAAGAAAACAAAATTCCCAAATCCAAGCCCAAGGCGAAACGCAAACTTTCATTTAACGAGCAATACGCTCTCAAGACCCTTCCCGACACCATGGAGAAACTTCAAACCGATATTGCGGCCCTGCAAAAAAAGATTGCCGATCCCGATTTGTATGCCCGCGACCCCGCAGCCTTCGAGGCGGCGGCCGATGATTTGAAGTCGGCTCAGGCGCAGCTGGACGAGGCCGAGGAACAATGGCTGGCTCTGGAATTGCTGAAAGAGGAACTCAATGCCTGATATTATTTTCCACCATTACCCGCAGTCGCCAGTTTCAGAAAAGGCACGTGTCGGATTTGGCATCAAGGGACTGGCGTGGAAATCGGTCGAAATTCCGCGAATTCCGCCAAAGCCGGACCTGATGCCGCTGACCGGCGGTTACCGGCGGACCCCAGTGATGCAAATCGGTGCCGACGTCTATTGCGACACTCAATGCATTTTGCGCGAATTGGAAAGGCGTTTTCCCGAACCGACCTTTTATCCCAATGGCAGCGACGGTCTGGTCTGGGGCCTCAGCCGGTGGACCGACGCCGTGCTTTTCGGTGGCGTGGTCGGCGTGGTGCTGGGCTCGGCGGTCGACAGTTTGCCGCCGGAATTCGCCAGTGATCGCGGGCGGCTCTATTTCGGACCGGACTGGGACTTGGGTAAAGTCGGGGCCGATCTGCCGCATATTTTGTCCCAACTGCGACCGCAATTCGGGTGGATGGATCAAGCCCTGGCGGGGGGTCGCAAATTCCTCACCGGCGATCAGCCCGGTTTGGCCGATGCGCTGGGTTATTATCTGGTTTGGTTTATTCGCGGGCGGTGGCCGGGCGGCCCCGTCCTGTTGGCCGAATTCCCCGCCCTTGAAGCCTGGGAGGCCCGCGTCAAAGCCATTGGCCACGGCGAGGTTTCGGACATGGAATCGTCCGAGGCCATTGAAATTGCGAAATCCGCCGAACCGGCGACGCCTGAGCGCGCCGATCCCAATGATCCGCAGAAACTGGCGCCCGGTATGACGGTGGCCGTCGTTCCCGACAGTGACGGCGGCGATCCCTCCGTGACCGGGGTTGTCCGATCCGTGGAACCCGAAACAATCGCGATCGTGCGCAACGAGCGGCGCGTCGGCGAAGTGTGCATCCACTTCCCGCGCGTTGGCTACCGTGTGACGGTGGTCTGATGGACGCGGACACCGTTCTTTCGTTCTGGTTCGAGGAATCAACGCCGGAGCAGTGGTACAAGAAAAACGGGGATTTTGATCAAACGATTCGTGAGCGCTATGGCGCGGCCCATTCCGAGGCTGTGTCGGGAACTCTGGATCATTGGGCCGAAACCCCGGACGGCTGCCTGGCCCTGATCATTTTGCTTGATCAGTTTTCGCGAAATATGTACCGCGATGACCCAGGCGCCTTCGCCGCCGACCCCAAAGCCTTGGCCCTAACCAAGGCGGCCTTGGAAAAGGGATGGGTGGAAAGCGCCACAAGTGCGCAGGCGCAGTTCCTGCTGATGCCCCTGATGCACAGCGAGGATCTGGCCGATCAGGAAATGTCGATCCCGCTGTTTGCCAAATTCTGCGGCGAAAAAGTCGCCGATTTCGCCATCCGTCACCGCGATATCATTACCCGGTTCGGCCGATTCCCGCACCGAAATGCCGTTCTGTCGCGCGAAAGCACACAGGAAGAAATCGGGTTTCTGAAGACCGAGGGGTCGTCTTTCTAAAGGTCCGCACCGCTATTGACGCCGGTCAATGGATGTGAACGTCGCAAACTGTTATAATTCCATCATCGCGACGCGCGAATATCGCGGACATAAAGCGGGAGGAGACGATGGCCACGCTAGTCCCGTCGCACGGCGGCGGCACCACGAAGCCTTTGCGAATGCCCGAAGCGGAACGTCCGGAACAGTTAAAACGGGCGGAGGGTCTGAAAAAAGTACCCTTGAGCAGCCGTGAGGTCTCCGATCTCATCATGTTTTCGATCGCGGCTTATACGCCGCTTGACGGATTTATGGGTGAGCAGGATTGGCGCGGCGTCTGCACCGAAATGAAGCTGACGGACGGCGTCTTCTGGCCGATCCCCATCACCGTTTCCGTCGATGAGGACATCGCCAACGGCATCAATATCCGCGATGACGTGGCGCTGGTTGACGAGGAAACGTGCGAGATCATGGGCGTCATGAACGTCCTGGAGAAATACTCCATCGACAAGGATCTCGAATGTTTTCATGTTTTTCGCACGACCGACGAAAAACACCCCGGCGTCGCCAAGGTGCTGGCTCAGGGAGAGGTAAATCTGGGCGGCCCCGTTCAGGTATTCAGCGAGGGTGAATTTCCCGAAAAGTACCCGGGACTGTTTTTGAGTTGCTCGGAAGTGCGCGCGCTTTTCGCCCGCAAGGGCTGGTCGCGGGTGGCGGCGTTTCAAACGCGCAACCCCATGCACCGCAGCCACGAACATCTGGCCAAGATCGCCATCGAGGTAACCGACGGCGTGCTTATTCATCAGGTGCTGGGCAAGCTGAAACCGGGCGATCTTCCGGCCGAAGTTCGCATCAAGGCCATCAATGCCATGGTCGACAACTATTTCGTTCCGGCAACCGTGGCCCAGGCAGGCTATCCCATCGAGATGCGCTATGCCGGCCCCCGAGAGGCATTGCTGCATGCGGTCATTCGCCAGAATTTCGGCTGTTCGCATTTGATCGTCGGGCGCGATCATGCCGGTGTCGGCGATTACTACGGGCCCTACGATGCCCAACACATCTTTGCCAGCCTTTGGCCCGGTGCCCTGCAAACGCAGCCGCTAAAAATCGACATCACCTTTTTCTGCACGAAGTGCGGCGGTATGGCGACCAGCCGTACCTGTCGTCACGACGCCGCGGATCGGATTGCAATCTCGGGCACGAGACAGCGCGAAATGCTGACCAACGCAGAGGACATTCCGCCCGAATTCAGCCGACCGGAAGTGGTGGAAGTTTTGAAGGCGTACTACGCGGATCAAAAATGAACTGCGCAATTGACCGCAATCAAGGCAGGGATCAGCGGCTTTTCGCATGGTCCCATCGAAGGCAAAAAGGACTTTCTCGTAGTGGGGTTTGACGGTATAGCTTTTAGGTAAGATTTTTCGTTTTCCGAGAATAGGGAAATACCGGGCGGACTCCAAAAAGGCTACGCGAAAAATAATCGTGACGTTTCGTCCGAAGAAAGGGGAAATCCCCTTTTTTGTACTCGGAAAGTTAGACGATTGACGCGAAGTATCAGGGAGGAAAAAGCCCATGCCCACCTTCGTACATACCGAAAAATGCGATGGCTGCAAAGACGGCGAAGTTACCGTCTGCATGTATATCTGCCCGCACGATCTCATGACGCTCGATCCCGTGCGCATGAAAGCGTTCAACCAGGAACCCGAACAATGCTGGGAGTGTCAGTGCTGCGTTAAAGCCTGTCCCCAGCAGGCCATCGAGGTGCGCGCCTATCAGGATATCGTCCCCATGGGAGGGGCCGTCATTCCGCTGCGCACGGATCAGGCCATTATGTGGACCATCAAGTTCCGCGACGGCGCGCTTAAACGCTTCAAGTTCCCGGTCCGTACGACGCCGGTCGGGTCCATTGACGTGTACGGCGGCAAGCCGGAACCGGGCGACATCAAAAGTCCAAATCTGTTTACCGAACAAGGCAAAACCCTTCCCACCATTTCGTGAGGAAGCGGTCGGTCGTTTGGGAGTTGATCCGGCGGCAAACTGCCTGCGAGGCAAGTGTCCGCCTGAACTGGGAGGGAAAGTCTCATGAGTGAGCAAGGCTCCTTCGGAAATCCGGAAATTGTTGAAATCAGTACCGACATTCTGATCGTCGGTGGCGGCATGGCATCTTGCGGGACCGCGTATGAGGCGCGGCGCTGGGCGGGTGACGACGCCAAGATCATTCTGGTCGACAAGGCAGCGCTTGATCGTTCGGGCGCTGTTGCCCAGGGACTATCGGCGATTAATACCTACCTCGGCGAAAACTCCGAGGAAGATTATTGCCGCATGGTTTCCGCCGACCTGATGGGCATCACGCGCGACGATCTGGTCTTCGACGTCGGGCGTCATGTGGATGATTCGGTTCACCTGTTCGAGGAATGGGGACTGCCCATCTGGAAGGACAAGGAAACCGAGGGTGTCCCCCTGGCTGACGGCGGAAAACCCGTTCGCTCGGGCCGCTGGCAGATTATGATCAACGGCGAAGGCTATAAAACCATCGTCGGCGAATCGGCCAAAAAGGCACTTGGCATGGACGCCATTTACGAGCGCGTCTTCATCATAAAATTGTTGCTCGACGCCAACGAGGAAAACCGCGTGGCGGGCGCTGTCGGCGTCTCGGTTCGCGAAAACAAAATCTACATCTTCAAGGCCAACGCGACCGTGATCGCCGCCGGTGGCGCGGTCAACGTCTTCCGCCCGCGCTCTATCGGCGAAGGCATGGGGCGGGCCTGGTATCCCGTTTGGAACGCCGGGTCGACCTACGCCATGGCCATCGAGGCCGGTGCCGAGATGACCATGATGGAAAACCGCTTCGTTCCTGCCCGCTTCAAGGACGGCTACGGACCGGTCGGGGCCTGGTTCCTGCTGTTCAAGGCCCAGGCCACCAACGGTCTTGGCGAGAACTACATGACCAAGAACGCCCACATGCTGAAGGACTTCGCGCCGTACGATACGGCCGCCGTGGTTCCCACATGTCTGCGCAACCACGCCATGCTTCACGAGATGAAGGAAGGCCGTGGTCCCATCATGATGGATACGCCGACGGCCATGAAGAAGCTGGCCGAAACCATGACGCCAAAGGAAGTCAAACATCTGGAGGCCGAAGCCTGGGAAGACTTCCTGGACATGTGCATCGGGCAGGCTGGTGTGTGGGCGGGGATGAACATCCGTCCTGAAGAAACGCCGTCTGAATTGATGCCGACGGAACCTTACCTGCTGGGCTCCCATTCCGGTTGCTGCGGCATCTGGGTTTCGGGGCCGGAAGACATGAACTCGCCCGATGACTGGCGCTGGGGCTACAACCGGATGACCACCGTCAAGGGCCTGTTTTCGGCGGGTGACGGGGTTGGCGCCTCTGGGCACAAGTTCTCGTCTGGTTCGCACGCCGAAGGGCGCATCGTCGGTAAGGAAATGGTCCGTTTCTGTCAGGATAACGCGGGCTATCAACCGGCGTTCAAGGACGACATTTCCGAAATTGCGGCCCAGGTCTATCAACCGGTCACCAACTATCTTGAGCACAAGGACAAGACCACGGCGGAGGACATCAATCCTCACTACATCACGCCGAAGATGTTCCAGATGCGTTTGCAGAAGTACATGGACGAGTATGTGGCGGGCGTTTCCACCTATTACATGACCAACGCCAAACTGCTCGAGGTCGGCCTGCATCATCTTGAAATGTTGAAGGAAGACAGTGCCAATCTGCGGGCCAAGGATCTGCATGAACTCTTGCGGGCGTGGGAGAACTACCACCGGGTCCGCACGGCCGAGGCGCACCTTCTGCACATTCAGTTCCGCGAGGAAACCCGGTATCCGGGCTTCTTCTACCGGTCCGACTTCCCGGATCTGGACGAAGAAAACTGGAAGTGCTTTGTCAATTCCAGGATGGACCCGGAGACGGGAGAATGGAGCTTGTTCAAGCGCGAACACGTCGATCTGGTCGAGAAGCACTACGGCTGATCTGAGATGGACGACCAGACCGAGGCCGAAATTCTGGGTACGGCGCGCGCGGGCATGGATGCGGTTACGCCCGTGCGCCTCGGCCCCGATGATCGGTTCCGGTTTTCCTGCCATCGGGATGTGCCGTGCTGGAATGCGTGCTGCCACGGTTCCGACATCACGCTTACGCCCGGCGACATTCTGCGCTTGTGCGCGCATTTCGCCATGACGCCGTCAGACTTTCTGAAGGCCCATACGTTTCCCGCCACTCACGAAAGATCGGGCCTTCCCGTTGCCAAATTGAATATGGGTGACGCGATGGGCGCTTGCCCGTTCGTCGGCGACGGGGGCTGCTCTGTTTACGCCGACCGACCGTTGACGTGCCGCTACTATCCCATCGGCTCGGCTAGCGTAAAAATGAAGGAAGACGAGGACCGCAACGATTTCAATTTTCTGGTCAAGGAAACGTTTTGTTGCGGCCACGAGGACGATAAATCCCAGACGGTCGCGGACTTTCGTGCCGAACAAGGGGTCGAAGAGTACGAGGGAGTCAATCGGGGCTGGATCGATATCCTGATGAAAATGGCCTCGTGGAAAACGCTGGGCGGGCCGCAGGGCAAGGATGTTTCGAAGGCGACGAAACAGATGTTTTTCATGGTTTCAACGGATGTGGAGACGTTCCGGCGTTTCGTCTTCGCATCCAAATTTACCGATACTTATGAAGTTGGTGCCGAAACCCTTGAAGCGATTAAGGACGACGATGTTGCCCTTCTGGGGCTTGGTTTCGACTGGATGAAAAATGTTCTTTTCAATGATCCGGCCCTGCGCATGAAAGATGCCGTCGTGCAGCAGGCAGTGGCCGGAAAACGTGAAGAAATGGGCGCAATGTAAAAAAGTCAGATATTGGAGACGTGGCCGAATATTGGGGGAAAGTAATGTCAAACGGGAAATTAGCCAGCCGCACCATACTCGTTGTCGGCGGTGGGATTGCCGGAGTTAGCGCCGCCGTCGAGGCGGCGGAAGCCGGGTTTGAAGTTGTGCTTGTTGAAAGTTCGCCGACGTTGGGCGGGCGGGTCGCACAGCTAAACCGCTATTTTCCCAAATTGTGCCAACCGACCTGCGGGTTGGAGATCAACTACCAGCGCATCAAGAAAAACCGCGCCATAAAAGTCTACACCATGACCAGTGTCGCGGGCGTTGAAGGCGAGGCCGGAAACTTCACCGTCACCCTTTCCACAAGCCCGCGTTTTGTCAAAGCCAACTGTACCGCCTGCGGTGATTGCGCCGAGGCTGCGGAAAGCGAGATTGCCAATCCCCTGAATTACGGGATGGATAAAATCAAGGCGGCCTACCTTCCTCACCAGATGGCGTTTCCCTTGCGTTACGTCATTGACGCTTCCGTCATCGGGTCGCCCGAGGCCGAAAAAATCAAAGCGTCGTGCAAGGTCGATGCGGTCGATCTGGAAGACAAGGAAGGTAGCTTTGAAATCGGCGTCGGCGCGGTCATCTGGGCCACCGGCTGGCAACCTTACGACGCCAACAAAATCACCCAATACGGCTATGGCGATGTTTCCAACGTCATCAACAACGTGGAAATGGAACGTCTGGCGGCAATGAACGGCCCAACAGGGGGGCGCATCGTCCGCCCATCGGACGACAAGGAAGCCAAGAGGGTGGCTTTTATCCAGTGCGCCGGATCGCGCGATGAAAAGCACTTGCCGTATTGTTCGCGGATTTGCTGTCTGGGTTCGCTGAAACATGCGGCTTACTTACGCGAACAGTATGCCGATGCCGAGATCGACATCTACTACATCGACATCCGCGCCCACGACAAACTGGAGGGGTTTTATCAAAAGCTGAAGAACGATCCCCAGGTGAATTTCATCAAATCCAAGCCGGGTTCCATCGTTGGCGGCGAAAACGGCGATCCCGTGGTCAAGGGCGAGGACACCATCTCGCGCGAGATATATGCCAACCCCTACGATCTGGTGGTTCTGGCCACGGGCATGGAGCCTTCGTCCAATGCGGCGTCGGTGAATTTGGACAAAGACGAATATGGTTTCGTGGTGCCGCGGGTGGAAGAACCGGATGGCATGATCGCGGCGGGTGTCGCGACCGGGCCGCTGGATGTTTCCATGTCGGTGCAATCGGCGACGGCTGCGGCGTTGCGTGCCATACAAGCGGTCACGCAGAGGGGGGACAAGTGATGACGGATCAAAACGGCATCGGCGTCTATCTCTGCAGCGGTTGCGCCATTGGCGACGCCATCGACATGGACGCGCTTTCGGCCATCGCGGCAAGCGAGTTCAAGGTTCCCATCTGCAAAACCCACGACTGCCTGTGCGGCGACGAAGGGGTGGCCCTGATCGCCGAAGATGTGGCGTCGAATGGCGTGGAAAAACCCGTCATCGCGGCGTGCTCACCGCGCGTGATGACCGATCGCTTCCAATTCAATGGCGCGCAGGTTATTCGCGCCAACATGCGCGAACAGGTGGTCTGGTGCCACCCGGCGGGTGACGAAGACACCCAGATGCTGGCGGCCGATCAGCTTCGCATGGCGATCACGAAGGCCACCAAATCCAACGCCCCAGAACCTTGGAAGGAAGGCGATTTTTCGGAAAAGATTTTGGTCGTCGGCGGCGGCTATGTGGGCCTGAGCGCGGCCCTTGAAGCCAGCCGGGCGGGCAGTGATGTTTTGCTGGTCGAACGCGCCGATCAATTGGGCGGCAACGTTCGCCGGTGGTCCAAGGTGTTGCCCGACAAGCCGCCCTATGGCGTTCCGCAAGCCAACCCGATTCCGGGTCTGATTTCGGCGGTCGAGGGGGATGGGCGCATTTCCGTGATGACGGATGCCATCGTTGCCCAGACCTCGGGCCAGCCCGGTCAGTTCAAGGTGGAAATCTCCAAGGGCGGAAGCGCCACCGAAGAAACGGTTGGCGCCATCGTTCTGGCCACGGGCTGGCGGCCCTACGATCCGAACAAATTGGGCCACTTGGGTTACGGCGCGTCGCCCGATGTGGTGACCAATGTGGAGCTGGAGGAGATGCTGGCCGCCGGCAATGTGGCCAAGAAAAATGTGGCGTTCATTCAGTGTGCGGGGTCGCGCGATCCCGATCATCTGCCGTATTGTTCGTCGGTCTGTTGCGGGGTGTCCATCAAGCACGCCCTGCAATTGATCGAAGCCGATCCTGACGTCATGGCCTATGTGATCTTCCAGGAATTGCGTACGCCCGGCGTGGCTGAAGAACTTTACCGCAAGGCCCAGGAAGCGGGCGTTATTTTCATGAAAGGCGATGTCAAATCGGTCGGCGCTGATTTGACCGTGGTCGTCGACGATGCCCTGCTGGGCGAGGAAGTGCCACTGGAAGGGCTCGATTTAGTGGTTCTGGCCACCGGCATGGTGCCCAATTCAACCAACATCGATCTGCCGACGCCTGAAATGGGTGACGATGAAGAAATGCCGCCGCTTTTGCGCAGCGACATCGATCCGATTTCGCCCATCACGGTTGCCGGGTATATCGGCGAGGAACCCGTGGCACATGAGGCGCGTGAAGAAACAATGCCCGAGGGCGGGCCGCTTCTGAACCTGAAATATCATCAGGGACCGCATCTGCCCATGCTGGCCGACGGCTTCCCGGACAGCCATTTCATCTGTTTCCCGTACGAATCACGGCGCACGGGCATTTATCCGTGCGGCCCGCTACGTCGCCCCATGGATATGGGCGAGGCCGGGCTGGACGCTGCGGGCGCGGTGCTCAAAGCCATTCAAACCATACGTCTGGTGCGGGACGGGGCGTCGGTTCATCCGCGTTCGGGGGATTTGTCGTACCCGAAGATCGGGCTGGAACCCTGCACCAAATGCCGCCGCTGCACCATCGAATGCCCGTTCGGCGCCATTGATGAGCTGGAAAATGACTATCCGGTCGTCAATCCGGCCCGTTGCCGCCGCTGCGGCACCTGCATGGGGGCGTGTCCGGTGCGCACCATCAGCTTCGATAACTATTCCATCGACATGCTGACCTCCATGGCCAAGTCGTGCGAAATCCCCGACGAGTTCGACGAGAAACCGCGCGTGTTGATTCTAGCATGCGAGAACGACGCCTATCCGGCGCTTGATATGGCCGGGCTGAGCCGCCGCGAATACAGCGCCTTCGTGCGTATCATTCCGGTCAACTGTCTGGGCTCGGTCAGCGCGTTGAACGTCTCGGACGCGCTATCCGTGGGGTATGACGGCATCATCCTCATGGGCTGCAAGTCCGGCGACAACTACCAGTGCCATTTCGTAAAGGGCAGCGCCATGGCCCAGGAACGTGCGGCCAATATCGAAGAGACCCTGGCAAGCATGATGCTTGAAAAAGAAAGGGTCGAGGCCATGGAGGTGGAAATATCGGATGCCGAAAGGGTCGGTCAGTTGATCGACGACTTCGTGGCGACCATTGATGAAATCGGTTTCAACCCGTTCAAGGGGTTTTAGTCATGACCGCGCATCTTCCCGAATCGAAGCGGAAATATGACCTGACGTTCGCGCGGTGGGTTTCGCGCAATGTTCACGGCGGCGACAAGTTGAACATGTGCATGCAGTGCGGCGTCTGTTCAGGCTCGTGCCCGCTAGGCGAACAAATGGATTATGGCCCGCGCCGCCTGTTCATGATGGTGCGGGCCGGAATGAAGGACGAGGTGTTGAAGTCCGACACTATCTGGAACTGCGTATCTTGTTATCGCAGCGAGGTACGGTGCCCGCGCGGCGTACCCGTGACGCACATCCTGGATGCCTTGTCCGTGGTTGCCGTGCGCGCTGGCTATGCCGAAGCCAAAACGGCCGAAACCACTCGCTTCGCCAAGGCTTTCTGGTGGAGCGCCAAGAAGTTTGGTCTGACCGACGAACGCCTCGTAACCGCGATTTACTATTTTTCGGGCGGTCTGGTTGACGGCATCCGCAAGGGATGGGCCAACCAGAAAATTGCCCTGCGCATGATCGGCAAAAAGCGCATGCATGTGGGAATGCCCAAAAAGATCAAGCGGCGCGCCGAATTGCAAAAAATTCTGGCCAAGGCGGTCGAGATTGAGGCGCGCAACGGTGCGGGAGACACGTCATGAGTAAATCCTACACCTACTATCCGGGCTGCACGTCGCGTTCGTCCTCAATGCATCTGGAAAAATCCTTGCGCGCCATTGCCCCCAAACTGGGGCTGGAGCTGAATGAGATCGAGGACTGGAACTGCTGCGGAACCTCGGTCGGCCATATCGCCGAGGGACGCCTGCCCAATGCCGCCCTGTCGGCGCGCAATCTGGCGCTGGCCAAGGATCGCGGCGAAGACGACGTGGTTACGGCATGCGCCGCTTGCTACATCCACACCCACGACGCCAACGAACAAATCCGCGAAGACGATGCCTTCAAGGCCGATCTGAACGAAGCGCTGGCCGAAGCCGGGCAGGCTTATGACGGTTCGCTGCTGGTTCGTCATGTGTGCGAAGTGCTGGTCAAGGACGTCGGCATCGCGGACATCAAGGCGCAGGTGACCAACCCGCTGACCGGGCTCAAGGTTGCCGGATGGACCGGATGTCAGACCGTGCGCCCCTTCGCCGCCACCGAACGGGGCGGCATGTTCGATCAGTTCGAAGACCCCAAATTCATGCGCGATTTCATCGAAGCCTGCGGCGCCGAAGCGGTGGAATTCGCCAACAATACGTCGTGCTGCGGCGGTTCCGTTGCCGTCATCAGTCCGCAAAAATCATTGCAGTTGATGAAGACGATCCTCGACGAAGCGAAGGAGAGGGAGGCCGATTGCGTGGCCACTCCGTGCCCGCTGTGCCAGCAAAACCTGGAAATGTACCAGGACCTGATCAACAAGGAATTTGGTACCGATTTCCGAATCCCGGTTGTCTTCTACAGCCAGCTTATGGCGGTCGCCTTTGGTTTGGACCCCACGACCGACGCCGCGCTGAACCAACAGATGATCCCGGCGACCAAGCTGGTGGAAATGGGGAAGGGTTAGCGGAGCGAAGATCCGGAAAGACGTGCAGGACTGAGAAATGTTTTTTGTGGGCAACAATGATGCATCCTTCGCCCCCAAGGGCCTTTTCCTGGGGGGCGTCTCGGCGGTTATGATCGCCGTCTGGTGGATGATGTTCCCCCTGACCGTCTCGGTGCCGGGATGGCTTGAGCCGTACGTCCTTGACGGGGATCCCACGCGACGGGCCTTGGTGTATTTTTGCCTGGCCGTTTACGTCTTGAGGGTCGCAGTGACCATCGTGGTCTTCCTGAAAAGAAAGTTCATCTGGATTGAATCGGTCATGGTCACCGCTTTCATGGTTTTTGTTTTACTGGCATTTGCCCGAACGGGAGGGGCTAATCCGCAATCGATTGGCTCGTTTGAAGTTATCGGCTTGGCTCTGTATTTCGGCGGCTCGTATCTCAACACATGGTCGGAACACCAACGCCAGCAATTCAAAGCCGATCCGGCCAACGAGGGCCGCCTCTATACCCTTGGGCTATTCAGCCTTTCCAGAAACATCAATTATTTCGGTGACACGGTTCTCTTTTCGGGGCTGGCTCTGGTCACGGGCCAGGTTACGATGCTGGTCATTCCCGTGGCTATGACCCTCAACTTCATCTTTTTCGTCATTCCCCGCAAGGAAGCCTACCTGGCCGAAAAGTACGGCGCAGAATTCACCGATTTTACCAAACAAACCAAAAATCTGATCCCGTATATCTATTAGCCGCCGTTGGCCAGTGAGGTGATGCCGTCGGCGATGAATTGCACGGCCAGGGCTCCGAGCAGCAGTCCCAAAAGGCGGGTTACGACGATCCGGCCCATTTCACCGAGCGCGCGGGTGATTAAATCCGCTAGTATGAAAAAGATGTAGGTAATCGCCACCACCAGCGAGATCGTTGCGAAAATCCCCAGGAAATTAACCCAATGATCTTCGGTCTCTGATGCCAGCAGGATCGTCGCGGTGATTGCGCCCGGCCCGGACATCAGAGGAATGGCAAGGGGAAAAGCGGCAATATTTTTGATGCGGTCAATTCCGACGGCGGTGTCGACGTGCTGTTGGCGTCGTGGTTGGCGCATCTCGAACAGCATTTCGAAGCCGGTGTAGAACAGGAACAGTCCGCCAGCGATGCGGAAGGCATCAAGGCTAATTCCCAAAATTCCCAATAGATCCTTACCGCCGACAGCGGAAAGCGCGAGCACGCTGAACGCGATCAGGCAGGATATCCATGCCACCTTGCGCCGGTCGGCGGGTGCCATGTCACTGGTCAAGGCGATGAATATGGGCACCAGTCCGATGGGATCGACGGTGACGAACAGAGTGGAAAATGCGGAAACGAAAAAATTTATATCCATGGCGTGACAATGCCATGACGCGCGCTTTTTTCCAATCCGTTGTTGATTGACGATTACCGCGCGTCGCCCTCTTCCAGGGGTCGGCAGTGGGTTTCGCGAATGAACAATGATCCGGCCAGCCCAACGGTGCAGAACGCGACAAACGGGGCGAATGCCAGCATCCAGACGTCCAGTCCGTAGACGCGAACGCCTTCAATCAGGGTTCCGTCCCAATACAAGTCCAAAATCCAACCGGCGACAGGCTGCATGATGGCGCCGCTGGAGATGAGGAACGTGTTGACACACGCGACCGTAACGCCCGACACCGCACTTGGCGCATGTTCCCGCACGGCGGCGAAGCCGACGATGGACGCCGCACTTGTCGCCCCCATGACGAACATGGCGACATTGAGAATGAGAAGGGGCAAGGTTGGCCCGTAAACGACCAGTACGAACAGCCCCATCATGACAATCAGACTGCCGATCATAGGGGGTTTGCGAAGGCGAATGGTATCCGACAGCCATCCCAGAAACACGCCCCCGAACGCCTGACCGACAAATCCCACGGATATGACCGAGGCCGCACTGGGCCGATCGAGGCCGTAGGTTTCGCTCAGAAACGGAACCCCCCACAACGCCATAAACCCGAGGGCGACGACGGTGGTCGACATTCCGAAAAGCGCCACGCACCACGTTTGCCTGCTGGCCAGAACCGGCAGGGCTCCGCGAAGAACGTCGGCCAGGCGGGTTTTGGGTGTCTCGGCGACATCCGTGCGGGCGTCACGCACAACGAACCAGATGGCTGCCGCCAGAATGAAGGCGGCTGTGGATGATGCGGCCAGGCTCGTTCGCCAGCCGTATTCGGCAATCGCCAATGCCAGCGGCGCTTGCGCCAGAATGCCACCCGCCATGCCGACCACCAGGGTCAGGCCCGTCATGGTCGCGAACCTGTGTGGCGCGAACCAGATGCCGATAAGCTTGAGCGAACTGACCCAGGCGAAGGCGACGCCGATGCCGACCAGAAGGCGGCCCGTGTAGGCCATCTCGATGGTCGGCGCGAAGGAGAATATGACGGCCCCGGAACCGCCCAGAAACGCCGCGGCCGTCAGAATTCGGCGCGGACCGAAGCGGTCGTTCAGAACGCCGACCGGGATTTGCAGGCTGGCGTAAGCGTAGTAGTAGATGGCCGACAGGTTGCCGAGAACGGCCGCGCCCACGGCGAAATCGTGCATCAGGTCCTCGACCATGACGCTGGTCGCCACACGCTGGAAATAGCCGTAGCCGTAAAACAGGGCAGCGAGGAACCAAATCAACCACGGCAGGAACCTGATGGGGCGGTTTTCCCCATCGGATTTGGGCGTGTCCATCGTTTTCTTCTTTTTGGCTTTGTCGGTGATCCTTGGTATAGCAGGATCGAACTTGATTGCGGAGATGCTATCGCGATGAAATTGCCAAAATTCGTCACCTTCACGGGAATTGATGATCGCACCGATCTGAGTAGGGCCGACGCGCTGGCGCGGCGCTACCCCATCGAGTGGGGGATGTTGTACGGTCCTGGCGAGGGGGATCCCCTCTCCCGTTACCCATCGATCCCGACCATTGATGCGGTTCTGGAAATATCTGGCGACAAGGCGCTTCACCTTTGCGCCGACACGGCCCGCGAATTCGCCGAAAGCAAAGCCTTGCCCGCAGACCTCGAAGGCTCGGAACGCGTTCAAAAATTCGGCCGTTTTCAGGTTAACAAGGTGCGCACGATTAATTTTTCCAGCTACGGGCCATCCCAGATCATCCTCCAATGCCCCGCGTTTGATGCCAATGCCAATACGGTGCAACTCTTCGACGTGTCGGCGGGCAGGGGGCTTCTTCCCGATCGCGTGCCGCTGCTGCTCCCTGGCCAGTTGGTTGGATACGCGGGCGGCATGGGGCCTGATACGGTGGTTGACTATTTGTCACGAATTGAAGGTGACGGCGAATTCTGGATCGACATGGAAAGCCACGTGCGTACCAACGAGTGGTTTGACCTGGATAAGGTGGAGCAAGTCTGCAAAGCCGTTTTCGGCAATAAAGGAGAGGCCAATGCCTGAACCCATCGCGAGCGAAACCAGTGTAAGCCACCTGTTCAGCCGCGAAGCGCTTTGGCAATCGTGGTTGGATGTGGAAGCGGCGCTCGCACGAATTCAGGCCGATCTGGGTATTATCCCGCCAGAAGCCGCCACCGAAATCGGCAAGAAGGCAAACTTCAAGCACATTGACGCTGACGAACTGGCGCGAGATATCGCGCGCACCAAAGCGCCGGTGTTATCGCTGACCAACATGCTTGCTGCCGCCTGCGATGGCGATCACGGCCACTACGTTCATTGGGGTGCAACCACCCAAAATATTTCGCAGACCGGCCGCGTTTTGCAAATCCGCAAGGCCCACGCGCTGACTCGCCAGAGCATGGCAAACATGATGACCGCCCTGGCCGATCTGGCCGAACGTGGCGCGGATATGCCAATGGCCGGGCGCACCCTGCGCCGCCAGGCCCTGCCCATCACCTTTGGCTTCAAGGTGGCCGGGTGGATCGACGAGATGCTTCGCCACCTGCAACGCATTGATGAAATGAGCCCGCGTTTCTTTAGCCTTCAGTTCGGCGGCGCCATTGGCGCCATGCAGTCGTTCGGCGATCATGGCCCCGAAATCAGCCGCCGCTTAGCCTCGCAACTGGGGCTGAGCGTCATGCGAACGCAATTACGCTCAACAGCCGACCACCTCGCCGAATACGTCACCACAATGGCCTTGTACGCCATGACGTGCGCGAAGATTGCGCAGGAAATCTATACCCTCATGACCGACGAGATCGGCGAAGTGATCGAAGGTCAGGACGCGTCGGTGGTCGGCAGCAGCACCATGCCGCAAAAGGTTAACTCCAAGGCCGCCGTTGCCGTCATCGCGCTGGCCGCGCGTATCAAGGGACAGGTGGGCCTGGTACTGGACGGCATGCAGCATTCTCACGAAGGCGACGCTGCCCCCAGCAGAATGATGGGCGAGGCCATGGAGACGACCTGCGTCGCTACCTATGAGATGACCGCTGAAATGGTTTCCTTGCTGGCCGGGCTGGAATTGAAACCCGACCGAATGATGGAAAATCTGCATCGATCCGGCGGTTTGATCGTCGCCGAACACGTTATGATGACCCTGGCCCCGGTCATTGGGCGGCACAGCGCGCATGATCTGGTTCACGCGGCGGCCGTGCGCGTCCAACAAGGCGAATGCGATCTGTTCGCTGCATTGTGGGCGGACGAAACGGTCCGGGAAAACGTCCCCGAGGCGACGCTTAAATCAGCCTTGGACCCGGCAAACTATCTGGGAGCCAGCATCACGACGGCCAGGGAATGCGCCGCACTGGCGCGCGCCGCGTCAATCCCAACCGGGACGCAAAAACCCTAGCCGAAATTCCGGCGTGTCGTGCCCCAGTAATCATCAGGTTCGATGATGAGATGGCCGAGGCCCGTGCGTTCCAGTGCGGCTTCGGTTTCCCGCTGGGCTTCGTCGAGAATCTCGTCCTCGTCGACGCAAAGAACCTTGCGGCTCTTCATCAAAACGCGCCCTTCGACAATAACCGTATCCACATCTGCGCCGTTGGCGAAATGGGCCAGCCGCGTGACCGGCATGTTTGCCGGATAAAGGTGAGGTTTGCGCATGTCGACCAGCACCACGTCGGCCCGCTTGCCCGTTTCCAATGAACCCAGTTCATCATCCAGGCCGAGGGCCTTGGCCGAATCGATGGTTGCCATTTCCATGACTTTTCCGGGCGGCATGTAGGCGGGATCGCGGAAATGGCGCCGGTGGTAGTGCATGCATTGCGCCATATGCCTGAACATGTCGTATCCGCGATCCGGTGCCGAAGCATCCGAACCAAGAATGACCGTTACGCCCTGATCAATGAGCTCGGGGGCCGGGCAACGCCCTAGGACAGACATGATCGCGCTTGGATTATGGACGATCCGCGTATCGGTTTCCCTGGCTGCCCGCATATCGTCTTCCGTCAGATCGACACTGTGCGAAAGAAACGCGTGCGGCCCCAACAAGCCCAGATCGCGGGCAATTGCGATGGACCCCGAACGGTGGCCGTCCTGGGTGAAAAGGACCCCTTTGCGTTGGCGTAGGTCCGCAATCTCGCGGGCCACGTCCTCGACATCCGACCAGTTGCCCGTTTCGTCCCCGTCGCGGCCGTACACGGGCAATATCAGGCAAATATTGGTTCGCTTGTCGTTCTTGCCGTTCCAGCGGTCGATCAAGGTTTCGCAGGTTTCCATCTGTTGGCCGAAACTGACCTCGGTCTCGCGGGCCTTGCCGCCGTCGTACTGGACGTAGCGCTTGGGGAAGGGAAGGGGATTGGGGCCGACGGCCAGAAAGGTCCTGATGCCCGTTTCTACCGTCGCTTCGCAGTGGGCGTCACCATAAGCGGGATCGTCGGTGCGCATGATGCTGGCACCGCCGCCCAGAAGCATGGCGCCGGTAGTGACACCGCACTTCAGGCGTTCCAGCAGGGTCAGGCGGGCTTCGGCGCGCCAGAACGCCTCGGTTGAACCTGAGGTGTAGATTTGCTCACAGGCGCCGAACCAGGCCTTGGTGTCGCCTGCGCCCATTGATTTGACCAAACCGTGTCCCGCGTGGGCGTGTCCGTCGAACATTCCCGGCATGGCGACCATTCCGCCCGCGTCAATGGTCTCTTTGGCTTCTACCGGCCCGTCGCTTTCTCCGCCGACGCTGGAAATCCGGCCATCCTTTACGCCGATATCGGCATTGGTGAGAACCCGCCGGTCCTTGTCCATGGTGATGATCGTCGCGTTCTTGATAAGAATGTCCAACATGGTCTGGCTGCCTACTCAATCAATAAATGTGAAATCCGAAACGGCGAAATGGCTGGCCGCTCAATATCAAACCGGCTTTTCTCCGAAGATGGCTTTGAGGTCAAACTCGACACCCATGGGGTTGTCCAGATCCAGCTCGGTTTCCAGTTCCAACAGATGATCGTTCAAGACCCGAGTCGCCTCGTCTACGTCTCTCTTTGCGATCAATTCGACGAGAGCCGCATGGTCACTGGCGCCACGCTCGACATGCACCCAGCGTTGGTACATTGCCTTGATAAGCGATGATTGGGCCATCAGTTGGCGAAGAAAGTGCTTCATGACCGGCACATCCGCCAGTTCGGCGATCAATAAATGAAATTCCGCCGAATACCTGACCATATTTTCGTAGTTGCGGTTCTTATGCGCCTTGCGTTCCGCTGCAAGGTGATCGCGCAGCAATTTAATGTCGTTTTTCGTTGCCTGTTCGATAAGCCGCCTTATGAGTTGATCCTCGATCAATCGGCGCGTGGAATATATATCCCGCGCTTCCTTGACGGTCGGCTTGGCAACGTAGCAGCCCCGGTTGTGTTGCAAGGTGACGAGGCTGTCATGGGCGAGGCGACTAAGCGCCTGGCGAACGATAGGCCGGTTGACGCCGAAAATTTCGGCGAGCTCTTCCTCTTTCAGGCGCATTCCCGGGACGAGCGAGCGCGCGGTGATCGCGCTCCATATCCGGCCATAGATATATTCCTCGGGCGAAACTGTCGAATTGTCTTCCTTCGACTTCCGCGGTTTCGGCTCGCCGTGGAAATCCGGCCTAAGGATATGAGCGTCCAAATTTGATTTTCTCGCCACCATTGTCCGCCTGTTTTTTTTTGTAAACAAATCTGATGGAAAATTGAAAACACAAATGAAAATGTTCGTCAAATAATTTGTTGACAAAAATACCGAAAATCAAGGAAGGTTTATTTGTTCGCACGCAGTTTGACGCACGATCTGAAAAAGCGGAGAGCAAGCGTTGCCGCGCGCGGTCCAGGGTTAAAATGGGAATATTGGCGAGACCTTCAGGGAGAGGACTATGAAATCCAAGCTATTCGCAGCCGCTTCGGCTGTCGCAATCGCAATGGCTGTCATGCAGCCGGTGCAAGCGAAAACGCTTCGTTTCGCGTATGCGGGCGATGTTTTGGCGATGGATCCGCATTCGCTTACGGAAAGCTTTTCCATTGCGTTCACTCACCACATTTATGAACCGCTGGTTCGCTACAGTGAAGAATTGAAGATTGAACCCGCGCTGGCCACCTCATGGGAAACCGTTTCCCCGACGGTGATTCGTTTCCACCTTCGCAAGGGTGTGAAATTCCACGACGGCGCCGATTTCACGGCTGACGATGCGGTTATGTCCCTTAACCGCGTAACCAACGAAAAATCGCCGATCCGTGGAAATCTGCCGACTGTCGTTAAGGCGACCAAGGTCGACGACTTCACCATGGATCTTACGCTGACGGGGCCGACCCCGCTGTTGTTCAACTTCCTCAGCAATTCCTTCATTCTCGATTCCGGGTGGCTGGAAAAGAACAATTGCGTTGAACCCATCGACACCAACGCGGGTCAGGAAAACTACGCGTCGACCCATTCTAACGGGACCGGCCCGTTCATGCTGGATAGTCGCCAGCCTGATGCCAAGACCGTTCTCGTGGTCAACAAGAACTGGTGGGACAAGCCAAAGCATAACCTGACGAAGATCGTCTTCACGCCCATCCAGTCCGACGCCACGCGCGTCGCCGCCCTGCTTTCGGGCGAGTTGGACATGATGTTCCCGTCGCCACTGCAAGATGCCAAACGCATCAATGCGGCCGCCGGCGCCAAGGCTTTGGAAGCGCCGAGCCTGCGGACCATCTACCTTGGCTTCAACCTCAAGGGTGATCTCAACGATTCCGACGTTAAAGGCAAGAACCCGTTCCAGGACGTGCGCGTTCGCAAGGCGTTTTATCAGTCCGTCAACATGGATCTGATTCAGAAAAAAATCATGCGCGGCAAATCTCGCAACGCGGCCCTGATGGTGGCTCCGGAAATTCCGGGTTTCGTCGAGGCTGACAACAAGCGCTTCGCCTATGATCCGGCGGCGTCGAAAAAGCTTCTTGCCGAAGCCGGTTATCCCGATGGCTTCCGTTTTGCCATGAATTGCCCGAATGATCGCTACGTCAACGATGAAGAAATCTGTCAGGCGGTTGCGGCGATGGCTTCCAAGGTTGGGTTCAAGCCGAAACTGACCACCGAAAGCAAGTCCATTCACTTCAAGAAGGCCCGCGAAGGCAAGACCGATATGTTCATGCTCGGTTGGGCAACCTTGCCGATGATGGATGCTTTCAGCCCGATTTCTGCCCTGCTTCATACGCCGGGTGGAAAATACGGCACCTGGAACCCCGGCGGCTATTCCAACGCGCGTGTTGACGCATTGACGGCCTCTTCGGTTTCCGAACTGGACGAAACCAAGCGTCGGGCGCAGATGGCCGAGGCGCTGAAAATCGCCAAGGACGAAATCGCGTGGTTCCCGCTGCACCAGCAGCCTTTGTCATGGGCCGTTCGCGACGGCATCAACATTCTGCAGTCGCCGGACAACAAGATCCGTCTGTGGTACACGAACATCGACTGATCGTGATTGGGTAAATCCTTCGGGGCGGCTACAATAGGGCCGCCCCGGGGGTCCTTTTCTTCGCGCATTCGCGAATACCGAAACCCGGCAAAATCAAACGAGGAATTTTTCATGCTGGCGTTTATCGTGCGGCGTATCTTTCAGGCGTTTGCTGTCATGTTGGCGGTGGCGCTAATCGCTTTTGTGATGTTTCGGTATCTTGGCGACCCGGTTGACAGCCTTTCATTGGAAGACGCAACCGCCCAGGACCGCATTGAATTGCGCCAGCGGCTGGGTTTGGACGATCCGTTTGTCGTGCAGTTCGGACGGTTCGTCTATAACGCCACACAGGGCGATTTCGGGACCTCGTACCGTAATCGGCGACCAGTTAAGGCCTTGCTCGCCGAACGTCTTCCGGCGACGCTGGAACTGGTTCTGGTGGCGGCCACACTGGCCCTTGTCGTCGGCGTGCCACTAGGCGTCTATACGGCGCTAAATCCTCGCGGGGCATTTAGTCAGTTTTTGCAGATGGCGTCATTGATCGGCATATCCCTGCCAACCTTCGTCACCGGCATTCTTTTGATTCTCGTTTTTTCCGTTTACCTTAATTGGTTGCCGTCCTTCGGACGAGGCGACACCGTTGATCTCGGATGGTGGACGACCGGATTCTTGACGATCAGCGGTATCAAGGCCCTGATTTTGCCTTCCATCATGCTGGGTTTGTTCCAGATGACGCTGCTCATGCGGCTGGTGCGCTCGGAAATGATGGAAGTGCTGCGAACCGATTACATCAAGTTTGCCCGCGCCCGCGGTCTGACCGACCGGGCCGTGCATTTCGGTCATGCGCTGAAAAACACGATGATCCCGGTTATCACCATCTTCGGTCTTCAGCTTGGCGGCCTGATCGCCTTCGCCATCATCACCGAAACGGTCTTCCAATGGCCGGGCATGGGTTTTCTGTTCATTCAGGCGGTCAATTTCATCGACGTTCCGGTGATGGCAGCCTATCTGGTGCTGGTGTCGTTGATTTTCGTCGTCATCAACACGTCGGTGGACCTTTTGTACGCCTTTATCGATCCGCGCTTGCGGGTGGATCGCGGGGCGGCGAACGGACACTCGAGCTAGTGGCGGGGCGGGAATAACAACAATGACAATCGCAACTCTTGTCGACCACTGGCGCAGGTTCACCGATAGCGATCTGCTTTACAGTTTCACCCGCTCAAAGGTCACCATCACGGCGGCTGTGGTTCTCGTGTTGCTTTTTCTCAGCGCGGGCCTCGCACCCTGGATCGCGCCGCATGATCCGTTCGATATCGCCACCCTTGATTTGATGGACAGCGAACTGCCACCGGTGTGGGAGGAAGACGGCGACCCCCGGTTCCTGCTGGGGACCGACACCCAGGCCCGCGACGTGTTGTCGTCCATTCTTCACGGTTTACGCATTTCTTTGCTGGTCGGGTTTGCCAGCGTCATCCTGGCCACCGTTGTCGGCGTCTTTTTCGGGTTGCTTAGCGGCTTTGTCGGCGGGATGGTCGACGCGGCGATCATGCGTGTGGCCGACGTCTTGCTGAGTTTTCCGGCCATCCTGGTGGCCCTGCTGATCAACGGCGTTCTGCGCGGCATGCTGCCCACGGAGTATCATCAGGACGTCGCTATTTTCGTGCTGATTATGGCCATCGGCCTGACCCACTGGGTTCAATACGCGCGCACGGTGCGCAGTTCGACCCTGGTGGAGAAGGGCAAGGAATACGTCCAGGCGGCACAGATCATCGGCCTTGCGCCGCTGGCAATTATGCTGCGTCACGTCCTTCCCAACGTTATGGGTCCGGTGCTGGTGATTTCGACCATCAATCTGGGCATGGCGGTTCTGACCGAGGCGACGCTGTCGTTCCTGGGTGTCGGCATGCCGCCAACCGAACCCTCGCTGGGAACGTTGATCAGGATCGGCAACGAGTATTTGTTCTCGGGCATCTGGTGGGTCGTGATTTTCCCGTCCGTCACCCTGGCGTTGCTGGTGCTGGCAGTTAACCTGCTGGGCGACTGGTTGCGCGACGCCCTGAACCCGAAGTTGAGGTAAGATCATGGCTCTTCTTTCGGTTCACAATCTACGAGTTGAATTTCCCACGCGGCGTGGAATTTTGGTGGCAGTCGACGACGTTTCGTTCGAGGTGGCGGAAGGCGAGGTTCTGGGTGTGGTTGGCGAGTCCGGCGCCGGAAAGTCGCTGACGGGCGCGGCCATTATTGGATTGCTGGAACCGCCGGGGCGCATTGCCGACGGCCGGATCATTCTCGACGGGCGGCGGATCGACGATCTTCCCTACGAGGAGATGCGGAAAATTCGCGGTAACGAGATCGGCGCCATTTTCCAGGACCCTCTGACCAGTCTTAATCCGCTTTATACGGTTGGCGAGCAGTTGGTGGAAACCATGCTGACCCACCTCGATATGACGCCCGCACAGGCAGCAAAGCGTGCCGTGGAATTGCTGGCCGAGGTGGGAATTCCCGCTCCCGAGCGCAGGGTCGACCACTATCCGCACCAGTTCTCAGGCGGGATGCGCCAGCGGGTGGTCATTGCGCTGGCGTTGTGCGCCAACCCGCGCCTGATCATCGCCGACGAACCGACGACGGCGCTGGACGTGTCTATTCAAGCCCAGATTATTGCGCTTCTCAAACGCCTGTGCCGTGAACACGGTACGGCGGTCATTCTTGTTACCCACGACATGGGCGTCATTGCCGAAACCGCCGACAGGGTAGCCGTCATGTACGCCGGAAGGCTGGTTGAGGTGGGAGAGGTAAGGCAGGTCATCAAGGAGGCGTGCCATCCATATACACACGGCCTGATGGGCTCCATTCCCGTGGCTGGCCACGACGCCGAACGCTTGGTGCAGATCGAAGGGTCCATGCCGCGATTGACCGACATTCCCAACGGCTGTTCGTTTCACCCAAGGTGCCCGAATGTGGTTGATCGCTGCCGCGCCGAAAGGCCGGAACTGATCAAACGCACCGGCGGCGAGATCGCCTGTCTGCTGTTCGAGGACGAACAAGAAAATGCCTGAATTGCTGCGCGTAACCGGCCTGAGCCGAAACTTCGATGTTTCTCCGCCCTTCCTGAACCGGGTGTTGGAACGCTTGCCCAAGCAGCACCTGCGGGCGGTGGCCGGTATCGATTTCGAAATTCAGGCGGGCGAAACGTTCAGTCTGGTCGGTGAATCCGGTTGCGGAAAGTCCACTGTCGCCCGGCTCATCGTCGGCCTTTACACGCCGACTTCCGGCAAGATCGAATTCGAGGGACAAGATATTTCGGGCCTTTCGCGCACCGAAATGCAACCCATCCGGCGGCGTCTGCAGATGATTTTCCAGGACCCGTACGCCAGCCTTAATCCGCGTTGGCGGGTGCGTGATATCATCGCCGAACCGATCCGCGCATTCGGGTTGGCCGATGGGCCGGATAAAGTCATCGCCGAGGTTGGCCGGTTGCTGGATGCCGTGAAGCTGACAGCCGCCGACGGCGAAAAATACCCGCACGAATTTTCTGGCGGCCAGCGCCAGCGCATATCCATCGCACGGGCCATCGCCAGCAAACCCGATTTTCTGCTTTGCGACGAACCGACGTCAGCGCTGGACGTCTCGGTGCAAGCGCAAATCCTCAACCTGATGAAGGATTTGCAGCGCGAGCTGGGCCTGACGTATCTCTTCATCAGCCACGATCTGGCCGTCGTATCCTACATGTCCGACTGGATAGGCGTGATGTACCTGGGCAAGCTGGTCGAAGTGGCCCCGGCGAGAACGCTCTTTTCGCGGCCCCGGCATCCGTACACGCGCATGTTGCTCGATACCATTCCCGATTTGGACATGACCGGTCGCGAACGCCTTCCTGTGGCGGGCGAAGTGCCCAATCCGATCAATCCACCTTCGGGATGCGCCTTTCACCCGCGGTGCCCATTTGCCGACGAGAAATGCAGAACTGAAACTCCCCAACAGACGCAATCCGACAAGACGGCGGTCGCCTGCTTCGGCGTCGAAGCAGGCCGCGTTCCCGACGATCCCGTCCAGGGCACGGCGGGCGCACAAAAGTTGGCTTAAGCCGCCGTATTTTCTTCGTCGGAATACAAACCAATAACATCGAGAAGGTCGGGCTTTTCGTCCGCGTCTTCGGAGATCATAGCCCGTTCCTCGACTGATCCGATGTGTTTGTCCATCAGTGAGATCGCTGCGCCCAGATTGCCGGTCTCAAATGCGTCGAACAGGGCGCGGTGTTCGGAAACGGCGCATTCCGGAGAATGTGGCCGCCCGTAGAGCGACAGTATCAGCGAGCAGCGATTGACGGTCTCGTTGACGAATTTGGCCAGAAGGGGACTTCCAGCCATCTCGGACAGCTTGATGTGGAACTCGCCGGCGAGCCTGATCGACACATGGCCTTTTCCCGCCTTTGCAGCGATCTCCTCTTCGTGGATATGGGCGTTAAGTTCACTGGCCATATCCCGCGACCACCGCTCAATAATCAAACGTACGACTTCGCCTTCAAGGGTGCGGCGTAAATGAAAGATATCCATTGCTTCGGAAAGGCTGGGGCGTGCCACTCGGGCGCTTCGTCCGCGTTTTATATCAACCAGCCCGTCGACCTGTAGTTTGGCAAGCACTTCGCGAGCCAAGGTACGGCTCATATCGAACCCCGAGCCAATGGTATCTTCCGGTAGTTTTGTTCCCGGCTCCAGCGCCTGCTCGAGAATTGCCCTCCGAAGCGCGGTATGCGCGATGTCGATGCGCGACGTCGTCTTTCCTGGTTCTTTGCTAGTCATCTTCCCGTCCGCCCATACCCTTTCGTTCCAGAAACTCCTCCATGGTCGGTCTCTTCAACTCGAACAGATCTTCGGCAACAATGTAATAGTCCTTGTGCAGCCGCGCCAGGGGCCGATAGGCGTCGTTGTTGACGTACAGCGTCTCGGGATCGATGCAGTCGTCGCGCACCCACATGTTGACCACACGGCCCAGAACGATGGATCGGCTTTCATAGTCGATGCTCTTTTCCAGGCGGCATTCCAGGGCCGCCGGAGCCTCGCGGATGCGGCCCGGCTTGACCTTCAGGCTGGGCACGACCCGCAATCCCGTCTTCGCTGTTTCATCCTCGCCCGGCGCAAAATCGATGGCGCAGTCCACCATCTGTCGGGCCATGGGCTGATCCACCAGATGAACGACGAATTCCCCGGTGTCCCTGATGTTCGCCAGCGTGTCTTTCGGTGTGCCATCGGGGCGGTTCTGGACGCCCAGAATGACAATCGGCGGCTCGTCGCCGAAGACGTTGAAAAAGCTGAAGGGTGCTGCGTTGCCCACGCCGTCCACGGAAACCGTCGTCGCCAGGGCAATGGGCCGCGGGGCGACAAACGCGCACAGCAGTTTGTAACGAACTTCCTTGGGAAGGGTCTCGAAATCAAATTCCATGGGCACCCCTTATGCGCAGTCACACCCCGGCAGCGGCAGCGCCGAACAACGGTTGCCAAGACCCGGGTGCTCGAAAATGTAGCAGTCGTCACAGTTAAAGGCCGGGCTTTCCAACGGCGGCTCGCCCTTAGCCCGGATCCCCGATACCAGCTTCCAGGCCGCTTCGATCTGTTCATCCTCGCCATCGATGGACAGCATCAGGGCGCCAGCCCCGCTGCCGAGGCCGCCGATGGATATGGGCAACGCCTTGGCTCCGGTCAGCTGGGCAATGGCATCGACCTCGGTAATGACATGGCCCGGCATGGGCATCATTCCGCACCGCAAACCATGACACATGTCCGGATGGATGTTGCCCGCACCCATGGCCTTCATGGCGTCGTCAAGGGAAATGGGAAGCGTCTTGTTCAGGGTCATGGGCACCAAAAACGTAATACCGCGAACCAGAATGGGCGGCATATATGCGCCGATCTCGCCGCCGGTCGGGCTGGCCACGAGGCAGCCTACGTTGCCATCGCGGTCAATCACGTTGCCGCTTTTGATGATGACATCGTCGGGCGTCATGCGGTCGGTGAAATTGGCGACGTTGCCGTCCTTGAACGTCATCCAGTGCTCTTCGCCCTTTTCCAGAACCAACAGCTTTTCCTGGTGCTCCGCGCCCAGAGCGCAGGCGCCCAACTGGTTCATGTAACCGCTCAGATAATGGGCCCTGTTGCCCAGCGCACGACCGGTCAGTTCCTCGACCACAAACGCGGCGGATGAACACCGCGCAAGTCCGATGATGCCATCCTTCTTGGCCTTCTTGACCACGCCCATATCAACAATCGCCTTGGCGATCAAACGCTTGGACTCTTCTGGCGATAACGTTACGACCGCTTTCATGTTCTTCTTCCTTATGACTGGTTCGTTTGTTTTTAGTTTCAACACCTGCGTTCCGAGCCGTTACAACCGGAACAGGATTTGCGGCAGATAGGTTGCCGTCCAGGGCAGCGCCATGACCACGAACAACGTCACCAACTGCATGGCCACAAACGGCGTTACGCCCCAATACATGTCTTTGTAGCTGAAGTCCTTGGGCGCGATGCTTCGAAGGAAAAAGATGGACGGCGCCATCGGTGGCGTCAGGTAAGACGTCTGCAACGTGACGCAGACCATGACTCCGAACCACACCGGGTCAATCCCGGCTTGGCGGATCAGGGGGTCAAATATGGGGATGGTCACCAGCACCACGGAAATCCAGTCGAGAATGAAGCCCAACAGGAAGATGATGGCCAGGAACAATGCGATCATTCCCATGGGTCCCAATTCGAAGGCGCCGATCATCTGATTGACCAGATCCTTGCCGCCGCCAACGATGAATATGCTGGAAAACAGCACGCCACCGGCAATAATCAAAATCACCATAGACGTGATAAGCACCGTCTGGCGAAGCGCCTTACCCAATATGCGGAAAGAAAATTCGTTGTAGGCGATGGACAGCAGAACCGACCCCAATGCTCCCACCGCCGCGGCCTCCGTCGGCGAGGCGACACCGGCAAAAATGCTGCCAAGGACGGCCACGATCAGGGCTGTGCAAGGAACCAGCGCGGTGAACGTCAGCCACAACTTCGGCCCCAGCGGTATTTGAAATTCTTCAGTCGGAACGGGGGGCGCTATGGCGGGGTTCATCCAACTGCGAACAAGAATGTAAAGGATGAAAAAGACGACCATCGCGGCGCCGGGGATCATGATTCCTGCAAACAGATCGCCGACCGACATGTCGGCGATGGAGGCGTAAATGACGACCACGATGGACGGCGGAATAATGGTGCCAAGCGCACCGCCGGCGCAGATGGTCCCGGATATCAGGTCTTTACTGTACTTGGCCGAAACCATCGCCGGAATGGCCATAAGACCGACCACGATCTCAACCGCACCAATTATCCCCGAGGTCGCGGCGAAAATGGCGCACATGACAATGGACGTGACGGAAAGGCCGCCCGGAAGCCGCCCCAACCACACCCGCGTGGCCTCGAACAATCGCTTGGCAATGCCGGAACTTTGCAGCATGGCACCCATGAAAACGAACAATGGGATCGCCGCCAAAATTAGGTTCGAGCTGATGTCGAGGATGCGGCCAAAAAGCTGCGCGCCAAGGGCCGGGCCGAAAATTGTGTAACCGAAAATCAGCGACACACTAAACAAACTGAACGCGACCGGAAACCCAAGGAAAACCATTACGAACAGGGCCGGAAACATCCATGCGGCGGCGGCAATTTCAAACATGCCTATTCTCCGCCCTGATCCATGGCGACGAGGGCCAGGGTTGTCGGGTGCGCGATGCCAATCAAATGGCGAATGGCTTGGACGACGCTTTGCGCGAATAAGACACACAAGCCCACGCAAACCGCCGTGTAGTAGGGCCACACCACCGGTGCCCAGGGGCTGACGCGCTCCACCTGTCCGGTCACCAGGGCTTCATAGGCGTCGCCGAAAGCGGCCTGGCAAATAATGAACATCACCGGCAGGAAAAGAAAAATATAAAAAATCGCATTAACCGCGTGCTGCGCGCGCAAGGACAGTCTCGCCGAAAAGAAATCGATGCGGATGTGTTCGTTCTGCAGCAACGCATACCCGGCGGCGCCCAGAAAGATCGTTCCGTTGACCATGTATGAAAAATCGAAGGCCCAGATGGTGGGAGAGTCAAAAATGCGCCGGGAAACAACTTCATATAGCATCGCCCCCACAAGAACGATGACCAACCCCATGGCAATACGCGCCAGGAGACCTGATAATCGGTCAATCAGCGTCAAAAAAACATTCAATCTGGCAAGAGCGTTCATTTCCAGACGTTTCCCCGCGAATCGGTAGCGAGACCCCGTTTCGGAGCCTCGCCACCATTATTGTTTATCAGCAGTGGGTCTTATTTGTCACCCAAACGGTAGTCACCGTATTTGACCCACTTGTCCTGGAAATCGTAGTAGGACGTCGTAACCTTCTGCATCCACGGATTACCCTTTGCCGTCTGCTCGGCCGCTTTGCGTTCCGACCACGCACGTGCAATCACGCGAACCTTTTTGATCAGTTCGGGCGACAGGGTGACGAATTCGTTGTTGCCCGCCTGCAGTTTCTTGACCGCTTCCAGATCGGCCATTCCCGTCTTGAGGAAGCCGGTCAGGGTGGCCATGCGTCCGGCCAGTTCCAATTTGGCCTTCAGGTCGTCGGAAAGGCCGTCCCACACATCCTTTTTCCACAGCGCTTCGTAGGCGAAGCTCGGCGAATGAATGCCAGGGATGATGATGTATTTGGCGACATTGTGATAACCCAGAATGATGTTGGTGCTGGGAGTCGCGAACTCGGTGGCGTCGATAATCTTACGTTCCAGCGAGGTGAAAATTTCGGTCACCTGAAGAACGGTCGGCGAAGCACCCAGTTCCGAAAGAAGGTCGGCCCACGCGCCGGCGGTGCGCGCCTTCAGCCCCTTCAAGTCGGCTTCGGTACGTACGGCTTTGTGTGAGTTCATGAAAATTTCGGTCGGGCCAATGCCGCCGATAACCGGGTGCAAACCCATGGTTTCGCGCCGCTGATCGACCCAAAGCTTTTCACCGCCGCCCTCATAGAGCCAATGGAACATGGCTTCCGCCGAAAGACCGCCGGGCATTCCTGTGAAAATGGCGTTTGCCGGGTCTTTGTTGACCAAGAACGCAGGATAGAAGAACGCGATATCGGCAACGCCGTCCTGTACCGCTTTGGGGCCTTCGAAGGCATTGGCCAAAACGCCGACGCCGAAGCCCTTGATTTCGACTTCACCATCCGTGATGTCGTGGACGTATTTGATAAACACCTTGACGAAATCCCGGTACGTTCCACTGTTTTCCGGAACGAAGGTCGTCAGCTTCCACTTGTATTTCGCCTCGGCCTGCACCGGCCCGGCCAACGCCGACAACGCCAGCGCGCAAACGGCGACGGCTGTCAGTATTTTTTTCCCGTATCCGTAACTCGTCATGACAATCCTCCTTGTATCATTTGTTCTATTCAGCCGATGAACCGGCTCAGGCCTGAACTTGTGACAAAAGAGCCGACTATTGACTCGTTAACTATTGGCCCGGCACCACCGCGCCAATCTCAAATCACCTAAACAGTATACCGAATAAACGTCATTTTGCATACGAAATTATATCTATTTCGCACGCTGAAATAATATTGCGGGGGGAGTAACTCTGGCCGACACCGGCGTCATTGCCGAGCCGATGGCCTTCATTCCAAACCCGCGGAAGTCGGGTGGAAATCACTCGTGGCCTGCGGGGTTGCCGCTTCCGAGCCTAATATACGGGCTTTGACTGTGAACGAATGAGCGGTCGCTCAATTCATTCCTGACCGAAAATCTCGACCAGATCGACTTGCGATTCGCGGTCGGTGGAAAGATCGACCTGTGTTTCAATATTTTCGAGGTGAGCGATCATTTGCAGCGCAGCGTCACCCTGCTGCCTGCTCTTGAAGGCGTTCAGGAGCGCGGCATGCTCGTCGGAATGACAGTTTGCCGTGCCTGCGGCGCCGAACATGCCAATAATCAAAGACGTGCGGGTCACCAATTCCTTGACGATCCGCTCCATGACTTCATTGACCGCTATTTCCGCCAGCTTCACGTGGAAAAGCCCTGAAAGACGGATCGACAGACGCCGATCCCCGGCCGAATGGGCCGCGTGCTCTTTCTTGAGGTGCTTCTCCAGGCTACGGATGTCGCGATCGGTTGCACGCTCGACCGCGATTCGGCAAACATTTGGCTCAATGGCGCGGCGGGTTTCAAAAACCTCGCGGGCCTGCTGCGGCGTGGGGCTCGAAATATAGGCCCCGCGATTCGATTGAAGATCGACGATGTTGCGGCTGGCCAACAGCAGAAGACTGCGGCGAATGCGCATGCGGCCAACGCCGAATGCGTCGCAAAGCACCGTTTCAGAGAGTTTCGTGCCGGGCGGCAGGCGTTGTTCGATCACCGCTTCGAAAATGCGATCAACAATCTGTTCTTCGTTCAATCCGGTGTCCGGATTCTCCTGATTTTCTGAGATCTTCAACATACGCTCTCTACCAATTGACCCGAATTGCGGTGTTTTAGCCTTGTATCGTTAATATGGCAAGTGCCACAACATCAACAATACCTAAACGAGTTGTCGAGAAAATAAAATTAAATGGTAGACAAACAATAATATAATTGTTAACAATTTCGTGTGCAACCCTTTCACGGAAATGATCGGTCGTTTATCGATACACATCAGGGAGATGGAAAATGATCAAGAGACGTAGCGTACTAAAATTTATGGCCGTTAGCGCCATGGCCACAGCTTCCTTGGCGCTCGCTGGGATGGGCGTCGCGGATGCCGCGAATAAGACACTGAAGATCGGCTTTGTCGGCGTAACCAGTGGCCCGGCGGCGGCATGGGGCATTTCGAATGCCCGTTCCATGCAAACGCGCGCCGCGTGGATCAATGAACTCGGCGGAATTAAAATCGGCGGCACGACATATGACGTCGAGATCGTCACTTTTGATGATCAGAAAGATCCCAAGCGCGCTATCGCGGGCATGGAAAAGATGGCTCAGGAAGGCATCCATTACGTGGTCGGTCCCAACGTTGACGACGGTGCGGCAGCCGTTCGCCCGGTGGCCGAACAGAACGACATTATGTACTTCCCTTATGCTTTCCCCAAGTCGCTCTACGTGAAGCCGGCATCGAACGCGGTCCTCGGAATGGTCGCCAACTATCAATCCGGTCCGGCGATCTACAAATATCTGAAGGAAAACAAGGGCGTCAAAAATGTCGCTTTTGTATCGGCGAATGAATCCGATCCGTTGAGCCAGCGCGAAGGTGGCGTTGCGGCGGCCAAGGCCCTTGGCCTGAACGTGGTTTCCAGCAACATCACGTACCAGGTGGACACGACCGATTTCTCGCCGGTTCTAACGCCCGTCATGCGCAAAAAGCCCGATCTGCTGGTTCTGTCCGGTGTTGCGCCGGCCAATGCTCCGCAGCTTATTCGCGCCGCGCGTGAACTTGGTTACGCGGGTCTGATTTCAACGGAAACGGCGCAGGATGCTGCGGTTCTTAAGGAAGGCGCTGGCGATCTCGCCGACGGCTTCATTTCGGTGGGTGGTGCGTCAACGCCGAAAATCGCGACCGATGCCATGCGCGAATTCGTTGCCCGTTACACAAAAATGTTCGGCGAATATAACGATGAGTCCAACACCAAGGTCTATGCGCTCGAATACATTCTCGAAACGATGAAAGCTAATCCCGCATCCATCGACAATGTCGCCGAGTTCAAGAAGACCATGGAGACGCTGGCCGCCGAGAACATCTACATGAAAGGCGACTCCAAACTGAAATACGTCGGCATGACCTCATTCGGACAGAAACGCCAGGTTTCCGTTCCGATGGTTGTGAACGCGTACAAGAACGGCAAATTTGAAACGCTGTTCATTGCTGAAGTAGACTAATTGACAGGCACCTCTCCTGTGCAATGAAGGGCTCGGGGCGATCTCTCAATTCCCCGGGCCCTTCTCAAAACTGGACTTGTTTCATGGAACAGATTCTTGCGAACGGTTTATACCTGGGGGCGCAATACGCTCTGATTGCCTTGGGGTTGACGTTGATTTTTGCCCTGATGGGCGTTCTCAATTTTGCGCACGGGCAAATGTATGTGATTGGCGGGTTCGTCACATACACCGTCTACGCACAGCTCGGTTTGCCCTTTGTTGTGGGATTGGCGGCCTCCGCGTTGACGCTGGCGATCGTCGGCGCGCTTGTTGAAAAGTATCTGTTCGGTCCGGTCATCCGAAAATCGGTGCGCGAAGAAAGCACCATGCTTCTTGCCGCGGGCATCGCCTTTTTCCTGGATGCGGTCATTCTCTTGGCATTCGGCGAAAAGCAGCGCGGGGTGCCCAAGATCATCAACGGCCTGTTCAACTACGACAATTACACGATGGTGATGCCATACGATAAGATATTGATTGGCGTTCTTGCGATCTTGTCGATCGGCGGCTTCATCTTTTACATGCAGTATTCGAAGACGGGCCGAGCCATGCGAGCCCTGGCTCAGGACA
The DNA here is from genome assembly GCA_018648445.1 of Rhodospirillales bacterium. Next base: position 13,398 of record JABGRG010000005.1, on the reverse strand, counting down.
AGGCAGCCGCCCAGCTTATGGGGGTCGACGTCCGCCAGTATTCCATGATCGGTTTCGCGCTGGGCGCCATGCTGGCGGGTGTGGTCGGCGGCCTTCTGGTCACCATTACCGGTGTCAATCTGGGCATGGGCGGGCCGACGTCGATTAAGGCATTCATGATGGTGATGATTGGCGGCGCCGGTGTGATTTCCGGGGCCATCGCTGGCGGCTTCATTCTTGGCATGATGGAATCCATCGGCCTGTCGGTGTTGGCCGAGTACGGAGACATCACTTATCTCGTGATTTTTGCGTCCTTGATGGTGTTCCTCGCCATCCGCCCGCAAGGGCTCATGGGCAAACCCTGGGGTTGATGAAACGATGTTTCAAAGAAATCAAATTATCGGGGTCGCGGTATTTCTGCTAACCGTATTCATCGTCGTGCCATGGCTGATCCACGTGAGCGGCCGTTGGGACTTCTATTACACGCTGACGTCCGTCGCGTTGCTGTCGATTGCCAGCGGCGGGGTGTGGCTGACCTTCTACATTGGCCGCATCAATATCGGTCAAGGCGCTTACGCCTTGGCTGGCGGATACGTTTCAGCTGTCCTTGTCGTTAAATACGGCGTTTCCTTCTGGCTGACGATCCCGCTTGCAGGGTTGTTTTGCGCCTTTTTGTCCGTGTTGATCGGATTACCAATCCTGCGTCTGCGGGGTGTCTATTTCGCCATGATCACGCTGGTTTTGACGGAAGTGGCGCGACTGACGGCTCTGGCATTGCCGATCACAAACGGTGCAAAGGGTATTTCGTCCATCCCACTGCCCGGCGAAATCTCGATTTTCGGGCTGACCCTCATTCCCGACTTTTCGACCATCGAGAACGTGAAACTGGCCTTCTACTACCTGGCCACCATTTTGATGGTTGCGAGCTTTGCGGGGCTTTATCGATTGGTCAATTCGCGGATCGGTCATCTGTGCCGTTCGTTGCAGCAGAACGAAGAGCTGGCCTCGTCGATCGGCGTCAATATCTCTTATCTGCGGATCATCGCGTACGCCATATCCTCGTTTCTGGGCGGGATTTCAGGCGCGATTTTCGTGGCGATTTCCCGGTCCATCTATCCGGCGAGCTTCCCGGTGAAGGACTCGGTGGATTTCATGCTCAATTGCTTCTTGGGCGGCCTCGGTTATGTATTCGGCCCGATGCTGGGCACCTTCATGATCTATTTCGGGTGGGACGTGCTGTTTACCACCGGCAAGTACCAGTTGCTGATTTACTCGGCGATTTTGATCATGCTCATTGTGACCTTGCCCAATGGCATCCTGAGCCTACCCATATTTCATAAGCGGGGGGCCGGCAAATGAGCGCGCTTCTTGAAGTTAAAGGCGTCACCAAGAAATTTGGCGGCCTGACCGCCGTCAACGACGTCTCTTTCGAGGTCAACGACAGGGAAATCCTGTCCGTTATCGGACCAAACGGGGCCGGCAAGTCCACCTTGTTCAAGCTCATTTCGTCCTTCCTGCGAACCACAAGCGGCGAAGTCCTGTTCAAGAGTGAACGCATCTCCGACCTGGCGCCCCATGTGGTGGCGCGCAAAGGGGTCGTTCGCACGTTCCAGGAAACCACGATTTTCAAGAGCATGTCGGTTCGCGATAACGTGATTGTTTCCCATCACCTGCGATCACAGGCCAATCTTGCCGGCTATTTCCTTGGCACACACACGGCCGTTGCCGACGAAAAGGAATTTGGCCGCTCCGCTGACGAAATTGTGGAATTTCTGGGACTTGGCGATATCAGGGATGAGATCGCCAGCAACCTTCCGCAAGGACATTTGCGTGCTCTTGGTATTGCTATCGGCCTAGCGACCAATCCAACCGTTTTGCTTCTGGATGAGCCTTTCGCGGGCATGAACCGGGATGAAACCATGCATACGGTGGAGTTGGTTCGTGGCGTGCGCGACCGCGGCGTCACCGTGCTTCTGGTCGAACACGACATGGATGCCGTAATGGAGATTTCCGACAGGATTGTCGTGATCAATTTCGGTGACAAAATCGCCGAAGGCACGCCCGAAGAAATTCAGGCGAATGAAAAGGTCATTGAGGCATATCTGGGCAGTGAAGATGATGAGATCGGAATGTAAGTGATGAGCGAAATGCTGAAATTCGACAACGTCGAACTGTACTATGATCACGTTTACGCGCTGAAGGGTGTCTCCATCGATCTAAACGAAGGGGAAACGGTGGCGTTGATTGGCGCCAATGGCGCAGGCAAATCGTCCATCCTTCGTGCGATTACTGGTTTGCAGGGAATCCGAAGTGGCGAAATCCACTTTCAAGGGGAACGCCTTGACGGAACGAACCCGGCTGAAATCGTCAAAAAAGGTATCGCCATGGTGCCGGAGGGCCGTCGTGTCTTCCCCTTCATGACGGTGAAGGACAACCTGCTCATGGGCGCCTTTACGCGCTCGGGAAAAGCAGACATTCAGCGTTCGTTGGATAGTGTGCTGGAACGTTTCCCCCGCCTTCTGGAGCGATACTCCCAAACCGCTGGAACGCTAAGCGGCGGCGAGCAGCAGATGCTGGTTATTGGCCGGGCGCTTATGGCCGCGCCGCGTCTCTTGCTTCTGGATGAGCCGTCGCTGGGCATCGCACCGAAACTGGTGCAGGACATCGCCCGTTCGATTGTCGCCATCAACCGCGATGAAAAGGTGACGGTCCTGCTGGTTGAGCAAAATTCGCGAATGGCCCTTAGCATTTCACATCGAACCTATGCTATGGCGACAGGCTCTATCGTGTTGAGCGGTAATTCCAAGGATCTGTTGAATGACGACAGGATTAAAGCCGCTTATCTGGGTGCGGAAGTTTGATCGGGGCTAAATAATGAGAATTCTTGTTGCCAATCCCAACACAACGGCTTCGATGACGCAAAAGATCGGTGAGGGCGCTCGACGGATTGCGGCATCGGGAACTGAAATTATCGCGGTCAATCCCGATCACGGACCGGCCAGCGTCGAAGGATATTATGATGAAGCCCTGAGCCTCTCGGGCCTTATTTCCGTGGTGCGGGAAAATACCGACGCGGATGCGATTGTGCTCGCGTGCTTTGATGATACCGGTCTTGATGCGCTCAGATGTATGACCGATGCGCCGGTGCTGGGTGTTGGCGAGGCGGCGTTCCACATGGCCAGTATGCTGGCCAACAAGTTTTCGGTTGTTACCACATTGTCGCGTTCCGTTCCGGCAATCGAGCACAACCTCACGCGTTATGGGCTGGCCACGCGTTGTGCCACGGTGCGGGCGGCCGAAGTGCCGGTGCTTGATCTTGAAACCAAATCCGGCGATGCGCGGGCGCAAATTTCTGCGGAAATCAGCAGGGCCATCGAAGAGGACCGCGCCGAGGCCATTGTGCTAGGCTGTGCGGGGATGACGGATTTGGCGAACTCGCTTGCCGAGGATCACGGTGTGCCGGTTCTGGATGGCGTGGCCTGCGCGGTGGGCCTTTGTGAAAGCATGGTGCGCCTGGGCCTGCATACCTCGAAGCTGGGCGGATACGCGCCGCCGAGAGAAAAGTAACGACGTTTTCAGGGGAAAGACGATGTCCGATAACTTTATTGAATACCCCCGCGATTTAAAAGGCTACGGCCCCAATCCGCCGGACGCCAAATGGCCGGGTGGCGCGCGTGTGGCCGTGCAATTCGTGCTCAACTACGAAGAGGGCGGCGAGAACTGCATTCTTCACGGCGACGAAGCATCCGAGATGTTTTTGTCCGAAATCATCGGCGCCCAACCGTTTGTCGGCGCACGCCATATGAGCATGGAATCGCTGTACGAATATGGCAGCCGCGCCGGTGTGTGGCGAATTCTGAACCTTTTCCGCGAACGGCAAATCCCGATCACGGTGTTCGGCGTGGCCATGGCCATGGAACGCAATCCGCTGGTCATCGAAACCGCGCTCAAGGATGGTCACGAGATTTGTTCGCACGGCTTGCGCTGGATCAACTACCACGGCATGGCCGTAGATGAAGAGCGCGAACACATGGAACGCGCCATCGAAATTCAAAAGCGCATAACCGGCGATCGACCCCTTGGCTGGTACACGGGCCGCACCAGTGAAAACACACGTCAACTGGTGGCCGAGGAGGGCGGCTTCGTTTACGACGCGGACGACTATTCGGATGATCTGCCGTTCTGGAGCAAGGTGGCCGGAAAGCCCGACCATCTGGTCGTGCCCTATACGTTGGATACCAACGACATGCGCTTCGGCACGCCCCAGGGGTTCAATTCGGGCGATCAGTACTTCACCTACATCAAGGACGCGTTCGATACGCTCTATGAGGAAGGCGAGCACACACCGAAGATGATGTCGCTGGGCCTGCATTGCCGGATTGTCGGCAAACCGGCCCGATTCCAAGCCCTAAAGCGCTTCGTCGATTACGTCCAGTCCCACGACAAGGTATGGCTGACGCGGCGCATCGACATCGCCCGGCATTGGCACGAAAACCACCCGCCTAAAGCACTTTCAGCCTGAAAATGCTCTAGCCGCGACGAATAAACTTTTGGAAACAATGGGCGTTCAGCGGGTCATCCGGACAGTAGTGGCGCGCGCCGCCCGAGGTCTGTGATACCTCGCCCACATAGAGGCTACCCTCGCTATCGACCCAAAGGCCGTGGGGCGCGATGAAGTTGCCCGGCAGTACTGCCTCATGGCCGCCGATCTGCTGGATGATCTCGCCATCGGGATTGCACACGGTGACCCGCGCGATGGGATCGTGGCCCGGCTTTGCATAGAAACAGTTTCGAAAGTGCAGGCAGGGCCGATTGCCGATGATGAAGCCCAACTCGGCGATATAAATGGTGTCCTGGGCATCGATAAAGATGTCGGTCGGTCGGCTGACCCAGTCCCACACTCGCAGAAACTCGCCTTCGCCGGAAAAGATTTGAATGCGGGAATTTTCGCGGTCGCACACATAGACATTGCCTGCGCTATCCACGCCGATGCCGTGCGGCAGGTTGAATTCTCCGAAATTGTTGCCTTGCTCGCCCCAGGTGTTCAGCAATGTTCCGTCCGGCGAAAAACAATGGACCCGCGCGTTTCCATAACCGTCGGCGGCATAGATGCGCCCGTCGGGGGCCAGCGCCACGTTGGTCACCTCGTTAAACGGACCGGCGGAATGCATCACCGGCGAAGCGCCCCGCTCGAAGCCGGTTTCCGCCTTGGTGCCGCCGATGCGCATAATGGGATTGCCGTCCAGATCATACTTGAAGACCGAGTGTCCCTCGTCGTCCACCAGGAACACCTCGTCCTTGGCCGAGATATAAATGCCGTGCGGACGGGTGAAATTATCTTCGCCCCAGGCGTCAAGAAATTTGCCATCCTTGTCAAAGACAATGACCGGGTGATCGCCCCGACAATAGACATAGACGCGGTCGCGCGAGTCGACTGCGACCCCGGCGACCTCGGTAAAAGACCATCCCTCGGGCAGTTTCTCCCACCCCTGAACGACGTCGAATTCAAGATTGTGCGGTCCCTTGGTCATGGTCGGAATTCCTTCAAAGTAGAGCGGCTTAAATCAATGCCTGGGCAAATTCTTGTATCAATCCTTCAACGTGAATTTGGTTGACCCATCTTGCGACGATGACAAGGTCATGGTCGGGATCGATCCATATGATGTGGCTGCCCGCGCCGACGGCGCCATAGGACGTTTCGGGGACCCCCGCCCATTCCTCTTGGCCCGTATTCAACCACCAAAGGAAACCGTATCCGGCATTTACCGGAGATGGCGTGTGCAGTTGGTTGACCCAGCCTTCCGGAACGATCCGCTTTGCGTCCCAAACGCCGTCGTTACGAACAAGAAGAGCAAAGCGGGCGTGATCCAGGCTATTGATCTGCAGGCCGCCCCCCCAGTGGGTTCCGCCCGGGACCGATTGCATCCTTATGCCGTCGATTTCGACGAAGGAATTTCGGTAGCCGACCCAGCGCCAGGTTTCGGAAGCGCCGATGGGGTCCATAACCCGTTCTTTCAGAACTTCGCCCAAAGGTCTGCGAAACACGTGCAGAAGCGCCAGCGAAAGAACGTTTACCCGCACGTCGTTATATTCCCAGAAAGTGCCCGGAGCCTGCAAATCCCGATGGGTCCCCTTAAGGTCGTTATTGCTGCCGGGGCCCACCTTCCGATTGCGGTCGACCAGATCGGGTTTGTCCCAAAGCGTTCCTTCCCATTCGCTGGTCTGTGTCAGCAGGTGCCGCCAGGTGATTTTGGAATTGTGGTCAGACGCGAAAAGCTCGCCCGGAACCGTTTTGGCTACCGGATCGTCCACACTGCCGATCAGCCCGTCAGAAATCGCCAGTCCGGCAAGGATTGAAAGATAGCTCTTGGCGATGCTGAACGTCATTTCGACGCGGCCTGTCTCGCCCCATTGCGCCGCTATCCGACCGCCCTTCAAGATCAGACCATTGGTCTCGCCGCGCGGTATGAATTCGCCCAACGCCTCGTTCCATGGGGCTTTCTCGAATTGGCTCAGGCCCGGAACGTTGCCTGCCTTATCAATATCCTTGGGCCAGGGAGACCCGTGGCTTTCGGCAAAGGCGATGGCCGTTGCCAGACGGCTTTCGTCGAAACCGGCATCACGCGCTGTGATGTGTTCCCAAGTGTCGTCGGCGGACGGAAAAAAGGTCATGTGTCTGAAATTCCTAATTAAATACGTAGATCGGGCTCGTCCAGGCGATGCGGCCATCATCGAAAGGAGAGAAAAGATCAAGAGATTGACAATCCAAACCCGTCGCTTGCAGCATCAGCATCAAACGGCCTAACATCAACAAAGGATGAGCCAGAGCCTCCGTTAAATCAAATCCTCAAAAGGCTCAAGTCATTCGACGACGAACACCCTGAATAACCGTAACACTGTTCTACCAGTGCCAGCGTTTTAACGTTGTCTTCCGCTTCCGTTTCGAACGGTTGCCCATTGCCCAACTGGTCGATGAAATGTTGAATGGCGGCGCTGAAACAAGCCTGATAATCGGATGCGAACGCTTGGTTGCGTTGCGATCCGTCACCGTCAAATAGGGTCATCCCTTCATTGGTCGCGACAATTCTGCCATCGGTCCCCAGTACTTCGAGTGTATCGCTCGGGAACGAGGTTGCGCCTGCTGCCGTAAAACTTGCGTCCAATACGATGTTGGTTGCGTCGCCGCTTTTGAGCACGATGATGGCCGTATCTTCACCGGACAAGTCCCCGGCATTGATGGTGTTGTACAGACACGCTTCAACGTTTAAGTCGCCGAAAATGGCGCGCAACGCATCCAGATGGTGAATGATCGACTCGAATATGAGGAGTTGGGGGAAATCGGCGAGATAGGGTTGCCGATCCAGATACCAGGGCGTGTTGCCCCCGGCGCGGCAATAGCCACAACTGCGGACCGTCAGGCGGGCCATCATGGCTTCGCCGATTGCGCGGTTCCGTAATTGGGCGCGAACGGCACTGAAATGGGCCTTGAACCGCGTGTTCTCATGAACCATCAGGCGGATACGCGGGCGGCAAACGGCGGCCAATTGCGCGGCCTCCTGCGCCGACGGTGCAAGCGGCTTTTGGCACATGGCGTGAATGCCCCGTTCGGCGCATTGTGTGACGAGAGGCACATGGGTGGGAAGCGGCGTGACAATGTCCAGCGCATCCAGATCGTCATGGTGATCCAGCATGTCCTCCATGGTGCCATGCACGTGCTGAATGCCGAATTGTCCGGCGCGTTCAGCTACCTTGGTCCGGTCCGGATCACAGATGGCGACGACGTCAGCGCCTGTGCTTTGCGCCCAGCCTTCCAAATGGTTTTGCGCAATCACACCAGCGCCGACCATACCGATTTTCAGATGTTTTTCCGCCATTGGCCCTATCCTGTGTTCCCGCCGCGTGTATAGTTTTAACCGAGGGACCGGCCAACGACACTAGGAAAGATCGAACGCCATGCGGATTACGAAAGTTGACACCATAGCTTGTGACTCGTTTAGCAACATCGTTTGGGTTCAAATCCATACCGACGAAGGGATTGTCGGCACCGGCGAGACCTTTCGCAATCCGCGCGCGACCATCGAGCACGTCCATGAAACGTGCGCGCCCCACTTGATTGGCAAGAACCCGCACCGGATTGAACAGCTGTCTTATGAGCTCAACAATGTCGTAGGAAGTTTCTTTCGTGGGTTTCCCACCAGAAGCATTGAGACGCGGGCGGTTTCGGCCATCGACATCGCGCTGTGGAATATCAAGGCGCGAAGTCTTGGCGTTCCTTTGTATGAGTTGTTCGGCGGTTGCGTGACCGATTCCGTGCGCGTTTACAACACATGCGCCAATGCCATGTACAACGCGGTTTCCCGAACGGCAGGCGAAACGATCCTGGTCCAACCTAGCCAGGGCAATGGCGCGCCGTCGCGGCAGATCATGGATGACCTGAAAGCGCAATACGATTGCCCGGGCGAGCTTGCATTGAGTTTGCTGGAAGACGGGATAACGGCTTTGAAAATATGGCCGTTCGACGTTTTCGCACGCAAAAACGAAGGCCGCGAAATCAGCCTGGAGGACCTTCGCAAGGGCGTAAGCGTAATTGAGGAAATCCGCAAAACGGTTGGTGATCGCATTGACGTGTTGCTGGAATTTCATGGGCTTTGGCTTGCCGAGCCCGCCAGGAAAATTGCTCATGCGTTGCGCGACCTGGATATTTACTGGTCGGAGGAACCGGTTGCCATGCATCGGTTCGGTGACCTTGCCCGGTACGCGCAATCGACGCAGATTCCCATTTGCGGCAGTGAAACCATGGGCACAAAAGAGTGGTACCGCGAGGCCTTCAAGGCCGAATGTATCGACGTGGCGAACTTCGATATCGCCTGGGTTGGGGGGTTGAGCGAGGCGCGAAAAATCGCCGCGTTGGCGGAAAGCTTCGGACGCACCATCGCACCCCACGACTGCACCGGCCCCATCGTATTGGCGGCCAATGCGCACCTTGCCTTTTCGCAGAAAAACACACTGATTGCCGAAATCGTGAGATCCCATTTCAACGGATTTTACCGTGATATCGTCACCGATCTGCCGACCATCTCGGATGGGTGGATGCAGGCGCCGACGGGTGACGGTATCGGGTGCGCGTTGCAACCCGAGTTCCTTGCTCGCGACGATGTGGTGGTAAGGTCGACGACGCTATGACGCTGAACAATCAAACAACGCGAAAAGTTCTCCTGATCACGGGTGCGTCCAGGGGCATCGGCGCCGCACTGGCCAAATGCGCCGGTCGGGCAGAGTACGCTGTTGCCATCAACTATCACCAATCCGAGACCGAGGCCCAAGCGGTCTGCCAATCCGTCGAGCGCGAAGGCGGCGTGGCTCTGACGATTGGTGCCGATGTGACCAGCGAAGCAGACACTATTGGCATGTTCGAGCGGGTGGCCCTGGAACTTGGGCCGGTGACCCATCTCGTCAATTGCGCCGGGCAAAGTGCAGATATTTTGATCGAAGACATTACGCGGGACGCTATCGATCAGATGATGGGGCTTAATCTTCATTCGGCCATTTTCTGCTGCCGGGAGGCCGTCAAACACATGCGCGCACACCCCCGAAAGTCAGGCGGGGTAATCGTCAACGTTTCGTCGCGCGCGGCAGTACTGGGCGGCCTCGCCGGTCGAACGCTTTATGCCGCGGCGAAAGGCGGTATGGATAGTTTTACCATCGGCCTTGCCCGCGAAGTCGGCCCAGACAACATACGCGTCGTTGGCGTGCGCCCGGGCCCGACCAAAACATCAACACACGACGGGCGCGGTGGCGAAGATCGCCTTCGCGAAATAATGAAGGGAACGGCGGCGGGCCGACCCGCCGACCCCGAAGAAATCGCCGAGGCCATTCTCTTCCTATTGTCCGATCAATCGAGCTTCATAGCTGGAACCATGATCGATGTAAGCGGCGGAAGGTGAGCGATAATCATCCTTCGCGGTAAAACTTCGTGGATCGGCGACGCAAGGAAAGATGGGCGCCGGGTGTTGATCGTGTCGCGTGAGGTGCAGGCGTTCCGTTTGACGCGAAAATTGACACCGGCGCTCAAACCCGGGCTCGGAGTCGCGTGGCGGGCCACACTTTCAACCAATACGTCTTTGTGGTAACATTTTTCGTGCGTGGAAGGCGCCATCCGGGACCCTCCGGGATTATCGGAGGAGTGACGGTTGGCGACCAGGGGCGACCGGCAAAAGTCGGCGCAGTAGGCTTAAGAAGAACGAATAGAGTGCTCAGATTGAGGGATTGTCCGTGGCGAACGGGTTGGTCTTCGCGCGGGTCGAGGTCGTTGTCTGTGAGGCGAACGAGCCCTTGCGCCGTAACATCCGGGATTTGCTCCGGCAACTCGGGTTCGGGGAAATTGCGGCTCATGAGAAGCCGGCCGATTGTCTTCCGTTGCTTGAGCGCGGCCCCGTCGACCTGCTGATCTGTAGTGACGAAGGCGACGACGACGCCGGCTTCGAAATGGTGCACGGGATTCGCCATCAGGCGATCGACAACAATCCGTTCGTTGTCTCCATCAGCATGATAAACCAGCAGACCGGAGGCAAGCGGGCGGTGGCGCAGGCTGCCAATAGTGGAACCGATATGCTCATCGCCAAGCCTTTTTCGTCGACCGCCTTCTCCGAGCGCATCTTCTCCGTCGCCAACAAACGCAAGCCCTTCGTCGCAACCGCCAGCTATATCGGTCCGACCCGCCGTAAAATCCCGCGCACCAAGCGGGAGAAGGAGATGGAATTCAAGGCGCCCAACCCTGTGAAGGAAATAGCCAACGGATCGAGCCGCGACATGGTTGCCGACCGAATCTCCAAATGTGCTTCCTTTCTAAACAAGCGCAAGCTGCGCCTCAACGTCGAGGAGATCGAGTTGCGCGCCGGCGAAGTCCGAGACGCCATGGTCAAAGGGAGCAACGGCGAGGATATTGGGAAATCACTCGAGTTGTTGCGTGCCGCGACGTCTGACATCCAGCGCCGCATGGCCAAGAACGAGGTCAAGCACGTCCTCGAATTATGTCGTTTGGTGCTCGAGGTCGCGGATCGCATCGACAACGAGAACTCGGGCAGTGTCCCGCGCAACCTCGCCGCCATTGCCGAGATCATCAATGGCTTTAAGGTCGCGCTGGGCAACAGGGGCGATGGCGGCGGCTGATCTTCGGTGAAGTCTCGAAACAACGGTATGGATTTGCCATCCACGGACGTGACGAAATCCGCCTTGTCTTCTCAAGGCAGTTTAGTCTGACAACGCCCCCACGGGCTCTCTACTAGGGATTCTCCGACCGGGCGTTTACGATGCGTCATTGCGGATGGCTGCCGGAGGCAAGCTGATCAGTCCGGCAAGTTTGAAGCACCTTCGCCAGCGCGAAGCGCATGAACAATTGAGATTGGTGTCAGTCTATTTTTCTATGCCAAATTGACCCGTTAACATTTGTGTTTTGCCAAGGAGATTTGCATGAACGCGGCATTAACGACGGTAATTTTCGGGGGCGCGGGATTTATCGGCTTGAATATAGCCGAACACCTGTTGGAACAAAATTCATCCGTTGTCGTTTTCGACGCGGCCCCAATACCGGCGGAGGCCTTTGGGTATTTGTCCTCTCTGCCCGGGACGTTGACGTCAGTGCAGGGCAGCATCCTCGATCCGGCGTCGATCCGCCCTGCCTTCGCCAAACCGGTGGATTCGATCGTTTACGGTGCTGCCATAACTGCCGACGCGAAACGCGATGCGACGGATCCCGAGCAGATCATCGAGGTCAACCTCGTTGGGCTCATTCGCGTGATGAGAGCAGCGCGGGACGCCGATGTCAGGCGGGTGATCAATCTCAGTTCGGTCAGCGCGTATGGCGACGCGGCATTCGGCGACAAACCATTGGCGGAGGACGCCCCCAAAGCCGATCCGATCAGCCTGTATTCGCTTACCAAATTCGGCTCCGAGCGTGCTGCTGCTCGCCTCGGCCAACTCTGGGATATGGATGTTCGTAGCGTTCGTCTGTCCGGGATATTTGGGCGCTGGGAACGCCAAACTGGTGTGCGCGATACACTAAGTCCGCATTTCCAGGTTATGCAACGCGCCTTGCGGGGCGAACCGGCGCTATTTGCGCGGCGCGATCAGCGCGACTGGACCTATGCCGGCGATGTCGCCAACGCGGTTACCACCCTCATCGATGCCCCCGAACTTGGGCACGGCCTCTACAATGTGTCGGGAAATGCCGTCGTAAGCGCCTTCGATTGGGGGCAAAGATTGGCCGATATCACGCCCGGGTTTGATTGCCGCTTGGTCGAAAAGAACGAAACGCCGACCATCAATCTCCATGGTCATGAGGACCGGCAGCCGGTAAACATAAGCCGCCTGATCGCCGATACCGGATATGTGCCGCAATTCAATACCGCGCGAAGCGTCGAGGAGTTTGAATCCTGGGCGCGGCTCAACCCATGGGCTTTTTCCGATTGAGGCAACCAAACGACAAAAAAGAGAATTGAAGAGAGGAACAAAAGGAATGGCGAAGATTTCCGACCTCAAAGGATTCGTTTGCCCGTCTCCCACCGGCGCGCTCGAGGAGCACACCAATCTTGAGGTGCGCGAGCCACTTGGCGCCTATTACTTCGAGAATGGGTACACGATTACCGGCGGCAAGGTTCTGCACAACTGGGTTTGACGGGAGGACGGAACCCGTTCTCAAACTGCCGACGTGATTGCTGTTACGGGGTCATTTTGTCGTCCAGCCGCCATCCACCATGATGATGGCGCCGGTCATGAATGTCGCCTCGTCGCTGGCAAGAAAGACCGCGGCATTGGCAACGTCCGCAGGCACACCCAAGCGTGGCATCGGCGTATTTTCGTAGGAATAGGTCATCGCTTCTTCGGAAATCGCAGGGCCGCTCTTTCCGGTTATGATTTTGCCCGGTGCAATGGCATTGCAGACGATGTGCTGTTTGGCATAGTCGAGTGCGATCTGCTTGGTCATGTAAGCGATAGCTGCCTTGCCGGTGCCGTAGGCGATGTTGGACGGACCCGCCCGGACGCCGAGTTGGGAGGTGAGATTAATGACGCGGCCGCGGGTCTCGGCCTTGATTTCCTGCGTCATCATCTGTTGAACGGCGCGTTTGCACCCGAGGAAGGTTCCCTTCACGTTGACGTCCATCATCCTGTCCCAGCTTTCCTCTGACGTGTCGAGAAGAGCGGTCGGCGAAAAGACAGCCGCGTTGTTGATCATCACGTCGAGGCGTCCGTAACGCTCGACGGCGGCCCCGACGAGGGCATCCCAATCGGCCCAGCGGGTCACATCGGTCTTGACGAAATGGGTGGATCCACCCGCTGCGGCAATCTCGTCGTGGGCGCTCTCGCCGCCTTCGACGGGAACGGGGGTGACGTCGCCGATGACCACGTTGGCCCCTTCGGCGG
>JABGRG010000086.1 GCA_018648445.1 Rhodospirillales bacterium | reverse complement strand
GCCGGGGCCGAACCCTTGACGATGTTGAACGCAGCCTGGAAGCCAGGTTCCATGATGGCGCTGGCCAGCGCCGCCTGGTTGCCCTTGGCGTCGTCGCCGACCTTGAACATGGCGAAGGCGTCGGAGTTAAACGTCACCGAACCCGCAGTTCCGGGGAAACGGAAGCACAGGAAGTCCTTGTTGGGGACCTTTTTGGCGGCGATGAATTCGCCCTTGGCCCAATCGCCCATCATCTGCATGGCGGCTTCGCCATTGATGACCATGGCGGTGGCAAGGTTCCAGTCGCGGTTCGGATAGTTGGGATCGACGTAGCTTTTGAGCTTACGCAGACGCTGGAAAACCTCAACCATGGTCTTGGATGACAGAGCGGCCTGATCCATGTCGACAAAGGCCTTTTTGTAGAAGTCGGTGCCGCCGGTCGAATTAACGAGAGCGTCGACCACGGTCGCTTCCTGCCAGGCTTGTCCGCCCCACGCGATGGGGGTGATGCCCGCGGCTTTGATCTTGTCGGCTGCTGCGACGAATTCGTCCCAGTTGGTCGGCTGGGCGATGCCCAATTTGTCGAAGATCGCCTTGTTGGCCCATACCCAGTTGGTGGTATGAACGTTGACCGGGGCCGCAACCCATACGCCGTCCGGCTTCATGAAGCGTTTCAGGGCATTCGGAACAACCTTGTCCCAGCCTTCCTTGGCGGCCAGATCATTGAGGTTGGCGAGGAACCCGCCATCCGCGAAGTCAAGAATGGCAAAGCCGAGCTGCTGCATGGTGGTCGGCGGATTGCCGGCCGCAACGCGGGCCTTGACCACGGTGCGGGCCTGATCGCCGCCGCCGCCGGCCACGGCGCCGTCCATCCATCCAATACCCTGCTTCTCAAGGTTCTTCTTGAGAACGTTAAGGGCCGCAGCTTCGCCACCGGATGTCCACCAGTGAATGACCTCGACCTTACCGGCCGCGGACGCGGTTGACGTGGCAAGCATAAGGGCTGCCGCGCTAACCATTGCCAGAGTTGTTTTTCTAATTTCCATTTTATAATGCCTCCTCGGTTTAAGAAAAATTGATCGAACCGTACGGATATTGAAATAACCCCTGTTTCACGGCTCAACCGGTCGTCTTCGTATTAGGTTTCTCGGGTCTTTTGGTCTTGAAACCTCCGCTCTTCACACGTCCCGCCGCACGCTTACGCGCGGCCATACGTATCCTCGATACGTTCAATGTCGTTTTCGTCCAGGATTGCGCCGCACTGAACCTCAATAAACACCATGCTTTGCGCGCCCACGTTCTGAATGCGGTGCAATGCCTGGGGTGGGATGTACACGGCTTCGTTCGGGCCAAGTTCGAGTTCCTCGTCGCCGACACGCACCCGCGCCAGACCCTGGACAACAGTCCAGTGTTCCGAACGATGCTGATGGCGTTGAAGCGAGAGAATATTGCCGGGTTCGACGGTGATGCGCTTAACGGCGTACCCAACGCCCACGTCAATCACGCGCCACGAACCCCAAGGCCGCGTATCGGACGCGCCTACCTCGTAGCTATTCCCTGCGGAAATTCGCTCGTTCACTTCTGCCTTCCCTCAACACCCGACCGCCGGATCTTTTTCGCCCGTTCGTATCGGCCTGTTCTATAGATTAAACCAAAAGTTTTTATTAATTCAAGCATCGACTTCATTCTCGCTCCATAACCAGGCCGCGCCGCGGACCCCGCCCGCGTCGCCGTGCACCGCCTTGACGACCGGCGTTTCGAACCGATCCGAAAACGCGTACTTCCCGATCAGGCCCGGCACGTTGTCATAAAGCCGCTCAACATTCGAAACGCCGCCACCCAAAACGATCACATCGGGATCGAGAATGTTGACGATGGCGGCCAGCGCGCGGGCCAGACGATCCTCGTAAATCTCGATGGCGCGAACCGCGTCGGCGTCGTTTTCCGCCAGAAGCCCCGAAATTTCCTTGGCCTTGACTTTACGCCCCGCAATATCGCGGTAAGTGCGCGCAAGGCCGCCGCCCGAAAGGTATTGTTCCAGGCAGTCCTTTTGGCCACAGAAACACGGACGGCCCTGACGAACCGTTTTGTCGGCCCACGGAAGCGGCGAATGGCCCCATTCGCCCGCGATCCCGTTGCAGCCGTTCAGGCAGACGCCGTTCACCACCACGCCGCCGCCGCACCCGGTTCCCAGCGTCGCGCCGAAAACCACTGCGGCGCCTGCGGCCGCGCCGTCGCGCGCTTCGGCGATGGTGAAGCAATTGCCGTCGTTGGCGACGCGAACCGCTCGGCCAAGGGCCTTTTCCAGGTCTTCCTGGAAGGTGTGCCCCTGAATCCAGGTTGCGTTGCTGTTCTTCACGGTTCGGGTTCTGGGATCAATAATGCCCGGCATATCGACGCCGACCGTCGGCTGGGACGGGGCTCCGTCGGAAAGCTGCGTAATCAGATCGACCACGGTCCGGATGGTTCCGTCGTAATCGCCACGCGGCGTTTTGACCCGTGTGCGCGTAACCTCGCGCCCGTCGGGACCAAGCAATGCGCCCGCGCACTTGGTGCCGCCCAGATCAATGCCGATGCGATAGGTCCCGCTCATGTGTCACCTCGGATCATCATGCCCCGGCGACGCGGCAAAAACAGGTTTGAAAACGGCAGGATCGCCGCGCCCATGGCGGCGGCTTCGGGCGAGGACGTCGAACGCAAAATCGGCGGAAAATTAGGCAAGTTGGACCGGAACGGAAGCAACTTCTTCTCGATATCGACGATAAAATCATCAATCAGGGCCGGGGGCAGACGACCGCCAAACAAAATCGCTTCGGGATTGACCACGCATATGATGGTGATCAGGGTCATCAACAGATGCGCGGCCCCATCGTCCATCCATTGGTTAATGGTTTGGCTGCCCTTTTTGTGAAGAGCGCCCAGTTGCTCGAGGGTCGATACGTCGATGCCCTCTTCCTTCAGACGCGAATAAAGCGCCGCCATCGAGACCTCGGCCTCAATGTTGCGATTATCCTTGGGTTGCCCGGAACCGTTGGTCGCCGGGATAAATCCGATTTCGCCGCCCAGACCGTCGGTACCCGGAACGTAGTCGCCGTTGACGACCAGTCCGCCGCCGAGGCCGACGCCCATGAATAAATAGAAGAAGTTTTTGTAGTCGATGCCGAGGCCATAGTGGATCTCGCCATAGGCCGCCGCCGAAGCGTCATTTTCCAGAAATACGGGCCTGCCCGTCAATTCCCGCAGCCGTTCGCCCGCCGGGACATCACGCCATGCGGCGTAGGACCTGGGCGTATATTCGGTGCGCAGATAACCCAGCCTGTACGGCATGGCCAAACCGACACCGGCCAGGTCATCGGGAACCAGCCCAACCTCTTCGAGAAGCGCGCCATAGGCCCGTTCAATGCGCCGGAAAACCTCATCGGGAAGCAGGAAGTTTTCTTCCCAGTGCATGCGGGCGCGGACGGTTCCCGCGAGATCGGTGAGGATAACGGTCAGGTGATCGCGATCGATGTTGACGCCAAGGGCATATCCCCCATCGGGGTTTATGGATAATTCAGCCGCCGGTTGGCCACGCCCGCCCCGCCTGCGGCCGGTCTCAATGATCATCCCGTCATCAAGAAGTTCGCGGCACAAATAGGCGATGGCCTGGGGGGTCAGGCCCATGATCTGAGCCAGTTCGGGGCGCGATACCGGACCGTGCACACGCACCGCCTGCAGCGTAACCCGAACATTGTGGTTACGCGCAAATTTTAGATTGGTACCGGACAGCCCTCTATGTGGCATGGTTAATTGAGCCCGAATAGTCTCCCTGTATTAAATTAAATAAATTGTTTTTCTTTATTCGCGCAAGCTTTTTTTTCACCACGGGTTTCCCCAGCCGACAAAAAAGGGGCGGCATTTGATTGCCGCCCCATGAAAAAAAGGAATTGGTGAAAGCTACGGACTTCCGATTTTCACCCGGGTTCCGGTTTGCGCCGCTTCACGAACCGCCAACGCCAACGCCAGCGAATAGAACCCGTCCTCGCCCGAAGCCTGCGGTTTTCCTTTGCCGCGAAGCGCATCGGCGAACAGGCGTACGCCACGCGCATACAGATTTTCAGGTTTAACCACGATTTCGGCTTCCCCGTCGGCGTTGCGCAGGGTGACGGTCCCAACGGGTTGCTGGGTCATGACGTCTTTGGCGAAAAGCGAACCTTGGGACCCGTGAATTTCCAGCCCGGTGCCGCCAAATTCGACGGTGAAACCTTCGTGCATCTGAACAATCAGGCCCGAATCGAAACTAACCACCGACATGACGCCGTCCTCGATCCCACCCTCGCCCATGCCCGCCGTCTGGGTCATGGCGACGACCTCGCGCGGTTCCTCGCCAAACAGGTAGCGGATGGTGTCGGCATTGTGAACGGTGATGTCGAGAATGGCCCCGCCTCCCGCCTTGGCGTCCTTGGTTCGCCAGGTTTGCAGAAAGCCAGGCAGAGACACCGCATGGAACACGCGCCCGGCGATGGGGGTGCCGATGCGCCCGTCGGCAATGGCCCGGCGCATGGCGCGGTGCGTTGCCGCGTGGCGCAGATGGTGGTTGATGCCCAGCACGACACCGGCTTTCTCGCACGCCCCGATCATGGTCCGCGCATCTTCGAGGTTCATGGCCATGGGCTTTTCGCACAAAACGTGCTTGCCCGCGGCAGCCGCTTGAAGGGTAAGGGGGGCGTGGGTTTCGTTGGTGGTGCAGATGTAAACGGCATCCACGGCTTCGTTGGCCAGCAGGCTTTCCACCGAATCCTCAACCCGTGGCCCCGGCCAATCCCTGGCCACCTGTGCGGCCCGCTCGCGATTGATATCAAACACGGCCGCCACTTCGCTGGACGCTTCGGAGCGAATGGCGTCGATCATCCATTGCTGCGCGACCGTTCCTGTTCCGATGAGCCCCCATCCAATGGTTTCGCCCGGCATGATCGCACTCCATTTATTAAAGAGTTGTCCTTGCCCGACGATAAGCGGCGCGGGTGATCTCCGTCAACCGGCCTACAACGCGCTTGAGTTTGCTCTCGCCTGCGGTCACTATCGCGCGCTATGTTTTTCAAGGGCGGAAGCCTGAAAACAGGGAGTTAGCAATGAAAAAGATATTATTTCCGATAATGGCGGCGGCTGCGTTTATGGCGGGTTCGGCGTCGGCTGGAACGCTCGACGACGTCAAGGCGCGCGGGCAGCTTAATTGCGGCGTCAGCGAAGGCGTCCCCGGTTTTTCAATTCCTGATTCGTCGGGCCGCTGGGTCGGGCTGGATGTGGACATGTGCCGCGCCCTCTCGTCCGCCATCTTCAACGATGACGACAAGATCAAATTCGTCTCGCTCAGTTCCAAACAGAAAATTCTCGCCGTGGTCACCGGACAGGTTGATCTGACGTCCCGCACCACGACCTGGACCATGAAGCGCGACACCAAGGAAGGCGTGGATTTCACCGCCATTGTCTATTTCGACGGACAGGCCTTCATGGCGCGCAAGGAACTGAACCTTAAGTCGGCCACGGAACTGGACGGCGCCGCCGTATGCGTGACGTCGGGCACGACCACCGAACTTAATCTGGCCGATTTTGCGCGGGCCAACGAGATCAAGTTCGAGCCCGTCGTGTTCGAGGGCAAGAAAGAGGCCGTCAACGCCTACAAGAGCGGTCGTTGCGACGCGCTGACCACCGATTACAGCCAGCTCGCCGCCTTCCGTACCACGTTCCCCAAACCGGCCGATCACGTGATCCTTCCGGACGTCATTTCAAAAGAACCGCTGTCGCCGCTGGTCAAGCATGGCGACAACCAGTGGAAAGATCTGGTGACGTGGCTTCTGGTCGGCCTGATCTCGGCTGAGGAACTGGGCGTGACCAAGGCCAATGTCGATGACATGAAGGCCAATTCCAAGAACCCGACGATCCAGCGCATGCTGGGCGTTTCGGGCGATTACGGTTCCTACATCGGCCTCGAAAAAGACTGGCTTCACAAAGCCATCAAGGCGACCGGAAACTACGGTGAAATCTTCGATCGCAACCTGGGAATGGGTAGCAAGCTGAAGATGGAACGCGGCAAGAATGCGCTGTGGAACCAGGGCGGACTTCTCTACGTTCCGCCGCTGCGATAGGCGGGTTTACGGGGCGGCCACGGGCCGCCCCGTTATTCCCACCGGTAAAATCCGACAATGAACGATATCGCCCCACCGCGAACCAATCCGTTCGCCGCCGACAAAATTCTGTCAGCGGCGACGCAGTTTCTTGTGGTGGCGGCGGTCCTTACCGGCGGCTACATGCTGTTCGTGACCACGCAGGGAAACCTTGAAGCGCGCCATATCGAATCGGGTTTTACGTTTCTGGGTCACGAAGCCGGGTTTCCCATCGGCGATTCGCTGATTTCTTTCGAAGCGTCGGACAGCTATGGCCGCGCCTTCGTGGTCGGCGTCATCAATACCTTCTACGTTTCGGTCCTCAGCATCATCGGGGCCACCGTGGTCGGCGTCATCATGGGCGTCGCCCAGGTGTCGCATAACTGGCTGATCGCCAAGCTGGCTGAAATTTACGTCGAGATCATGCGCAACATCCCGTTGCTGCTGACCCTTTTGTTCGTTTACGGGGTAGTGCTGGCAGGGCTTCCGTCCGTGCGCCGCAGCTTCGAGATGTTCACGGGCGGCTATCTTAATCAGCGGGGGCTTTATTTGCCCCGGCCGTTGCCGCTGGACGGCTTCGGTTTCGTATTGGCCGCAGCGCTCATCGCGTTGATTGGCGCGGTTGCCCTGATCATTTGGGCGCGACGCCATCATGACCGCACGGGCGTGGCCGTTCCATCCGTGCGCATCGGGTTCGCCATGATCATTGGCCTGCCGGTGCTGACCTATTTCGTTGTGGGCGCGCCGCTGGACTGGGAACTGCCGGCCCTCAAGGGCTTCAATTTCAAGGGTGGCCTGGTATTCCGGCCCGAGTTCGCCGCCCTTCTGCTGGGTCTCGTCGTCTATCGCGGCGCGTTTATCGCCGAGAACGTTCGCAGCGGCATCCAGGCGGTCGGCAAGGGCCAGCGCGAGGCAGCCGCCGCCGTAGGTCTTGCGCCGGGCCGCACCATGCAGCTCGTCGTCCTGCCGCAGGCTTTGCGCACCATCATCCCGTCGACCACCAACGACTACGCCAGTCTGGTCAAGGACAGCTCATTGGCCGTCGCCATCGGCTATCCCGACATGGTTTCGGTGGGCGGCACCATGATCGGCCAGAACGGGCAGGCCATCGAGGTCATCGGCATGTGGATGGCCATCTACCTGGCTATCAATCTGGTGGTGTCGCTGCTCATGAACTGGGCCAATCTCAAAGCCCAGTTGGTGGAGCGTTAGAGCATGGCCGAAGTATTCGTCGCCGCGCCCGATCTTCCGCCCCCGCCGTCCACCGTGGGCGTCATCGGCTGGCTGCGCGAAAACCTGTTCAAGGGCTGGTTCAATTCCACGCTGACCGTGCTGGCCGTGGCCTTTCTCGCCTACGCCGTGCCGCCGCTGGTTTCGTGGTTCCTGATCGATGCCACCTTCATCGGCGACGCCGAAACCTGCCGCGCGGCGGGCGGCGCGTGCTGGTCGTTTATCGGCGCCGAATTCAAACTGTTCATGGTCGGCACCTACCCGAACGAAGCCACATGGCGCGCACTGCTGTCGGGCGTCATGCTGGTGGTTCTTTTCGTGGCGACGGCGCGCCACATGATGAGCCCGCTTGTCGCCGCAATCCTGTGGCTGCTGCTGCCGATCCCGGTGTACTGGCTGCTGGGCGGCGGTTTCGGGCTGGAGCCGGTCGAGCCCTCCCGATGGGGCGGTTTGATGCTGACCCTGCTGTTGGCGGTCATCGGCGTTGTCGTCTCGGTTCCGCTGGGCGTATTGCTGGCGCTGGGCCGCCGCTCGCGCTTCATCGCCATCAAGAGCTTGAGCATCGGCATTATCGAGCTGGTGCGCGGCGTGCCCATGATCACCATTTTGTTCATGGCCACCATCATGCTGCCCTTCTTTTTGCCCGAAGGGGTCGAACTGGGGGTTCTGCACCGGGTGCAGATCGGCATCATTATTTTCTCGTCGGCCTATATGGCCGAGGTCGTTCGCGGCGGTTTGCAGGGCGTTGACAAAAGCCAGCATGAGGCCGCCGCCGCGCTGGGTCTGCGCGGATGGCACACGACAGTCTTCATCGTCCTGCCGCAAGCCCTGCGCGACGTGCTGCCGCCGCTGATCGGGCGCTGCATAGCACTTTTGAAGGATACCTCGCTGGTCATCATCGTCGGTCTGCTCGACTTCCTCGGCATCGCCAAGGCGGCGTCGCAGGACCCGGCATGGCTGGGCTTCGACGCCGAAGCGTTTGTCTTCTGCGCGGCGATATACTGGACCCTGTGTTTCAGCCTCAGCCGCTACGGTCGTTCCCTGGAACGCCGCGGCCACGGGGCGTTTAGGGATTAGCAAATGACAACGCAACCTCAAGACACCGTCATCAGCATGCAAGGCGTTCACAAGTGGTTCGGCGACTTTCATGTGCTGAAAAACATCGACCTTGAGGTCAAGCAGGGCGAGCGCATCGTCATTTGCGGTCCGTCGGGTTCGGGCAAGTCCACCTTGATCCGCTGCATCAACCGGTTGGAAGAACACCAGCGCGGCCGCATCGTCGTCAACGGAACCGAATTGACCAGCGACACCAAAAACATCGAAAAGACGCGGCGCGACGTGGGCATGGTGTTTCAGCACTTCAACCTATTCCCCCACCTGACCATCCTGGAAAATTTGGCGCTGGCCCCGATCTGGGTGCGCAAGATCCCGCGCAAGGAAGCCGAGGCCATGGCCATGACCTATTTGGAGCGCGTCGACATCGCCGAACAGGCGGGCAAATATCCCGGCCAGCTTTCCGGCGGCCAGCAGCAGCGCGTTGCCATCGCCCGGTCCCTGTGCATGAACCCCAGCGTCATGCTTTTCGACGAACCAACCTCGGCGCTCGATCCCGAAATGATCAAAGAAGTTCTCGACGTCATGGTCGAATTGGCCGAAGAAGGCATGACCATGCTGTGCGTCACCCACGAAATGGGCTTCGCCAAATCGGTGGCCAACCGGGTCATCTTTATGGATTTCGGCGAGATCGTCGAACAAAACGATCCCCACAACTTCTTCAACAACCCGAAGATGGACCGAACCCAGTTGTTCCTGAGCCAGATATTGTCGCACTAAGGACGCACTGGGGCCGCCAACAAAAAAGGGCCCCAAACGGGACCCTGTTTTTTTGATGGCTGGGGCGCCTGGATTCGAACCAGGGATCACGGAACCAGAACCCGTTGCCTTACCGCTTGGCTACGCCCCATCTGGGAAGAGCGGCTTCTAGCACAGCTTTTTTCATTTGGGTAGGCATTTTCGCACCCTTCCGTCGCCCCTGCAAATTGGGGTATCAATGCGCAACGTTAGCACGTGATTTTTGAAAAGAAGAGCAGGACATGCGGCAAACGACCCCCAGGGTTGGGCGGGACCGAGGTGGACGGGAACGAACCGGGCGGCGCAGGGAGCGCCAGCCGGCAATCCCGGTGTACGCCGCCGTTGACCTGGGCACCAACAACTGCCGCATGCTGGCCGCCCGCCCCGCCAGGGGGCAATTACGGATCGTTGACTCGTTCTCACGCATCGTGCGTCTTGGCGAGGGCGCTTCCGTTAGCGGCATCCTCGACGATGCCGCCATCGAGCGCACCATCGCCGCCCTGAGAATTTGCGCCGGAAAAATCCACCGGCTCGGAGCAAAGCGGGTGCGAAATATCGCCACACAGGCCTGCCGCGCAGCCTCCAACGGCACGCATTTTCTGGATCGGGTCAAGGCGGACACCGGTCTTGAAATGGAATGCATTTCCGCCGACGAGGAAGCACGGCTGACGGTGTCGGGGTGTGTGCCGCTTTTTGATGCCGAACGGCGCTTCGTGCTGATGTTCGACATCGGCGGCGGCAGCACCGAAGTCACCTGGATCGAACAACAGGGCGAAGGCCGCCTGCGCATTCTCGGCACCCGTTCGGTGGCCATCGGCGTTATGACCATCGCCGATCAATTCGGCACCGGGATCCTGCCGCCGCGCGCGGTCAAGGAAATCACAAACCGCGTTGACGCGAAACTGGCAGAGCTGGACCAGGCCCACGGCATATCCGAACACATCGCAGCCGGCCGGGTTCAAATGCTGGGAACATCCGGGACCGTCACCACTCTGGGCGGCATTCATCTGAATCTTCGCCGTTACGACCGATCGAAGGTCGACGGCATCGACCTTTCCATTTCGGCCATCCATAAGATCGCCGATCGGCTGGGTGGGCTGTCGGAACCGCAACGCGCCGCCATTCCCTGTGTCGGGACGCAGCGGGCCGACCTGATGATCGCCGGATGCACGCTTCTGCAAACCATTTGTAACCGTTGGACGGTCGACCGCCTGACCGTGGCCGACAGAGGCATTCGCGAAGGGATACTCTTCGAAATGATGGGTACGGACGGTTTTATGAAGGATGCCGGACGAATTCCTTCCTTTGAGCTGGAAACAATTTTGCCATGACGACCAATAAAAAGGGCCCGCGCGGCGGCAATACCCGGATGAGCGGGCGCAATCTGGCAACCCGGGTGAGGACCGCGCGGGGGCGAAAAACGTCCTCGACGCGATGGCTGCAACGACAGTTAAACGACCCTTACGTGGCCGAGGCCAAGAAGCGCGGCTATCGCTCGCGCGCCGCCTTCAAGCTGCTTGAACTGGATCAGAAGTTCCATTTTCTCAAACCCGGGATGCGCATCGTCGATCTGGGCGCGGCACCCGGCGGCTGGACCCAGGTGGCGATGGAACGGGTCGGCAATAAGGGCCGGGTCGTGGCGCTGGACATCAACGAAATGGAACCGGTCACGGGGGCCGAGGTTTTTCATTGCGACTTTCTGGATGACGCCGCCCCCGGCCTGATAACCGGCGCACTGGACGGCCCTGCGGATGTCGTTCTTTCGGACATGGCCGCACCCATCACCGGACACCCCAAAACCGACCATCTGCGTCTGATGGGTCTTTTGGAGGTGGCGCTGGATTTCGCCGCCAGCGTTCTGGTTCCGGGCGGCGTGTTCGTAGCCAAGGTTTTTCAGGGTGGCAGCGAACGCGACCTGCTGAACCGCATGAAACGCGATTTCGCGACCGTGCGCCACGCCAAGCCGCCGTCCTCGCGCAAGGAATCGTCTGAAACCTACGTCGTCGCCGTGGGTTTCAGGGGCCAGCCTGACGAAAAAGAACCACAGGACTAAAGAATAAAGTGCCTGCCCAGTTGCGTCGGCAATTCATGCTCCGAAAGACCGGTCAAGTCCTTGCCGATTTCCTGAACCACGCGCCCGCGGGCCGTCGGCGTCAACTTGGCCCGTAGCGCGCCCAGCGGTTCGGGCGGCGCAACCAGCACCAGCCGATCAAAGTCATTGCGATGGGCCGCTTCGTTCAAAATCTTGGCCATACTGCCCGCGAAGCGGCGTTTTTCATACTTGTGCCAATCATTGCGTGGCGCGTAACCGTGGCCGGTTCCGGGGCCGGACTTGCTTCCCGGTCTGTCCGATATGACCTCGCGGGTCGGCGGAATTTCGGCCACGAAATCGTCCGTGGCCGCCCGTTTCAACCCTTTTCCCGGTCCATCATTTGAGAATATGCGCGCTCGCGCACCATCGGCGACTAGAATCCACATCTTTTGCGCTTTCACGTCGGCGCCTCCAGATTCTGCCTATGTCGGTACGAAGGGTACCATACTTAAGATTTAGGCACCATCACCGCCAAATACCAACCTGAATAAATAATGACCTGTTGAGATCGTCACCGCGTCCCGTCGGGTAGGAGCTAAAGTGCAGGCGATGCCTTTGATCGTCAAGCCTTTGCGACGCCCTCCGACGGGGCGCAGTGACGACCGGAACGGCGGCTTTCCAAGGCTTTCGGATGTCGTCGCACACAGCTTCCGATGCACGCGCATCGCTACGCCGCGCGCTCCTAACCGAAAGCCTTGGAAAGCCGTCTCAATAGGTCATTATTTATGCAGGTTGGTAAATATCCACACCAAAACGACCCTATATTTCTTATTGCCTTGGCAACGGCTCGGGGTTCTGTATGATGCCTCGCCAACTCGGTAACGGAGGTGGCATGGATATCCAAGAAGCACTTACATTTGACGATGTTCTTTTGGTGCCCGCGGCGTCGAACGTGCTGCCCGGCCAAACCGACACCGGAACGCGCTTGACCAAGACCATCGAGTTGGGCATTCCGCTTATTTCCTCAGCCATGGATACCGTCACCGAAAGCCGTCTGGCCATCGCCATGGCGCAAGCCGGTGGCATGGGCGTGGTGCATAAAAACATGACGCCCGAGGATCAGGCCGCCGAGGTGCGCAAGGTCAAGAAATTCGAAAGCGGCATGGTGGTCAACCCGCTGACCATCGCGCCGGACGCCGTGCTCGCCGAAGCCATGGAAATCATGCAGGAGCACCACTTTTCGGGCCTGCCGGTGGTCGCATCGGGCGGGCGGCTGGTGGGCATCCTGACCAACCGCGATGTTCGCTTCGCCAACGATCCGAACCAGCATGTTAACGAGTTGATGACGGCACACACGTCGGACCGTCCGCTGGTCACAGTGTCCGAAGGGGTTTCGCGCGACGAAGCCAAACGGCTTTTGCACAAACACCGCATCGAGAAGTTGCTGGTGGTCGACAATGACTTTCGTTGCATCGGCCTGATTACGGTCAAGGACATCGAAAAAGCCCAGCAATTTCCCAACGCCTGCAAGGACGAACAGGGCCGCCTTCGCGTGGCCGCCGCCACCGGTGTGGGAGATGACGCCGCCCGGCGCACCGAGGCGTTGCTGGAAGCCGGCGTCGATATGATCGTTGTCGATACCGCCCACGGCCATTCGCAGGGCGTATTGGACGCCGTACGGCGGATCAAGGACACCAGCAACTACACGCAAGTTATGGGCGGCAACGTGGCCACCGCCGAAGGCGCGCAGGCCCTGATCGACGCGGGCGCGGACGCCGTTAAAATCGGCATCGGGCCGGGCACAATCTGCACCACGCGCATCGTCGCCGGTGTGGGTGTGCCGCAACTGAGCGCCATTCTGGAAGCAGCCGAAGTGTGCCGCAAACACGACATCCAGTTGGTCGCCGACGGCGGCATCAAGTATTCGGGCGATGTCGCCAAATCCATCGCCGCCGGAGCCAACTGCGTGATGATCGGATCGTTGTTCGCCGGAACCGACGAGAGCCCCGGCGAGGTCTTTTTGTTCCAGGGCCGCTCGTACAAATCCTATCGCGGCATGGGCTCGCTGGGCGCCATGGCGCGCGGATCGGCGGATCGCTACTTCCAGCAGGAAGTATCCGACACCATGAAAATGGTGCCCGAGGGCGTGGAAGGGCGCGTTCCCTATAAAGGGCCGGTCAACAACGTCATTCATCAACTGGTCGGCGGTCTGCGTTCGGCCATGGGCTATACGGGCAATCAAACCATCGACGACATGCGGGGCGGCTGCACGTTCCGCCGGGTGACGGCGGCGGGCATTTCGGAAAGCCATGTTCATGACGTGACCATTACCCGAGAGCCGCCCAACTACCGCGTTCGCGACTGAACGTTTTGAAATTTCGAAAAAGGGATAACGCACAATGACGCCGGGTGCGCGCATTCAGGCTGCCATCGAATTGATCGAGGCCATCGGAGGGACCGACGCGCCCGCCGACGGCATTGTCGAACGTTTCGTGCGATCCCGGCGCTATATGGGATCGAAGGACCGCCGCTCGGTCACCGGGCGGGTTTATGCCATTTTGCGCCGTTATGGCCGCCTTTCGTGGTGGCTGGCCGAATATGCGGTCACGTCGCGCGCCCTGGTTCTGGTCGATCTGGCCCTTCATGCGGACGAACGCGAGGCGGAATTCGGCGCGTTGTTTTCAGGGCTTGGTCATGCTCCGGAGCCGCTGGACGAGGAAGAGATTGCGCTGGCCGCGCGCCTTGACGGTCAAACGTTCGATCACGCCGACATGCCCGACTGGGTCGCCCTGGAATACCCCGATTGGCTGGACGGTTCGTTGAAAGCCGCTTTTGGCGATGAGTTTTCGCGCGAGATGACGGCGCTTAACACACCTGCGCCGCTGGATTTACGGGTCAATATTGTACGTACCGATGTGAACGGCGCGCGCAAGGTTTTGGCCGACGAGCAAATCAAGACCGAAACCACGCCATGGTCGCCCATCGCCATCCGGGTCCAGAACCGCATCAACCTGCGTGGATCACGCGCCTTTCGCGAGGGCCTGATCGAGGTGCAGGACGAAGGCTCGCAGATCATTTCCCTGCTTTGCGGCGCGAAACCGGGCATGACGGTGGTTGATTTCTGCGCGGGCGCGGGTGGCAAGACCCTGGCTCTGGCCGCGCAAATGGCGAACGAGGGTGTCGAGGTCGAAACCCTTTGGGCCTGCGATACGCAGGAACGCTTCTTAAGCCGCCTGTCCAAGCGCACCGCGCGGGCCGGGGTCGAGGGCATCCACCAACACGTGCTGGCCGCAAGGGACGACGCCTGGATCGCCGAAAATGAAGGCTTCGCCGATGTGGTGCTCATCGACGCGCCGTGTTCGGGAATGGGCACCTGGCGGCGCAACCCCGGCGCAAAATGGCAGATGAGCGCCGAACGGCTGGACGAAAGTGTCGCCCGGCAGGCGGAAATCCTTGAAAACGCAGCGCGGCTAATCAAACCCCGTGGACGCATGGTCTACGCCACCTGCTCCCTGCTGCGCGAAGAAAACGAAGACCGCGTCGAGACCTTCCTCGCCGCCCACCCCGAATTCGTACCGGTCCCGGTCTCGGACATCTGGTCCGAAACCTTTGACGCCCCCTGCCCGGCTTCCGGCCCCTACCTGCGCCTGTCGCCCGCCACGACCGACACGGACGGATTTTTCTGCTCGATTCTCGCACGCGTGTGACGCCCCGCCAAAAGGTCTTGAAATGAATTAAGATTTTGGCTACCGTAAATGTTCTGTTTTTGTTCTTTTCCCGGAAGGGTTTTGCAAGGAGCATTCGAAAATGGCGTTTGAGGTAAAATTCTGCTGGAACGAGCTGGAAACCCGCGACATGAAGTCGGCCAGGAAGTTCTATGAAGAGGTTCTGGGCTGGACATCCCATGCCTGGGATGCCGATCAACCAGACAGATACGTTTTGTTCAAGGCGGGCGAAACCGTCGTCGCCGGAATGATGGACATCAACGACGCGCAGTTCGACGGAATCCCCAATCATTGGTTCCCCTATATTCAAGTGGAAGACATCGCCGCCACCTGTGCCAAGGTGGAAAGCTCGGGCGGCAAAATCTACAAGCCACCCTTCGACGTGCCGAAGGTCGGAAAGATCGCCTGTATCGCCGACACAACAGGGGCCGTTGTCGGCCTTTTGGAACCTGAAGACCCGATGTAGTTGATGGCCAAATTGCGCGCCGTCCGTTCCGCGGCATTCGCTGGGCGGACGGAACCACGTGCCTGATGCTTGTCGGGGCAACCGAACTTGGTTGGAAAATCCGCTAGGCGAACGCCTGCCGAGTTCATATCTTTCTGCCAACGCATTTTTTTGATTTATTGCCTGCGGAAAGGAAATCTCATGGCGAACCACGGTCACTTCACCTGGAACGAGCTGATGACCCGTGATGTCGAGGCTGCGAAGTCTTTCTATTCCGGGCTTCTCGGATGGACTTCCCGCGAATCCGACATGGGCGACATGGGCGTCTATACGGTTTTTCAGGCGGACGGTAAGGAAGTCGCGGGCCTGTTCGACATCAACGACAAGCAATTTGAAGGCATCCCCAATCACTGGTTCGCCTACATCACGGTCGCCGACGTGGATGCGGCGACTGCCAAAGCGGAAGCCTCCGGCGGGAAAATCCTGAGGCCGTGCTTCGACGTGCCCGAGGTCGGACGCATCGCCATCATCGCCGACAGCACCGGCGCTGCGGTGGGCGTCTATACGCCGGTTGCCCGGGGTTAATTACTCCGCCGCCCGCCACGGCGGCACGGGCAAGAATTTTTCATCAAGAAAATCAATAAAGGCCCGCACCTTGGTGGCCAGATGGCGGCGGTGCGGGAATATGGCGTAGATCGGCAGCTTGTCGTCGCGCGTGAATTCGGTCAGCACCGGGGCCAGGCGCCCTTCCTTGATCAGCCGTCCCGCAACCAGTTCCGCGAGACGGATCAGGCCGCCACCGGCGACGGCCATGCGAAACAGGGTCTCGCCGTTATCGACCACGATCCTGCCGCGAACGGTTACCGAGTGGCCGTCGTCAAATGGCCAGCGGTTCAGATGCCGTTGCGCGTTCCACCACAAAATACATTCGTGCTGCAAGAGCTCGTCCGGCGTCTGCGGCACGCCATATTTTTCCAGATAACCGGGTGCGGCCACCACCATGCGGCGGTCGTCGGCAATGCGATGAACGATCATCGATGAATCCGGCATGTCGCCATGCAGGATTCCAATGTCGGCCCCGGCCTCGATCACATCCATCTTGCCGTCCGACAGTTCCAGTTCAACATGAAGATCAGGGTAACGCGCCGCAAACTCGGGCAGGATCGGCGCGATCTGATAATTGCCGAAGGCGACCATCGAAATCACCCGCAGGGTTCCGCGCGGCATATTCCCGGTTCCCGAAACGGCGGCCTCGGCCTCTTCGATCTCGTGAATGATGGTACGGCTTCGCTGATAGAAGGTTTCGCCCTCAGCCGTCAGGCGCAATTGCCGGGTCGTGCGGTTCAACAGGCGTACACCCAGCCGCCCCTCCAGCCGCGTCACCAGCTTGCTGACGGCCGACGGCGTCAGGTTGGAGATGCGCGCGGCAGCCGAAAATCCGCCTTCGTCAACGACGTTCACAAACACCGCCATTTCCTGTGACCGTTCCATACCTGCCCCACTTATGAATTTTGTTCATAAATATTATGAACCTTTGATGCCTTATGTTTCAAGAGGATCGGGCGTACTTTCTGTTTCGGCGAAAGCAATACCCCCTCGGTTCAAACGAACCGGCACAAATATAAGGAACATGGTTATGTCACATTCGGTTTTGACTCCCCGTCACGCACGCAGTGCGTATGAACTGGATCGTTGCATGGCCGTGGCAAGGGACGCCCGCAGCGAAGGCCTGCGCCAGTTCGCACACGCCGTTCGCCGGGCGATCTCTTCGTTCCTGCTAAATCCGGCGCACCTTAAAAACGGGCTGAAAGTGCCCCACACCGCCTGATACGATTTACGTCCAAGACAGAAAAACCGCCGTGGCCTCCCTGCCCAGGGACGCGGCGGTTTTTTTGCGCCCTTTGCGCTGGCGTGGGCAGCCCCTATCGGTTATCAACATTTCCACCGTCAACCCGTATAGCCGGAAGCAGCCATGACTGAGCGCGTTC
>JABGRG010000085.1 GCA_018648445.1 Rhodospirillales bacterium | reverse complement strand
GCGGCGTGCGCATCGACGGCATCGGCATTCCGGTGCCCACACCCGACGGCATAAGCGGGGAATGCACGGTTTGTCTGCGGCCCGAACACGTCAAGCTGTCGGGGCCCGCTTCGGGCAACGGCTGGGCGTCGGCCCGCATTGGTTCCTTTGCCTTTTTGGGTCAGAACGTGCGGGTCAATTCACAGCTTCCGGGCGGCGAGATGATCGTTGCCGATATGCCGACCCAACGGTGGCTTGATCTGGGTCTGTCGCCCGGCGACGAAGTTCGCTGGTCGGCCGAGCCCGATCGCGCGTCGGTGTTTGCCAAAACGAATGCAAAGGTGCCAGATTCCGAGGCGGCTGGGGAATAATGAGCCGGACGTCGACCTACGTTGTTTCCGCCCTGGCGGCGTTGTTGTTGTTCGTCTTCATCGTCGTTCCGCTGGGTGCCGTCTTTTTCAAAAGCGTACACATCGATGGCGCGCTGGACTCGCGAACCATGCGCGCGGTTACCGTAGACGCGCTTGATCGGCTGGACGGAGCCGAACGTGGCGCGCTGATGGAAAAATGGATCGCCTCGCTCGACAAGGTCAAGCGCATGGAAACGACGGCGGCGACGCTGGCCGCCACCGGCGTCGATGTGACCTGGGACCGCAAGGCCGAGTACGTTTTGCAGATCGCCGAAGCGAAGCGAGCCGTGGCGGCGTTGGACGGCAAAGGGCGCGATGCCTTTGACGCCGAGTATCCGGTTCAGGCGGTGGTTCTGCACAAGCGCATTCCGCTGGCCTTCAAGCTGCGCAAAACCCTATCGAAGGACGAGTTCGAGCTGTTGCGCACCGGCGCGCGCAAGGGGTTTAGCCTTGCCAACTACACGACTTTTTTTTCCGACGATCGTTTGCTGCGCGCCTCACGCAACAGCCTGATTGTCTCGACGCTGACCAGCCTGATTACCGTCATTCTGGCCTATGCCATGGCCTTCGGCATCAATCGAAACGGCATCCGTATGCCCGGCGCGGTGCGCGGTCTGGTTTTGCTGCCGCTGGTATCGCCGCCCATCATCATGGCGTTTGCCGCCATTTTGCTGTTTGGCCGGCAAGGGTTGGTTACCAAGAAGCTGCTGGACGACGGGCTGGGCCTGATCGACGCCGACGTCACCAACCTGTACGGCTTTGCCGGCGTGGTGACGGCCATGGTGCTAAGTTACCTGCCCCACGCCTATATCGTACTGGACGACGTGCTTGCCCGTCACGATGGCCGTGTCGAGGAAGCCGCCGCCAGTCAGGGCGCGACGGCCTGGCAGGTGTTTCGCTTTGTCACCGTTCCCCTGACCCGGCCCGGTATTATCCGCGCCGCCATGGTCGTTTTCATCCTCAGCATGACCGATTTCGGCAATCCCCTGGTGATCGGGCGCAACTATCCGGTTCTGGCCGGGGTCGTTTATAACGAGATCGTGGGCTTTCAAAATGTGTCGCTGGCCGCGGCCCTTTGTATCTGGCTGATCGTACCCACGCTTTTGGCCTATTTCGCCTTTGAGCGTTTTGGTCAAAAGGGCCGGTTCGTGTCGGCCTCGGGCACCGGGGCCGCGCCCGAACTGGAACTGCCGCGAAGTGCGCGCCTGGGGCTCGAAACGGTCGCGGGCTGTGTTTGCGTGGTGGTTGTCGCGTTTTTCGGAATTATCATTGTCGGGTCGTTCACCCGCGTCTGGGGAATCGATTTCACGCCGACCCTGACCCATTATTCCATCCATTCGGAACTGTATGCCAGTTTCAGCGACAGCATGGGTATTCCGACCATCTGGACCAGCCTCAAGATTGCCGGGGCGGCGGCCATCTTCGGCGGGGTGTTCGCCGTTCTCGTTGCCTACGTGGTCGAGCGCACCACGATTCCGGGGCGAAATATTATTGGCTTGGTCGCGCTGCTGCCCGGCGTCGTTCCCGGGGTTCTGCACGGCGTCGGTTATCTGGTAGCCTTCAACAGCCCGTTTGGTTTTCGCGAATTATCGCTGGTCGGCACGCCCTATATCCTGATCATCAACGTTCTGTTCGCCAATATTTTCGTCGGCGTTCTGGCGGCGCGCGCCACCTTGCAAAGAGTGGACACCAGCATCGACGAAGCCGCCGAGGTTCTGGGTGCGAACATGGTGCAGACATTCTTCATGGTGACGCTGCCGACCATCCGCCGGGTGCTTCTGCTGGCCTCGCTTTACGTGTTCGTGCACGGCATGGTCACGCTTTCGGCGGTGATTTTCCTGGTCAGTCCAGATCAAATGATGGCCTCGGTCGGGATATTCCTGCATGCCGAAAACGGCCGCTACGGGTTGGCCTGTTCCATGAGCGTCATTATCCTGGCGCTGGTTGTCGCGGTGATGGGGATCATTCGGCTGGTGGAAAGCGGCGGCCAGGCCCGCACGGTGCTGCGTCAGGTTCTGCAACGCGGTTGACTTGCGTCGCAAAAACCACAAAAAACCACACTCCAAAACCGAAAATCAAGTCCAGATGACTGATTCTGTTGGATAATGTGGCAAGTTGAGGGTTGCTTCTCCCCCTGTCGCAATGAGTTAATCCTTGCGGGTTATTTGGTGCAACCGCGTGAGCCAGTGGGGCGGATTCTCCGGTCCGCGGCGAGCGCGCAAGGGGGAGTGGATATGCGAAAATTCCTGCGTGGATTTGGCGTGAGCGCGATGGCGAGCGTGGCGGCGGCTTTGGTGCTGGGCGGGACGCCCGCCGGAGCCGGAGATCTTATTCTCTATACGGCCTCCAATCCGAAAATCGAAAAAGACGTTATGGCCGCCTTCATGAAGGCGCACCCGGAAATCAAGGTGAGCGCCATTAACGATTCGACCGGTCCGATTACTGAACGCATCATCGCTGAAAAAGCCAACCCGCAGGCCGACGTTGTTTGGATGATCAACGACATCGCCCTCGAGCAGCTCAAGGAAGCGGGCGCGCTGGAGCCTTACGAGCCCGACAACAGCCCGGTCGATGACGCCTTCAAGGACGCCGACGGGTTCTACATGGGCCATAACGCCACAATCATGGGCATGGCTGTCAACACGAAGCTGCTCAAGGAAAAAGGGCTTCCCATGCCGACCAGTTGGGAAGATCTGATCAAGCCTGCCTACAAGGGCCAGATCACCATCGCCGCACCCACCAAATCGGGCACGGGCTTAAGCATCTTCTCCACCATGGTCGATGCCTTTGGCTGGAATTTTATCGATAACGTTCATCAGAACATCTTCCAGTACAATTCCTCGGGCAGCGCAGCGGCGCGCCAGACCGGGCGTGGCGAGACCGTCATCGGGCTGAGCTATGACACGGCGATCTTGCAGCAGGTCAACGCGGGAATGCCGGTGGAAATGGTCATCGGCCGCATTTCGCCCAACGTGATGGAGGGCGCGGGCCTTATCGCCGGTGGACCGAACGCTGCCGAAGGAAAGGTCTTTATGGATTGGCTGATGGGCGAACCCGGAGCCAAGGTGCTGGCGCCGCATGTGGGTATCGGCGCCGTGCCGGGATTTGGCAATGTGGATTTGGCGGGTGTGCATTTGTGGAAAATGCGGCGTCCGCTGGATGCCAACGAGTTCAAGCGCAGCTGGGCCGCCAAGTACGAAAAATAGGCCTGTTGCCGACAAGAAAGCATGATGGGCGGGCCGCAACAAAGTTTGCGGCCCAATCCCGCGTTTTTGGGCCCACGTTTTGGGGCCCGCGTTTAAGGGGAAGAATAAATGGCTCAGCTGAGCCTAGTGGGAATCAACAAGCGTTTCGGGACTACGGTTGCCGTCGACGATGTGTCGCTGGAGATCGCGTCGGGCGAGTTCGTCACCCTTGTCGGCGCCAGCGGTTGCGGCAAGACGACGCTTTTGCGGATTATCGCGGGATTCACCACCGCCGATTCCGGCGAGTTGACCATCAATGGCCGCCATCTCGAAACCCTTCCCCCCAGCAAGCGCGAGATCGGCTTCGTCTTTCAGTCCTACGCGCTGTTTCCGACGCAGACCATCGCCCAGAACATCGGTTTCGCCCTTCGGGTGCGTTCCGGCGCGCGCGCCGAAATCGAAGCGCGCGTGGCCGAGCTTTGCGAACTGACGCGGCTTCGCGGGCTTGAGAACCGTTACCCGCACGAACTGTCGGGCGGCCAGCAGCAGCGCGTGGCGCTGGCCCGCGCGTTAGCGCCCAATCCGAAAATTCTGCTTCTGGATGAGCCGCTGTCGGCGCTGGACGCCAAAATCCGCGCCCACCTGCGGGCCGAGGTTCGCGGCGTCGTCAAGCAATACGGCATCACCACCGTTTATGTCACCCACGATCAGGAAGAAGCGCTTTCCATGTCGGATCGCGTGGCCGTTATGGATCTGGGGCGCATTCGCCAGCTGGGCAACCCGGTTGACGTTTATCTTAAGCCCTCAAGCCGGTTCGTCGCCGATTTTATCGGCACCAGCAACAGTCTTTCGGGGCGGACCAACGGGGATGGTTTGGTTCATGTGGAAGGCCACGACATTGTGGCCCGTGTCCCGGACGGGATGGGTGGTGACGAATGTATTGTCTGCGTGCGGCCCGAGCATGTGTCGCTGGCCCGCGCCAACGGCAGCGCCGACAAGCTGGGCGGACGGTTGACCGATGTGGCGTTCCTCGGCCAGACGGTCCGCGCCACCTTCGAAACCAAAGCGGGCACGCAAATGCTCGCCGATATCTCCAACTACGACTGGCTGGCCGGCGGTCTTGATGTCGGCGAAGATATCGAGTGGTCCATTGCGCCGGACCGGGCCATCGTTTTTGCGCCCGAGGATGCATGAGACGGTTGACGGGGCTCATTAGGCGGTTTCCCGGTTATGTGGCGACCTTTGTTGTTGCCGCCCTTCTCGCCACCTTCATCGCCGTTCCTTTGGGCGCGGTCCTGATCGAAAGCGTCTCGGTCAGCGGCCCCATGTCATTGCCCGAACTGAAGGAAATGACCACGGATGCGCTGGATAAACTTGATCCGGCGGTTCGCGAAAAGTCCATGGCGCGGTGGCTTGGCAAAACCAAGACCGCCCATCGCATCGACGCCGTGGCCGCTGCGCTGGAACTGATTGGCAAACCGGTAGGCTGGGACCGCAAAGGCCCGTAT
This sequence comes from Rhodospirillales bacterium, assembly GCA_018648445.1. The sequence goes on along the minus strand of JABGRG010000085.1, from coordinate 12,382 downwards.
GACTCACAAATCATTTCCGCCGAGAAGGCCGTCGACGGTCTGGGCGCGGTTGCTCGGGCGCGGTTTGATGCTGAGTATCCGGTCGCCCTGGTCATGCTGCACAAGCGCATTCCGCTGGCTTTCAAGTTGAAAAAGAAGATTTCCAAGGATGAGTTTGAGCAACTTCGCACGGGCGCGCATCAGGGCTACGGGCTCGATCACTATTTCAGCGTCATCCTGGATGCGAGGTTACGCAACGCTGCCAAGAACAGTCTGATTCTGGCATTTTTCGCCTGTGTGTTCACCACCTCGATCGCCTACGCCATCGCCTACGGGGTCAATCGTGGCGGCATTCCGTTTCCCAATCTGGTGCGTTACGCGACGCTCATTCCGCTGGTTTCGCCGCCGGTCATCATCGCCACCGCCGCTGTTCTTTTGTTCGGACGGCAAGGGGCGTTCACGCGGGGAATTCTCGACAATGCATTGGGCTGGATCAACGCCGACGACCAAAACCTCTATGGTCTCGGCGGTGTCATCGTGGCGCAGATTCTAAGTTTTCTGCCGCCCGCCTACATCATCATGGACAACGTGCTTTCCAAGCACGACGGACGCGTTGAGGAAGCCGCCAGCAGTTTGGGCGCCCAGCCCTGGCAGGTGTTCTCGCACGTTACCTTGCCGCTGTCCCAACCCGGCATCGTGCGCGCCGCCATTCTTTGCGTTGTGCTGAGCATGACCGATTTCGGCAACCCCATGGTCATCGGCAAGGATATGCCGGTCCTGGCGGGGATCATCTTCGACGAGATCATCGGTTTTCATAACACCGAGATATCGGCGGCCATCGCCATGTGGATCGTCGTGCCCGCCCTGTGCGTTTATTTCCTTGTTGAACGGTTGGGCCATCGCAAGCGCTTCGATACCGGTGGCGTGGCCGCCGGACCGCCGGAATTGCCGGTGCCGCTGGTCACGAAGATCGGGCTAACATCGGTCGCCGTGGCCGTGATTTCACTGATCGTCGTTCTCTACGGCACCGTCGTCATCGGCTCCTTCGTCAAAATCTGGGGGATCGACAACTCGCTGACTGTCGAACATTACATCGGCGGAGAATCGGGCGCTTTCACGTCGGAATGGATTGGCGTGCGGGTGGTGTGGGACAGCTTGAAGGTGGCGCTGATCGCCGCCCCCCTTGGCGGTTTGCTGGCCCTGGCCATCGCCTATATCGTGGAGCGCATCAAACCGGTGGGCGGCAATCTGATCGCGTTTATATCCTTGCTTCCGGCGGTTCTTCCCGGCGTCATTTTCGGTATCGGCTACATCATCGCCTTCAATCTTCCCTTCGGCGTCAAGGAACTGGCGCTGACCGGAACGCTGGGCATCCTGGTCATGAACATCATGTTCGGGAATTTGTTCGTGGGCGTGCTGGCGGGTCGCGCCTCGCTGCAACGCCTCGATTCGGCGGTGGACGAGGCGGCCGAGATATTGGGCGCCTCGCTGCCCCAGCGCTTCTGGCGGATCATCCTGCCCATGATGCGCCGCGCCGCATTGCTGGGTGCGCTCTATGTGTTCGTCGACGGCATGACCACTTTGTCTTCGGTGGTGTTCCTGGTCAGTCCCGCCCACAAGCTGGCCTCGGTCGCCATTTTCGATACGGCGTCCAAGTCCTTCTACGGCATCGCTTGCGCCATGAGTGTCACCATCCTTTTCATTGTGTTTGGCGTGATGGGCCTGATGTGGGCGTTCGAGCGTTACGGCCCGGCCTGGATGCGCATCGATTCAACCGCGCCCACAGCATTACGAGGTGAAATAGGCGAATGAGCGATCTTCGAATTTATACCTGTAACTGGCCCTTGATGCCGGTGATGGACACGCCCGACATGCTGCGGTTCACGGCGCGCGAAGGCTTCGCCGGGATCGAGCTTGAATGCGGGCCGCTTTATTTCTGGCCGACCACGGTGACCGACGACGAGGCCCGCGAACTTCTGCGTATTGCCAGGGGCGAAGGGATTGATCTGTCGGTTCATGCGCCCGATCACATTAATCCGGCCTCGCTGCTGCCCGAGGATCGTGCGCGCGACGCTGAACTGATCAAGCGCCTGATTGATCTGGCGGTGCTTCTTGAAAGTCCGGTCGTGGGCATCCATCCGGGGGTGGCGAACCGGCTTTTCGATCTGGAACGGCGCAAGGCCCCGTTTGACAGCGCCAAGTTCGATCGCGCCGCGATTATGAATGATGCGCGCGAGCTGGCGGTCGAAACCATTGCCGGGTGGGCCGATCTTTGCGCCGCCGCCGGGCTCGTGCTGACGGTCGAAAACGAAGTCCATGTCCGCCATTCCGTGGCTACCGATGCCAAGGTTCTGCGCGAAATGGTTCTGGGGGCCGCGCGGCCCAACCTTAAAGTCAATCTGGACACCGGCCACGCCTATTGCGCCGATGGGCTGGCCGAGGAATTTGACGTGCTCAAGGACCTGATCGTTCATTTCCATATGAACGACGGCGACACGCCGGGCGACAGCCAGCACTTACCTCTCGGTGAGGGCGAGGCCGACTTCGCCTACCTTGCGCCGTTCCTGCAAAACTTCGAAGGCATCGCGGTTTTGGAAATCTATGCGCCCCATCGCCCCATCGAGGCGATTTTGGCCAGCCGAGATTTTCTCTTGCAGGTTACGGCCCAGGTGTGAACAATCGCCGCCTCAGGGGAAACGAAGTCCAAGAGAGGAAAAACAGGTGAGAAACCTAGAGCTTCCCGGTCGTTCACCGGTCCATAGCACGCGCGGAATGGCTGCCACGTCCCATCCGCTGGCGACGATTGCGGCTATCAATATTCTTCAGGCGGGCGGCAACGCCATTGACGCCGCGGTTGCGGCGTGCGCGGCGCAGTGCGTTGTCGAACCGGAATCCACCGGCATTGGCGGCGATTGCTTTTGCCTGATCGCGCCCAAGGGCGGGTCCGAGATTATCGGCTACAATGGTTCGGGCGCGGCCCCTGCGGCGGCCACGCAGGAATGGTTCGCGCGCGCCGGAATTTCCAAGATCGAGCGCAACACGCCGCACGCGGTGACCGTGCCCGGCGCTGTCGAAGCGTGGGCGCGGCTGGTCGCCGATCATGGACGACTGAGCATCGGCGATGTCCTGGAACCGGCCATCCGGCTGGCCAGCGAGGGCTATCCCATTTCGTCGCGCGTTGCGGTGGATTTTGAGGCGGAAGCCGGGCTCCTGGCCAAAGACCCGACGGCGGCACGCATTTTCCTTCCCGGCGGCAAGCCGCCCAAGGTCGGCCAGCTTCACAAGCAGCCTGAGCTGGCCGCGACCATGCAGGCCATCGCCGACAACGGGCCCGAAGCTTTTTATACCGGCCCCGTCGCTGAAGACATCGTCGGTTATCTGAAAAGCCTCGGCGGCCTCCATACCCTGGAAGATTTCGCCGAACACCAGGGCGAATACGTAACCCCCATTTCCACCAATTATCGGGGCTACGACGTTTTCGAAATTCCGCCCAACGGGCAGGGGATCACGGCGCTGATTTTGCTGAACATCCTGTCGGGCTTCGATATGTCGGGCATGGACCCCATGTCGGTCGAGCGCCTGCATATCCAGATCGAAGCGACGCGGCTGGCCTATGCCGACCGCAACGCCTTCGTTGCCGATCCGCGCCACGCGGACGTGCCGGTGGAGTACCTTTTGTCCGCTGATCACGCCGCCGATCTGCGATCCTTGATCAGCATGGACAAGGCCATGGAGAACGTGCCGCGTCCCAAACTGCCGGCCCATCCCGATACGGTTTATCTGTGCGTGGTCGACGAAGAGGGCAACGCGGTCAGCTTCATTAATTCGCTGTACAACGGCTTTGGCAGCGGGCTGTGTGCGCCCATGTCGGGTGTAACGTTGCAAAATCGGGGTTGCGGGTTCGTGCTGGACCCCGATCACCCGAACTGCATCGCGCCCAAGAAGCGCCCGTTCCACACCATCATTCCCGGCATGCTGGCCAAGGACGGAAAAGCGGTTATGCCGTTCGGCGTCATGGGCGGCCCGTACCAGGCTTGCGGCCACGCCCACGTGCTGACCGGGCTGCTCGATTTGGGCCTGGACATGCAGGAGATCATGGATCAGCCGCGCGTCTTCCCCAATGCAGGCGGAATGGTCGAGGTGGAAAGCGGCGTTCCGGCCAAGGCCGTGCACGGGCTTCACGCGCTGGGCCATCGCTCGTGCGCACCCGACAAGCCGCAAGGCGGCAGCCAGGGCATCTGGATCGACCGCGAAGAGGGCGTCCTTACCGGCGGCTCCGATCCCCGCAAGGACGGCTGCGCCATCGGTTATTGACGACGTTCGGCGGGCGGAACGAGTTCGGAATTGGGGGGTAGCGTGATCGCGCCCCCCATTTTGCTGGCCTTGCCGCGATCCATGATTTCCTCGATGCCGTCGACGGCGGCGGTTGCCGCGTATCCGGCGGTCGCTCCCCATTTGCCGTCCAGACTTCCGGCATCGATGGCGTTTTCCTGGGCCGCTTCGCCCATGAGATCGCCGTTCGGGCGTTCCACCCGCCAGACAATTGCGATGCGCTGCTCTTCCTGCTTCGGCGGGTCGGCTGTTACAATCGCGCGAAGGACATAGGCGGCCGCCTCTGCGTTATCGACGGTGGCGACGCCTAGAACCGAAAGGGCGCGGCGCATGGCTGCCGCCAGCGATGTGTTGCCGTCCCCCGGCGCGCCCACGACACCCCGAACGAAAATACCTTCGCGCACCTGCCCCATGGCGCTGGGCGGAAGTTCCGCGTCAACGCCAACCAATCCGGCGATGGCCTTGGCGGGCGGCGCGCCGAGGGCCAGGATCGTGCCGGTGTCGTGTGGCTGCCAATCGGACCATGCCGATTGGATTTCCTGAACGTGGATGCCCGTTTGCTCGCCGCCGGTCTCGCGCAAGGCCCAATGGACAACCATCGTCGCGCGGTTTCCGGTGGCGCCAAAGGCCTCCTCAATGCTTCCTTCAAGAACGAAGCGGCTGGCCGTGTTTTCCCGATGGCTGGCCGTGACCCCATAAGCGCCCAGATTAATGACCACGGCGCGGGCCAGCGCCCGTCCCGCCGGTCCGGGCAAACCGGCCACGGGAAGTACGCGCACGTCGACGGCCAGTTCGGCCAGCGGGTAGGTAATTTTTTGTTGGGCGTGTTCGAACGGTTGCGGCAGTTCGCCACAGGCTGCGGCGAACGTCGCTAGTACGACAAGAAGGATCTTTAACCGACGCATTTGCGCATCATGGCGCAAATCGATCTATTTGCCGAGTACGATTGCCGACAGATTGCGTCCGCTGTCGGGCTCACCGGCCAGCGTCGCCCGGCGATGGCTGAAGAAGAGGTCGGGCGAACGGAAATTATCGATTTGCAGCAACTGGATATCCTTGATGCCGATGGCGGCCAGACGCCGATAGACGTAGGTGGGCAAATCGAAAAGGAAATGACCGTCGCGTCGTGCGGGCGCAAAGAAGGATTCGTTGGCCGCCCCGTCCGCCATGAAGGTTTCCTTGAACTCCGGGCCAACCTCATAAGATCCCATGCGGATGCACGGCCCCATGGCGGCGACGATGCGTTCGGGTCTGGCCCCCAGTTTTGCCATCGCTTCAACGGTGGCTTCGAGCACACCGTCCCTGGCCCCGTGCCAGCCCGCGTGGGCAGCGCCGATGATCTTTGCCTTGGCATCGGCAAACAAAACCGGCGTACAGTCGGCGGTGACGATGCCCAGCGCGATGCCCCGCACGTCGGTGACCAGTCCATCGGCTTCGGGCGCTTCTTCCTGTGTCCATGGGTGGCTTACGGCCACAACGGTGGCCGAATGGACCTGACGGGCGGTAACAAGCGCCCCGGCGGGTTGATCAATGCACGCCATGGCCAAGGCCCGGTTTTGCGCGACGTTATCCGCCGCGTCGTCCGAACCGAACCCGCAGTTGAGCGAATTATACAAGCCGTCGCTGACACCGCCGCGCCGGGTGAAAAAGCCGTGTCGGACGCCGCTTAGGGAATTGATCAAGGATGCCGTAATCATGGGGTCCGTTTATAAAGGGAAAGACCCTAAATATGAAAGGGGTCTTTCAGTCAAAGCCGGGCGGGTTCGGCAGGTCGGAGTTTTGAAGAACAATCGCCTTGAAGAGGGTTCCCATTTGGTTGGGATCGGAAAGCCGCGTGACACCGGCATCAATGATCGCTGCTTGTTTCGGGGTTGCCGAGGCTTTCAGGCTTTGCGCCCGGGCCTGAAGGCCCAGCTGTTGCAGGAATTCGCCCTGTTCCAGCGGGCCGAAGCCGCGTGCACCCGTTTGCGTCCCGGAACGAAGGAAAGCGGCGAAATCCACGTGGGTCGTCAGGTCCGCCTCGCCCGGCGCATCCAGAACGCCTCTATATTGGTGGCTGCGAACGGCTTGAAGGGTCTCTCCGGTTTGGCTGGGCCAATAGCCATAGTCAATAAACAGCGCCGCGCCGCCCCTATCCTTGAGCCTCGCGCCCAACGTATGGGCCATCGACAACGCGGCGGGGGATACCTCGGCTACGCTTCCCGTTGGCGCATCATTCAGACTTTCGTCCAGCAACGCCGGGCGCTCGCTCGGCGGGCTCAACACGAAACGCAGATTGCTTCCGTCCTGCGAAAGCCCGACCAGCCGTTCCGACCAGCCGTCTTGCGTTTTCTGGAACTGGCGGACCGGCAGCACATCCAGAAATTCATTGGCTATCAATAAAACGGGGCCTTCGGGAATGCCGGACAGGTCATCGTGCCAGGCGGCGGGCCGCGCAAGGCCCGCGTTCTCAACGATCGATCGCTGTTGCGACCTTAGCGCCTGATTGGTCTCGATCAAATGAAGGGACACGGCGTCGCAAAAGCCGGGTACGGAGCGCGTGGCGCGCAGGGCGTCGGCCATCAGGGTGCCGCGTCCCGGTCCCGGTTCCACCAGGATTACCGGATCGGGGCAGCCCATGGTCTGCCAGGTGACGGCGCACCAAAGCCCGATCAGTTCGCCAAACACCTGTGAGATTTCGGGCGCGGTGACGTAATCGCCGGCGACACCCAGCGGGTCGCGGTTGGCATAGTAACCGTGACGGGGATGGTTCAGGGCTTCGGCCATGAAATGCGCGACATTGATGGGACCGTGCTGGGCGATCCGGCGCATCATCAATCCGCCCAACGTATTCATGGACTTACGTCCGCGCCTTGGCCCGGAAGATGAACCAAAGGCCAATCGCCAGCATGGGGACGGAAAGCCACTGGCCCATGGTCGTGCCGCCCAAAAGGAAGCCGATATGGGCGTCGGGCTGGCGGAACAATTCAACAAACGCGCGGGCCGCCGAATAGCCGGTCAGGAAAACGCCGATCAGGGTTCCGGGCCGGTTGCGCACGGCAGGCACGCGCCACAACGCAAACAGAACGATGAAAAGAACAATTCCTTCCAGCGACGCCTCGTAAATCTGGCTGGGATGACGGGCTTGTGGTCCGCCGTTGGGAAAAACCATGGCCCACGGAACGTCGGTCGGGCGGCCCCACAACTCGCTGTTGACGAAGTTGGCGATGCGGCCCAGGAAAAGCCCGATGGGGGCGGCGCAGGCCAGCATGTCGCCGAAGGCCAGCGCGCCGATTTTACGGCGGCGCACGAATATGATCCCGGCGATGACGACGCCCAGCAATCCGCCGTGAAACGACATGCCGCCGGTCCACGTCTGAACGATGGCTCCGGGGTGGGCCAGAAAGTAGGCCGGTTGGTAAAATATCGCATAACCGAGCCGACCACCGAGGATGACGCCCAGGGTCGCCCAAACCAGAAAGTCATCGACATCTTGCAGGCTGGCGACCTGCGGCGGCCCGCCCGCCAGCCGTCGCACATACCGCCATGCCAGCACCAGACCGATCACATAGGCCAGTCCGTACCAGCGAATGGCCACGGGCCCGATCTCAAACAGGATCGGGTCGATCAAGGGGAATGGGATGACGAATGTCATGGCGGCGTCTGGTTAACGGTATGGATCAGTTGAATCGAGGAACCCGCGCACGTAGGCGGCCATGCCTTCTTCCAGCGCCGTGAAGGGTTTGTTGAACCCGGCAGCACGCAGGCGTGTCGTGTCGGCCTCGGTGTAGTACTGGTATTTTTCGCGGATATTTTCGGGCATGGGAACGTATTCGATACGGGTGTTCATCCCCGCCGCCTGGAACACCGCGCCCGCCAGATCGGCAAAGCTGCGCGCCTGACCGGTGCCGCAATTGTACAGACCGTTGGTCAGCGGATGATCGAGCAGCCACAGCACCAGATCGACGCAATCGCCGACCCAAACGAAGTCGCGAAGCTGGCCGCCGTCGGCGTAATCGGGATGATGCGATTTGAACAACCGTGCAGCTGACCCGTCCTTGATAATCGGAAAAATATGGGCGGCGACGCTTTGCATCGTTCCTTTGTGATACTCGTTGGGTCCATAGACGTTGAAGAATTTGAGCCCGGCCCACTGCGGCGGTTTCGGCGCATTGTCGGCGAGCAGCCGCGTAATCCGGCGGTCGAACAGGTGCTTGGACCAGCCATAGGCGTTGAGCGGGCGCAGGTGTGACAACGCTTCCAGACCGCCATCGTCAACGAAACCTTCGGCGCCATCGCCGTAGGTGGCGGCGGATGATGCGTAAATGAAGCGTGCCTCGTTTTGGGCGCACCAGTTCCAAAGGGCCATTGATAAGCGGAAATTGGTCTCGACGATGAGGTCGGCGTCGGTCTCGGTGGTCGCCGATATGGCGCCCATGTGAATGATCGCGTCTACCCCCGCCTTGTGGGTATCCAGATAGGAAAGCAGGTTGTCGGGGTGAACGATATCGGCCAGTTCGCGCTTAGCGATGTTGCGCCATTTGTCGCCGTCGCGCAGACGGTCGCAAACGACCACGGGGCCGCGCCCTTGCTCTTCAAGTGCCGCGACGATGTTCGATCCAATAAATCCGGCGCCGCCGGTGACAATAATCATGTCCTGTTTATAGGGCGGTGGGCCTTGCCTCGCAAGCCGAAGCAGTTGCGCCCAGCCTCGCTGCGTCCCATAATTAGGGTAACGATTCATCATTTTTCGCCAGGGACGCCGAGCTATGCAAACCAGCAATCGCATTTTTGATGACCTCGCCCGTGTCGCCAACGGCGCGGTCACGACCATCGTCGGCATCAAGGACGAGATCGAAGCCATTGTCCGCAATCAGCTGGAAAAGATACTGAGCGAGATGGACGTGGTGCCGCGCGAGGAATTCGAGGCGGTCAAGGCAATGGCCGCAAAGGCGCGCAGCGAACAGGAACGGCTGGAAAAACGCATTGCCGCGCTGGAGAAAAAACCGGCGGCGAAGCCGAGAAAACCCGCAGCCCGCACCAAGGCTGCCCCGAAAAAGGCATAGCTCCGGGCCGGGCGCCGAACCCGCCTGCATTCCCTTATCCACAAGAAACCACGGGCCCCGCGCATTGAGGGCTTGCGCCGGGACTCGGCTTTTGGCACTCTACAGGTGGTAGATAGAACCGGAGTTATCCACAACATGTCGGCGTTTGCGCTAGATATTGTGGCTTTGGTCGTTCACCTTATTTGGCTACCGGACGCCTTGTCTGGGTTGGGGAGGCACGGGCATGAGGGCCACAGAGTATTTTGAAGAAGTCAAAACCAGCCATCCGCTGGACGTTATCGAACGGGTCGTCACCGCCAACGACTGGGTTTTCGACCGCCGCAGCGATAGCGAGATGGCCGCGCAGGTTCCCGGTCACTGGTGCGACTACAGCCTCTATTTCGCATGGAACGAAGACGTCGGCGCGCTTCACTTCACGTGCGCATTCGACATGCGCGTTCCGTCCGAAAAAAGAGACGCCGTCGGCCGCCTTCTGGGGCAGGTGAACGAGCGTATCTGGCTGGGTCATTTCGGCATGTGGGACGAAGAGGGGCTTCCCATGTACCGGCACGCGCTTCCCCTTCGCGGGACTATGGGACCCAGCCGCGAACAGACGGAAGACCTGCTGGATACCGCCGTTTATGAATGCGAGCGGTTTTATCCGGCCTTCCAGTTCGTTGTCTGGGGCGGCAAATCGCCGGAAGACGCCATCGCGTCGGCCATGGTTGAAACGGTCGGCGAAGCGTAAATTCAAGCGTGAATTCAAGCGTAAATTCCGGGGATATCTGATATGACCAATCTGGTTCTCGCCGGTTGTGGCAAGATGGGCGGCGCGTTGCTGGCGGGGTGGCTGGATCGCGGACTTGATCCGACCGCTGTATGGGCCGTCGAACCCAACGCCGAGGCCGTCGCCTGGGCCAAGGCGCGCGGCGTGGGTGTGGTCGCTTCGCCCGACGAAATTCCCCAAACATTTTCGCCCGATGTCGTCATGCTGGCCGTCAAGCCGCAAATGATGGATGCGGTGGTTCCCGCCTATATGGGTTTCGCGCAGGGCTCAAGCGTGTTTCTGTCCATCGCAGCGGGCAAAACCATCGGCTATTTCGAGAGCCTTCTGGGCACGGGTGCACCCATCGTTCGCAGTATGCCCAACACGCCTGCCGCCGTGCGCCGGGGCATGACGGTGGCCTGCGCCAACGCCCTTGTAAGCGCGCCCGCCAAGACCCTGTGTGGCGAATTGCTGGAAGCCGTGGGCGAGGTCGCGTGGATCGACGACGAAGCCCTGATGGATCCGGTCACTGCGGTGTCGGGAAGCGGCCCGGCCTATATCTTCCTGCTGGCCGAATGCCTGGCGCAAGCCGGGATTGACGCCGGGCTGCCCGCCGATCTGGCGGCGCGTCTGGCGCGGGCCACCGTGGCCGGTGCCGGCGAACTTTTGCATCAGGCCGACGAGACGCCCGCAACCTTGCGCCAAAATGTCACCAGCCCCGGCGGAACCACCGCCGAAGCCCTCGCCGTTCTCATGGGTGAGGACGGCTGGCAGCCCGTCCTCACCAAAGCCGTCGCCGCCGCCTGCAAACGCTCGCGTGAACTCGCCGGGTAAGTTTCTTTCTTTTTTTCAGGGGCCGCTTGGCAAGCCCACCGTGGCTGCATAGACTCTTTGTGTATTCGGGAGGGCATGAAATGCCGAACGAGAAAGCCGTTCGCGCACGTATTGTCGCCGCTGCGTTCAAAATCGCGGCGACCGACGGGTGGTCGCGGGCCAGCCTTGGGCGCATCGCGGTGGCGGCCAAGGTGCCGGTGGCGGAATTGCACGGCCATTTTCCAACCAAGGCCGCGATTATCGACGCTTTCATGGGCGGCATCGACCAAGCCGTTCTGGCGGATGGCCCGGCTGACGCCGACGATTGCGTCCGGGATCGTTTGTTCGAGGTCCTGATGCTACGGTTCGATGCCCTGGCTCCGCATAAGGCGGGCGTGGCGGCGGTTCTGCGGGAATGCTGCGATCCCACCGTGGGGTTGATTGGACTGCCGTGTTTTCTGCGTTCCATGGCCTGGATGGTCGAGGCGGCGGGTTTGTCGTCCAGCGGCATATGGGGCGTGGCCCGGGTCAATGGGCTGGCGCTTATTTACGCCAACGCTGTGCGGGTCTGGTTGCGCGACGATACGCCAGACATCGCCAAGACCATGGCGGCGCTGGACCGGGGATTGCGCCGGGCCGATGGCGTGATGGCGTTTTTCTGCCGGGACGATTCTAGAGCGCCGGAATAACCCTAAAGTGGAAGTCTGATCCGCGCGCGCAGGCCGCCGCCGGGGGCGTCGTCAAGTTCGATGTCGCCGCCGTGGCCCCGCACCACGTCGCGTGCAATGGCCAAACCCAGACCGGTGCCGCCGGATCCGGGTTTGCGTGCCGTGTCCAGCCGGTAAAAGGGTTTGAACACGTCGTCGCGCTTGTCTTCGGGAATGCCTGGGCCGTTGTCGTCAATGACGATCTCGATGGCGTCGCCCCGACGACCGGCGTTGACCGCCACGTGGTCGGCGTATTGAAGCGCATTGCCAACCAAATTGGTCAGGGCGCGCTTGATGGCGTTGGGCCGCAGGGGAAGGGCGATTTCCCCTTCCGAATGAAGATCGATGGCCTCGCCCTTGCGCCGCGCCTGCGCCGCCACTTCTTGCAGCAGGTCGGTCAGGTTGGTCGGTTTCGTCGGTTCCGCGCCTTCGCCGCGGGCGAACGCCAGATAGCTTTCCAGCATATGCTCCATTTCATCGACATCGGTTTTCATCTCATCGGTTCCGTCGATGTCGCCGGCCATTTCAAGCTGCAGCTTCATGCGTGTCAAAGGCGTACGCAGGTCATGCGAGACACCGGCCAACATCTCTGTTCGCTGCCCGATATGGCGCAAGATGCGTTCGCGCATGGCCAGAAAAGCCGAGGCCGCCTGACGAACTTCGTTTGCGCCCTCCGGTTTGAATCCCGTGACCTCGCGGCCCATGCCGAAGTTGTTGGCGGCAATGGCCAGACGGCGGATAGGTTTGACCTGATTGCGCAT